>NZ_CP118574.1:4733750-5068125 GCF_028898845.1 Streptomyces sp. WZ-12 | reverse complement strand
GACGAGGAAGAAGAGCAGGCCGGTGATCAGGCCGTGCGCGATGTTGGCGAACAGCGCGCCGTTAACGCCGGTGGGGGTCATGGTGGCGATGCCGAGCAGGACGAAGCCCATGTGGCCGACGGAGCTGTAGGCGATCAGGCGCTTGAGGTCTCCCCCGCCTCCGGAGCGGACCAGGGCGAGGCAGGCCAGCGAGCCGTAGACGATGCCGACGGCGGCCAGCGCGCCGAGGTAGGGCGCGAGGGTGTGCAGGCCGTCGGGGGTGATCGGCAGCGCGATCCGGACGAAGCCGTAGGTGCCCATCTTCAGCAGGACGCCGGCCAGCAGGACCGAGCCGGCGGTGGGGGCCGCGGTGTGCGCGTCCGGCAGCCAACTGTGCAGCGGCCACATCGGGGACTTGACGGCCAGTCCGATGCCGACGGCGAGCACCGCGATGACCTGAACGGTGTGGCTGAGCTGGGCTTTCGGGCCGTTGTCAGTGGCCAGTGCGACCATGTCGAAGGTGCCGGATTTCAGCCCGATGAGGAGGAGGCCGAGCAGCATCACGACGGAGCCGAGCAGCGTGTAGAGGATGAACTTCCAAGCGGCCGCCTGGCGTCCGGCGCCGCCCCAGCGGGCGATGAGGAAGTACATCGGGATGAGGACCATCTCGAAGGCGAGGAAGAACAGCACCAGGTCCTGCACCGCGAAGGTCGCGAGGGTGCCGGATTCCAGGACGAGGAGCAGCGCCACAAATGCCTTGGGGGACGGGCCCGTTGGCATCGTGAAGTAGCTGTAGAGGGCGCAGAGGAAGGTCAGCAGCGCGCTCAGGACGAGGAGGGGGAGCGAGATGCCGTCGATGCCGAGGTGCACACGGATGCCGAGCGCCGGGATCCAGCTGAGGTCGGTGGTGGCCTGCATACGCGCCGGGTGACCGCGGTCGAAGCCGGCGGCCAGCGCGAGGGTCGCGGCGAGCACCACGCCGGTGACGGTCACGCCGTGGCGCAGCACGGCCTGGTCGGGGTTCTTCCCCTTCAGGCCGGGCGGGGCCGGCAGCAGGGCGGCGAGCGCGCCGATCAGGGGGAGGACGACGGAGCCCGCGAGGAGGATCTGCATGGCGGTGTGGTTCACGGTCAGGCTCCCGTGCCCGTAGCGACGAGGACGGCGGCGATGGCCAGGACGAGCGCGCCGGCCAGCAGCGCCCCGAGGTAGGTCTGCACGTTCCCGGTCTGGGCGCGGCGGACCGCGGCACCCAGCCAGCGGGGGGCGGTGCCGGCGCCGGCGACGTAGGTGTCGACGACCGCGCGGTCCAGGAAGCGGACCAGGGTCGCGGCCGCCCGGGTGGGCCGGACGAACAGCGCGGAGTAGACCGCGTCGAGGTGGAAGCCGGCGGCGGCGTGGCGGTGCAGCGGGCCGAGGAGGAGCCGGCCGGGGTCGGCCGGGTCCGCGGCGCCGCCGGAGGTCGGGGGGTGGCTGACGATGGCCAGTTCCTCGGCGAGGGCGGGGGCGGCGTCGGCGGCCAGCGGCGCCACCGTCCCGGGGGTGCGGGCGGCGGGGGCGGGCGAAGGGGGCGCCGCGGAGCGGCTCGTTGCGGGGCGGCGGGCGGCCGACGGGTGGGTATGGCGCCAGGCGGCGTAGGTCATCAGGCCGCCGATGAGGGCCACACCGGTGCCGAGGACGGCGGTGGTGGTGGTCGGGGCGAGCGAGCGCCCGTCGAACCAGGCGGGCAGGAGGGGGGTGGCCAGTCCGAGGCCGACGGTGGGGATGAAGAGCACCCACAGGACGCCGGTCATGGCGCGTGGTTGGGGGGACGGGGTCTTTCCTGCTCGATCGGAGTCGAGAGCTCGGGGGCGATCGGGGACCTCGGGGCCGGTGCCGTGGAAGGTCAGCAGCCACAGTCGGGTGGCGTAGGCGGCGGTGAGGAGGGCGGTGAGCAGACCGGAGAGCAGCACGGTCCAGCCGGCGGCGCCGGGGATGCCGGTCGCGTGGCCGGTGGCGGCGTGCTCGGCGGCGCCCAGCACGGCCTCCTTGGAGAAGAAGCCGGCGAACGGCGGGATCGCGGCGAGGGCGAGCAGGGCGACGCCCAGCGTCCAGGCGGCGTCCGGGATGCGGCGGGCCAGGCCGCTCATCCGGGACATCGCGGAGAGCGAGTTGGTGCCGGCGGCGTGGATGACCACGCCCGCGCCGAGGAAGAGGAGGGCCTTGAACGCACCGTGCGAGAGCAGGTGGAAGACGGCGGCGCCGCGGTCGCCGACGGCCAGCGCGCCGGTCATGTAGCCGAGTTGGCCGACGGTGGAGTAGGCCAGCACGCGTTTGATGTCGTCCTGGGCGAGCGCGGCCAGGGCGGAGCCGACCATGGTCACCGCGGCCAGGACGGCGAGCACGATCAGCGCCGCCGCGGAGGCGGCGAAGACCGGGAGGAGGCGGGCGACGACGTAGACACCGGCGGCGACCATCGTCGCGGCGTGGATGAGCGCGGAGACCGGCGTCGGGCCGGCCATCGCGTCCGGCAGCCAGGTGTGCAGCGGGAACTGCGCCGACTTGCCCGCGACGCCGGCCAGCAGCAGCAGCGCGATCAGCGTCGGGTGGTGCAGGCCGTCGCGCGCGATGTGGCCGAGGATGCCGGTGATCCGGAAGGTCCCAGTGTCGGCGGCCAGCGCGAAGATGCCGAAGAGGAACGGCACGTCGCCCAGCTTGGTGACGAGGAACGCCTTGAGGGAGGCGGTGCGGGCGGCCTCGGTCTCCCAGTAGTGGCCGACGAGGAAGTACGAGCAGATGCCCATGACTTCCCAGCCGACCAGCAGCACCATCAGGTCGCCGGTGTAGACGACCAGCAGCATCGCGGAGGTGAAGAGCGAGACCAGCGCGGCGTAGGAGGGGTAGCGCGGATCGTCGCGCAGGTAGGCCGTGGAGTAGATCTGCACGCAGGTCGCCACGGTGCCGACGAGGACGGCGATCAGGGCGGCGAAGCCGTCGATGTGCAGCGCCAGGTCGATGGGGAGCGAGCCGGTCGGGGTGAGCCGGGTGGCGACGTCGGTGGCCGGGCCGCCGCCCTGGCCGACGGCGACGGCGACGGTCAGGACCGCCGCGGCGAGCGTCGGCAGCACCGCCAGCGGGCGGACGAAGCCGGGCGAGCGGCGCCCCACGAGGAGGCCGGCGACGGCCCCGAGGAAGGGCAGGAGGGGTACGAGTACGGCGGTGGTCGTGAGCGTCACGCGGTGGCCTCCGCCCCGGTGTCCGAGGGGGTCGCGGCCGATCCGTCCGCGGTGTCCGGGCCGGCCGGCCGCTCGGCGAGGTCGCGGAGCCGGTCGATGTCGGAGCTGCCGCGGTTGCGGTAGACGAGCAGCACGATCGCCAGCCCGATGCCGATCTCGGCGGCGGCGACGGCGATGGTGAAGAGGGTGAGCGCCTGGCCGGCGTGCAGGGTGTCGCGGAGCCAGACGTCGAAGGCGACGAGGTTGAGGTTGACGGCGTTGAGCATCAGCTCGACGGACATCAGCACCAGGATCGCGTTGCGGCGCGCGAGCACGCCGTACAGGCCGGTGCAGAAGAGGAGGACGGCGAGGACCGCCGGGTAGGCGAGGTGCATCAGTGCCGCCCCTCCCCCGCGGCGGGGGCCGAGCTCTCGGCGGCGCCCTTGGCGCCGCCGCCCCGGCGGGACAGCACGATCGCCCCGACGAGCGCGGCGAGCAGCAGGACGGAGAGTGCCTCGAAGGGCAGCACCCAGAAGCGGAACAGGCTGCGCCCGGAGACCTCGGGGGAGCCCTGGACGGCTCCGTCGAGGTCGATCCAGGTGGCGCGGAAGGCGTCGACGACGACCCAGACCAGGGCCGCGGCCGAGGCGCCGGCCACGGTGAGCGCGGCCCAGCGGTTGCCCGAATCGGCGTCCGGCGAGGGGCCGATGGGCGCCTTGGTGAGCATCAGCCCGAAGAGCAGCAGCACGACCACCGACCCGACATAGATCAGCACCTGCACCCAGGCGATGAACTCGGCGGTGAGCAGGAGGTACTCCACGGCGATCCCGCCGAGGGCGACCACCAGCCACAGCGCGGCGTGCACCAACTGCCGGGAGGTGACGGTCACCAGCGCCGCGCCGAGGGTGGCGAGGCCGACGAGGACGAAGGCGATCTCGACGCCGGTGGGCGAGAGGAAGCCGTGGCTTGCGGCGGCGAGCGTCACGTTCCCTCCTCTTGGGTGGTGTCGGTGGCGGTGGTCTGCTGTTCCTGTGCGGCGGCGGCCTGTTGGGCGGCCAGCTTGTCCGCGGTCTTACGGGCGGCGGCGATCTCCTTGGGCTCCTCTGCCGCCGGGTCCAGCGCGGGCGGCTCGGGCACCGTCCACATCCACTCGCGCAGCTTGTCGCGCTCGTGGGTCAGCTCGCGGATGTCGGTCTCGGCGTACTCGAACTCCGGCGACCAGAACAGCGCGTCGAAGGGGCAGACCTCGATGCAGATCCCGCAGTACATGCACAGCGCGAAGTCGATGGCGAAGCGGTCGAGCACGTTCCGGCTGCGTTCGCGGCCCCCGGGGGCGGCCGGCGGCACCGTCTCCTTGTGGGAGTCGATGTAGATGCACCAGTCGGGGCACTCGCGGGCGCACAGCATGCAGACCGTGCAGTTCTCCTCGAACAGCCCGATGACGCCGCGGGTGCGGGGCGCGAGGTCGGGCTGGACGTCCGGGTACTGCGCGGTGACGGACTTCCGCGTCATGGTGCGGAGCGTGACGGCCAGGCCCTTGGCGAGGCCGGATCCGGGGATGCCCATGGCTAGGAGATCACCACCTTGATGACGCCGGTGAGGGCGATCTGGGCGAGTGCGAGCGGGATCAGGACCGTCCAGGCCAGCTTCTGGAGCTGGTCCTCGCGCAGCCGCGGGTAGGTGACCCGCAGCCAGATGACGACGAAGCACAGGCCCACGGTCTTCACCAGCGTCCACAGCCAGCCCAGGCCGTCGGCGCCGAACGGGCCGTGCCAGCCGCCCAGGAAGAGGACCGCGGTCAGCGCGCTGAGCACGACGATGCCGGCGTACTCGGCGAGCAGGAAGAGCGCGAAGCGCAGGCCGGTGTACTCGGTGTACGCGCCGAAGATGATCTCGGAGTCGGCGACCGGCATGTCGAACGGGGGCCGCTGGAGCTCGGCGAGTCCGGCGGTGAAGAACACCACGCCGCCGATGAGCTGCCAGGGCACCCACCACCAGTGGAAGGCATCGAGGATGCCGGGCAGCGAGAGGGTGCCGGCGGCCATCGCGACGGAGGCGGCGGCCAGCAGCATCGGCAGCTCGTAGGCGAGCAGTTGCGCGGCCGTTCGCAGGCCGCCGAGCAGGGAGTACTTGTTGGCCGACGCCCAGCCCGCCATCAGCGAGCCGAGCACGCCGACGCCCATGACGGCGAGCACGAAGAAGATGCCCGCGTCCAGGGCCTGCCCGACGGCGTTGCCCGGCCCGACGGGGATGGCGACCAAGACCAGCAGGTACGGCAACAGGGCGACCGCGGGCGCGAGTTGGAAGATCCGTCGGTCGGCGTCGGCCGGGACGATGTCCTCCTTCTGCGCGAACTTGACGCCGTCGGCGACGAGTTGGGCCCAGCCGTGGAAGCCGCCGGCGTACATGGGGCCGAGGCGGCCCTGCATGTGGGCCATGACCTTGTGCTCGGTCTGGCCGACGACCAGCGGGAAGACCAGGAAGACCACGAAGACCGCGAGCAGGCGCAGCACCAGGGCGAGGGTGTCGCTCATGGGGTGTCGCCTCCTTCGTCGTCGGTGCGGTCGGCGTCGGTGCGGTCGGCGTCGCCGGGGTGCCGGGGGGACGCTTCCGGTGCGGGCTGGGGCTTCTGCGGCGGCGGCTCGGGGCCGTCCTGCGGCTCCGCCCCGGCCTCGTCGAACGCCGGGCGGGCGTGGTGCCAGGGCGCGTCGGAGGGGCGCGGGGGCGCGGGGTCCTTGGGCGCCGGGCCCTTGGAGGCGAGATCCTCGGGGCCGGGGTCCTCGGGGGTGGTCCCGGTCGCCGGCTGTTGGCTGGCCGAGCCCTGGCTCACGGAACGGTTGCGGCGGGGCGGCCGGTCCGGGCGGGCGGCGCGGGCCGGGCGTTCGGCCGGCGCACCGGTCGCGGCGTCCGCCCCCGTGCCCGCTCCGGCGGTCGTCTCGGTGCCCGCCGTCTGCTGGCTCGCCGAGCCGGCGCTCACGGAACGGGTGCGCCGGGGCGGGCGCTCGCCGGCGGCACCGGCCGCCCGTGCGCCCCGGGCCGGTCGCGCCGGGGCGGCCGGCAACTGGCCCTTGAGCGGCCCCCATTCGTTGGGGTCCGGGACCCCCGGCGGCAACATCTGCCGCCGCTTGGGCCCCCCGTGCTCGGATTCGCCCGGCTCCTTGGCGCCGGGCCACGCCTTGGCGACCCGCGCCGCCAGCACGAAGTCCTTGCGCAGCGGGTGGCCCTCGAAGGTCTCCGGCAGCAGCAGCGGCACCAGGTGCGGATGGCCGGTGAAGTCCACGCCGAACATCTCGTGGGTCTCCCGCTCGTGCCAGCCGGCGCCCGCGAAGACGCCCACGGCGGTGGGCAGCGCGGGCGCGTCGTGCGGCACCGTGGTCCGCACGACCAGCCGGCGGACGGCGCCGGGGCGCGTCACGTCGACGAGGTGGGCGCAGATCCGGAAGCCGGTGCCGGGCTCGTCCACGGCGCTCAGCCAGTCGAAATAGGTGCAGCCGAGGGCGTCGCGGGCGGTGGTCAGCGCGGCGGTCCAGGCGTCGGCCGGGACGTCGACGGTCAGCAGGTCGTAGGCGAGTTCCGCGGTGGCGCCGGCGCCGAAGAGCTCACCGGCCGGGCCCGGCAGCCAGCCGACGACCGGCTCGGGAGCCGGCTCGGCGGTCACGTCCCCGGCCGGCTGCTCGGGCTGTTCCGGCTGCTGCGTCATCGGGGCTCCTCCCCCGCGTGCGACGAGGCGGCCGGGGCGGCCGGCGGGGCCACCAGGCCGCTGCGGAGGGCGGCGGCGGACGGCCGGGCGGTGCGCGGGTAGCGCTCGCCGAGCGACTCGCGGGCGATCTTCTCCTGGAGCTTGAGGACGCCCTGGAGCAGCGCCTCCGGCCGCGGCGGGCAGCCGGGGACGTACACGTCGACCGGGATGATCTGGTCCACGCCCTTGGTGACCGAGTACGAGTCCCAGTACGGGCCGCCGCAGTTGGAGCAGGCGCCGAAGGAGATGACGTACTTCGGCTCGGGCATCTGCTCGTAGAGCCGCTTGACCGCGGGCGCCATCTTGTCGGTGACGGTGCCGGAGACGACCATCAGGTCGGCCTGGCGCGGGCCGGGCGCGAACGGGATCACACCGAGCCGGATGAAGTCGTGCCGGGCCATGGACGCGGCGATGAACTCGATGGCGCAGCAGGCCAGTCCGAAGTTGAAGACCCACAGGCTGTAGCGGCGGCCCCAGTTGAGGACCACCTTCATGGGTTCGGGCGCGAGCCGGGCCAGCGCGCCGAGGCGCCGGGGCTCCGGCAGGGGCACGGGGGTGGCGCTCCCGGGCGCGGCCTCGGGGCCGGTGGGGGCGGGGGTCACGTCCATTCCAGGACGCCCTTCTTGTACGCGTAGAGCAGGCCGACGGCGAGGAAGCCGAGGAAGACGAACATCTCCACCAGCGTCACACCGCCGAATCCCGGGGCGGCGAAGACCGTCGCCCAGGGGAAGAGGAAGATCGAGTCGACGGCGAAGACGACGTAGAGGAAGGCGTAGACGTAGTAGCGGACCTGGGTGTGGGCCCAGCCCTCGCCGACCGGGTCGACGCCGCACTCGTACGTCAGCAGCTTCTCGGGGGTGGGCACCACGGGCCGCAGCAGCCGCCCGGCCCCGAAGGCCACGGCGACGAACAGCACGCCGACCACGGCGATGATCCCGACGGCCGAGTAGCCCTGGAAATAGTCCGCGGCGACGGTGGTGCGTACGGTCGCGTCCAGCACGTCCGCCCCTCGCTCCCTGACTGCGCTTCTTGAAACGACTTTTACACGATCTGTACGGACCGGAGTCTAGGCCCTGCGCCGACCCCGCTCCGCAGCCGCATCGTCGCGGGGAGCCGGGGTTGCCCCGGCTTCGCCCTACCTGGGTGGCCGGCAGCGTAGACGGACGACCTGGTCGTCTCACGCGGTGTCTCACGCTGCGGACGGGGAGCGTCCGATGGGCGGGATCGGAGTGCGGTCGGGGCGGGGGGGCGGCAGCCGCGGTCAGTGCGAGGTGCCGCCGCCGTACGGGGTGCGGGGGTCGGTGGGCCGGGGTGGCGCCTGGGGGTGCGGGGGCATCTGGGGGTGTGGGGACACCGGCGGCTGTTGGGGCTGGGGGTAGCCCTGCGGCGCCGGGGTCGGGGCCGCGTAGGGGGCGGTCCCCTGGGTGGGCGGCTGCGGCGGCGCCGGTCGGTGCTGCTGCGGTTGCTGGTGTTGTTGCTGTTGCTGTTGGCGGCGGGACGGGTCGCGGGAGACCGCGCGGTGCATGACCTCGGCCGCGATCCGCGCCGCGGCCTCGCGGGTGCGGGCCCCCAGCAGCTCGGTGCGGATGGCGCCGCCCGCCGCCAGGTGGCGGTCGTAGGGCAGCGGCAGCACCGCGGCGCCGCCGGCGCCCAGATGCGCGGCGGCCTTGCGGACGTCGACGCCGCTGTCCGGCGAGGAGTGGGTGAGCACCACGACCGCGGTCGGCAGCAGGCCGGGGTGCAGGCCGCCGATCCAGTCCAGTACGGAACGGGTGGCGGCCACGCCCTCCGGGGTCGCCGGGGTGACCAGGACCCGGGCCTGGGTGGTCACCAGCGCGGTGCGCGCGACCTCGGCGGGCAGCGTCTCGCAGTCCACCACCGTGGCGGCGAAGTGCCGGCGCAGGGAGGTCATCAGCACGCGGTAGGCGTCGATGTCCAGGCGGGTGCCGATGGCGCCCTGGCTGCCGGGCAGCAGCCAGCCGCCGCCGGCGAACGGGAGGAGATAGCCCGTCAGATCCGTGATCAGCATCGACGGGTCGAGGATCTGCGCGAGGTCGGAGCCCGACCAGCGGACCTCGCGGGCGCCGAGCCGGTGCGGGAGGGTGCCCAGCGCCGGGTCGGCCTCGACGGCGAGCACCGGGTCGGGGCGGTAGTGCGCGAAGGTCAGCGCGAGCAGGGCGGCGACGGTGGACTTGCCGGCGCCGCCGCGGATGCTGGACACCGCGATCTGCCGGCCGCTGGAGACCGGCTGCTGGATGGCGGACGCGGCCCGGGTCAGGGCGGCGGACTCGGCGGCCGGCGAGGAGGCGAACACCCGGCGCAGGGCCCGGCCGGCGCGCCGGGGCAGCGGGTCACCGCGACGCGGCCGGGGCTGCCCGTCGGCCAACTCGGGCGGCAGCAACGGCACGGAGACGGGCGTGCGCGCGGGCATCCCGGCGCGCCCGTAGGAACCGGGGGCGGGCCCGGGGGCCGGTGCGGGCGCCACCGGGGGCAGCGGGGCGGCTGCCGGGGCCTGGGCCACCGGAGGGGCGGACGGGACCTGCGGGGCGGGCGCCGGAAGCGGGACAGTCGCCGCCGGAGCCGAACTGGCCGGCGCCACGGCCGGGTTGACGGGCGCGGGACCGGGCGCGGGCGCCGCTGGGGACGGGTGCACCGGCGCCGGCGGCGGATCGAACGGAGACGGTCCGGCCGTGACCGGCACCGGTCGGGTCGGCACCGGGGCAGGGGCCGGGCCCGGTGCCGGGGCGGCCGGCGGCATCGGCACCGCGGCGGGCAGCGCGCCCGGCGCCGCACCCGTCGCCGCCGAACCGCCCGCACCGTCGCCGCCGCCGGAACCGCCCGAAGCGGGGGCACCGTTGCCGTTCGCCACGTCCACTACCCTTCCCCCCACGCCTTCCGTGCTCGCCGCAGTCACCGCCCCCGCCTTCCCAACTCCCCCGGCCGGCCGGAACGTTCCCGCGCCGCCTGGTCTTCACAGGAACTCCCCGTCGCCTCCGCCGCCACCGGGCCTCTCCTCGTCACGCGCCACCCAGCAGCGTCCCGTAGAGCCCGAACGCGCCGAGGCCCACCGGGATCAGCGCCACCGTGCTCACCGACTCCACCACGTCCAGCCAGCGCCGCAGCCGGTTGCGCAACGGGTCCGGGAGGCGGACGGCGAGCGCCACCAGGGGCAGCGCCGCCAGCAGCCCGAGCGCGGTCAGGGCGAGCGCCGGGGCGTCGCCGTCCGTCGCGCAGAGCAGAACGAGCCGTACGCACACGGCCGTTCCGGCGGCGAGCAGGGCGAGGACCTGCACGGCCAGGGGGTAGGCGCGGGCCCGGGAGAACAGCACGACGGCGAGCAGCAGGGCGGTGAGCACCGTCCAGGGGCCGGGCGCGCCCGCGACGAGGACGCCGGCCGCGCCGGCGGAGGCGGCCGTCGCCACCGTGGCCGGGGCCAACCCCTGGTGGGTGGCGGCCAGCGCGGCGGCCACCTGGTGGCGGCTGACCGGGGTGCCGCCCGCGTGCTTCTCGTCCCATCCGGTCAGTCCGGCCGTGCGCAGGGCCAGCCGGGGCAGCGCCCCGAGGGCCAGGACGGCGAGGAAGCCGAGGACGACGCCGGTGCGGACCGGGTCGGTCAGGGCCAGCGCCAGCTCCCAACCGGCCACCGCGAGCGCGACCGCGGCCGCGCCGGTGAGGCCGCCGCGCCCCAGCCGGGTGCGGAGGCCGAGCAGCGCCAGGGTGGCCGCGGCGGTGAGTCCGGTGGCGGCGAGCCGGGCGGCGCCGGGCGCGGCCTGCCAGGCGGCGAGGAGGCCGAGGGTGCCGCCGGTCAGCAGCAGGGCGGTGCCGACGGGGCGGCGGCCGGGCGCCGCGGTGAGCGCCGCGCCGCCGCCCGCGCACCCGACGGCCGCGGCGCCCAACCAGGAGGCGGCGTCGGCGCCGTACCAGGTGCTCGCGCAGATCCCGGCGACGGCGGCGAGCAGCACGCTGGCCAGGACCGCGGTCCGGTTCCGGCCGCAGTCGTCCCAGCGCCGGCCGGCGGCGGCCGGGGGGCCGGCGGTGCCGGCGGGTCCCGTCGTGGGCCGGCCGGCGTCGCCGCGCCGGCCCGGGCCCGCGGCCGCACCCGCCGTCCCACTCGTCATGTCCACGCGGCCGTTTCGCACCGCAACACCATACGGGCCCGCCGCCGCGCGCTGTCCACAGCGTCCCGCGCCAACCCGGGCCCCGCGCACGGCAGGTGGGGCAAACCCCCCACTCGCCACCCGACGAACCCCATGGCAGTCGGCCGCGGACCCCGGCAAGCTGGGCGTATGACGGAAAGATCCCAGCGCACTGCCGCCGACGACGCCGAAGGGGTGGCGCTCCCGCCGCCGCGGGCCCCACTCAGCGGCCGGACCTGGCGGGAGATCGGCTATCTGCTGGTCAACCTCCCGCTGGACGTCGCCGCGTTCGCGGTGCTGGTGGTGTGGCTGGTGCTGGGGGCGGGGCTCTCGCTCACCGTCGTCGGACTGCCGCTGCTGGCCTCGGGCCTGATGGCCTGTCGGCTCTACGGGAAGCTGGAGCGGGCCCGGGCGCGCGCCTGGCTCGGGGTGGTGGTGGCCGAGCCGAGCCCGCCGCACGCCCGGGAGCGCGGCTTCTTCGGGTGGCTGTGGGCGCGCCTGACGGACCCGGTGGCCTGGCGGCACGCGCTGTTCGCCGTGGTCCGGCTGCCGTGGGGGATCTTCACCTTCACGGTGACCCTGGTGTCGCTGTTCGTGGCCTGGCCGGTGCTGCCGTGGCTGGCGCGCTGGCTGTCCAACGCGGACCGGGTGATGGTGCGCGGACTGCTGTCCCCGTCCGACGAGTTGGAGCGGCGGATCGCCGAGCTGGAGTCGGACCGGATGGTGGTCACCGACACCGCGGCGGCCGATCTGCGCCGGATCGAGCGGGACCTGCACGACGGCGCGCAGGCCCGGTTGGTGGCGCTCGCCATGGGCCTCGGCCTGGCGAAGGAGAAGCTGCTGGAGGGGCAGGCCGACGAGACCGTGGCGGCGATGGTGGAGGAGGCGCACGGCGAGGTGAAGCTGGCCCTCCAGGAGCTGCGCGACCTGGCCCGCGGCATCCACCCGGCGATCCTCACCGACCGCGGACTGGGGCCCGCGCTGGCCTCGTTGGCCGGGCGCTGCACGGTGCCGGTCACCACCTCCGTGGACCTGGCCGAGCGGCCCGCCCCGGCGATCGAGGGGATCGTCTACTTCACCGTCTCCGAGCTGCTCCAGAACGTCTCCAAGCACAGCGGGGCGCGGCGCGCCTCGGTGGAGGTGTGGCGGTCCCGGGACCGGCTGCTGCTCCAGGTGCACGACGACGGGCGGGGCGGGGCGCGGCTCGACGGCGGCAGCGGGATGGCCGGACTGGCGGACCGACTGGGGGCCGTGGACGGGCTGTTCGTGCTGGACTCGCCGGAGGGCGGGCCGACCCGGGTGACCGCGGAGGTGCCGTGGCGGCAGCGGCCCTCGGGTGCCGCGGAGCGGCGGGGCGCCGGCGGGCGCTGACCGCGGCGGCCGGTGCCGGGGTGGGGAAAACCCCCGGCGGAAGACTGCGAGCAGCCTCATGGCCCGGGCGCCGGCGGTGCCCGACGCTGGACGGAGCCGGCAGGGGCCGGCAGCGCCACCCGGAATCGGCGCCGGGCCGGCGCCGGACGCCACGGCAGAAGGACGACGACGAGACATGGACACCGCGTATCTGGCGCACCCCGCCCACCCGCCGCGGCCCGACGGCCCCCGGGTGCCGGTGGGCCTGCGCGCCCCCTTCGCCGGGCGCACCTGGCGCGAGTTCCTCCACCTCTGTCTGAGCCTGCCGATCGCCTGCCTGACGTTCGGCTACGCGGTCACCGTGGTCGCGCTGAGCGCCGGGCTGCTGATCACGTTCCTGGGCGTCCCGGTGTTGGCCGGCGGGCTGGCCGGCGGCCGGGGGCTGGGCGCGCTGGAACGGGCCCGGGCGCGGGCGCTGTTGGGGCTTCAGGTGGCCGCGCCGGAGCCGCTGCGCCCCGCGAAGCCGGGGCTGATGGCGTGGGTGGGCGCGGTCCTCAAGAGCGGGGCGTCCTGGCGGCATCTGCTCTATGCGTTCCTGGTCTTCCCGTGGGCGCTGTTCGCGTTCGTCCTGGCGGTGACGTTCTGGACGGTGGGGTGGGCGCTGCTGACCTTCCCGCTGTGGTTCTGGCTCGTGCGCCCGTACGCCGCGCTGCCGGGCGTCCAGTTGTGGGGCGACGGCACCACCGTCCTCTATGTGAGCCCGGCGGTGGCGGCCGCGGTGAGCGGCGGGGTCGGGCTGCTGATGGTGCTGGCCGGGCCGTGGCTGTTCCGCGGGCTGACGCAGGTGGACCGGCTGCTGGTGCGCGGGCTGTTGGGACCGTCGTCGCTGGCCACCCGGGTCATCGAGCTGGAGTCGGACCGCGGGGTGGTGGTGGACACCGCCGCCGCCGACCTGCGGCGCATCGAGCGGGACCTGCACGACGGGGCGCAGGCCCGGCTGGCGGCGCTGGCGCTGGATCTGGGGCTGGCCAAGGAGAAGTTGGCGCAGGACCCGCGCGCGGCGGCGGCGATGGTGGACGAGGCGCACGGCGAGGTGAAGATCGCGCTCCAGGAGCTGCGCGACCTGGCCCGCGGCATCCACCCGGCGATCCTCACCGACCGCGGCCTGGGCCCGGCGCTCTCCGCGCTGGCCGGGCGCTGCCCGGTGCCGGTCGCGGTCGAGGTCGACCTGGACCGCCGCCCGGCCGCGGCCATCGAGGGCATGGCCTACTTCACCGTCTCCGAACTGCTCCGGAACGTCGCCGAGCACAGCGGCGCGGACCACGCCGCGGTGGATGTCTGGCACCACGAGGGGGGCGGGCCCGCAGGGCCCTCGGACACGGGCGGTGGTGGGCGACGGGCGGGCAGGCTGATGCTGCTGGTGTCGGACGATGGCCGGGGCGGCGCGAGCACCGCCGCCGGCGGCGGGCTGGCCGGGCTCGCCGAGCGGCTGGCCGCCGTCGACGGCCTGCTGGCGGTGGACTCGCCGGCCGGCGGCCCCACCGTCGTCACCGCCGAGTTGCCCTGGCGCGGCTGACGGCGGCGCGTACGGCCCGCGCGGGTGGGACCGGGACGGGGGTCCGGCCCCACCCGCGCGCGTGCCCCGCTCCCCTACTTCCCCCTCGCCCACCCGCCCCGGTCCGGATGCTGGGATGCTGGGGGCAGCAGGCTGGACCGTAGGGAACGTGCGGAACGTGGGGGGAATCGTCGTCGTGGAGGACAGGGTGCGGGTGGTCATCGCCGAGGACTCGGTGCTGCTGCGGGAAGGGCTGACGCGGTTGCTGACCGACCGCGGGCACGAGGTCGTGGCGGGCGTGGGCGACGGCGAGGCGCTGGTGCGGACGGTGGCCGAGCTGGCCGGCGCGGGCACTCCGCCGGACGTGGTGGTGGCCGACGTGCGGATGCCGCCGACCCACACCGACGAGGGCGTGCGGGCCGCGCTCCGACTGCGCCGGGACCACCCGGAGGTCGGGGTGCTGGTGCTGTCGCAGTACGTCGAGGAGCAGTACGCCACCGAGCTGTTGGCCGGGTCGAGCCGGGGCATCGGCTATCTGCTCAAGGACCGGGTCGCCGAGGTGCGGGAGTTCGTGGACGCGGTGGTCCGGGTGGCCGGCGGCGGCACCGCGCTGGACCCGGAGGTGGTGGCCCAGTTGCTGGGCCGCAGCCGCAAGCAGGACGTGCTGGCCCATCTGACGCCGCGGGAGCGCGAGGTGCTGGGGCTGATGGCCGAGGGCCGGACCAACTCCGCGATCGCCCGGCAGCTCGTGGTCAGCGACGGCGCGGTCGAGAAGCACGTCAGCAACATCTTCCTCAAGCTGGGCCTGACGCCGAGTGACGGGGATCACCGCCGGGTGCTCGCGGTCCTCACCTACCTCAACTCCTAGCGGGCTGACACTCTGTCGGATATCGGCGATGTCCCGATCTGCCGGCGGTCGGGGCCCCGGCGTAGAACGATGGTCCTAGCACCAATGGATGAGGGCGCCGGGTGAGGGAGACGGGGTGACGGGGGCAGTAATTCGATGACAAACCATGACAGAACGGTGTCTCATCCCGGCGTCCATCATGTGACCGGTCCAGGGAAGGGCACCCTTACCCACGTACGATGGTTATGGGACAACCGGTCGGTACGACCCGTCCCACGCCCTGCGTCCGGCGGGGTCGCCGTACCCCTTGAGGGAGGTCCGAAGCAGTGACCAGCCAGGTCAGTAGCACAGCCGAACAGGCCGACGGAGCGCTTGTCGGGGAACAGCGCGCGTCCGGCGACGGCGGCGCGGGCAAGGAGGTCCAGCGCCTGGACCGGGTGATCATCCGGTTCGCCGGCGACTCCGGTGACGGCATGCAGCTCACCGGTGACCGTTTCACGTCCGAGACGGCGTCGTTCGGCAACGACCTGTCGACGCTGCCCAACTTCCCCGCCGAGATCCGCGCCCCCGCCGGCACGCTGCCCGGCGTCTCCAGCTTCCAGCTGCACTTCGCCGACCACGACATCCTCACCCCCGGCGACGCGCCGAACGTCCTGGTGGCGATGAACCCGGCCGCGCTGAAGGCCAACATCGGCGACGTGCCGCGCGGCGCGGAGATCATCGTCAACACCGACGAGTTCACCAAGCGCCCGATGGCGAAGGTCGGCTACGCGACCAACCCGCTGGAGGACGGCACGCTCTCGGCGTACAACGTCCACCCGGTGCCGTTGACGACGCTGACCATCGAGGCGCTCAAGGAGTTCGGGCTCTCCCGCAAGGAGGCCGAGCGCAGCAAGAACATGTTCGCGCTGGGCCTGCTGTCGTGGATGTACCACCGGCCCACCGAGGGGACCGAGAAGTTCCTGCGGGCGAAGTTCGCGAAGAAGCCGGACATCGCGGAGGCGAACGTCACGGCCTTCCGGGCGGGCTGGAACTTCGGCGAGACGACGGAGGACTTCGCCACCTCCTACGAGGTCGCGCCGGCCACCACGGCCTTCCCGACCGGCACCTACCGCAACATCTCCGGCAACCTTGCGCTCTCCTACGGCCTGGTCGCCGCGTCCCACCAGGCCGACCTGCCGCTCTACCTGGGCTCGTACCCGATCACCCCGGCCTCGGACATCCTGCACGAGCTGTCCAAGCACAAGAACTTCGGCGTGCGGACGTTCCAGGCGGAGGACGAGATCGCGGGCATCGGCGCGGCGCTGGGCGCGGCGTTCGGCGGCTCGCTGGCGGTGACCACCACCTCCGGGCCCGGTGTGGCGCTGAAGTCGGAGACCATCGGCCTGGCGGTCAGCCTCGAACTCCCGCTGCTGATCGTCGACATCCAGCGCGGCGGCCCGTCCACCGGCCTGCCCACCAAGACCGAGCAGGCCGACCTGCTGCAGGCGATGTACGGCCGCAACGGCGAGGCGCCGGTGCCGATCGTGGCGCCGAAGACGCCGGCCGACTGCTTCGACGCGGCGCTGGACGCGGCCCGGATCGCGCTCACCTACCGCACCCCGGTCTTCCTGCTCTCCGACGGCTACCTGGCCAACGGCTCGGAGCCCTGGCGGATCCCCGAGGTCGACCAACTCCCCGACCTGCGCGTGCAGTTCGCCAGCGGCCCCAACCACGAGCTGGCGGACGGCACCGAGGTGTTCTGGCCCTACAAGCGCGACCCGGAGAGCCTGGCCCGCCCCTGGGCGCTGCCCGGCACGCCCGGCCTGGAGCACCGCATCGGCGGCATCGAGAAGCAGGACGGCACCGGCAACATCTCCTACGACCCGGCCAACCACGACTTCATGGTCCGCACCCGCCAGGCGAAGGTGGACGGCATCGCCGTCCCCGACGTCGAGGTCGACGACCCCAAGGACGAGTCCGGGAGCGGCGCGGACACCCTGGTGGTGGGCTGGGGTTCCACCTACGGGCCGATCACCGCGGCGGTGCGGCGGGTCCGGGGCGCGGGGCAGCGCATCGCTCAGGCGCACCTGCGCCACCTCAACCCCTTCCCGGGGAATCTCGGCGAGGTCCTCGCGCGTTACGACAAGGTGATCGTGCCGGAGATGAACCTCGGCCAGCTCGCCATGCTGCTGCGCGCGAGGTACCTCGTCGACGCACGCATCCACACCCAGGTCAGCGGGATGCCGTTCAAGGCCGAGCAGCTCGCGGAGGTCTTTAAGGAGGCCATCAATGACTGACACGGCCGCGGCGACGCCCGCGCCGGTCGAGGCGCTCTCCCTGGTGCCCAAGGCCACGGCGAAGCAGTCCATGAAGGACTTCAAGTCGGACCAGGAAGTGCGCTGGTGCCCCGGCTGCGGCGACTACGCCGTCCTCGCCGCCGTCCAGGGCTTCATGCCGGAGCTCGGCCTGGCGAAGGAGAACATCGTCTTCGTCTCCGGCATCGGCTGCTCCTCCCGCTTCCCGTACTACATGAACACCTACGGGATGCACTCCATCCACGGCCGCGCCCCGGCCATCGCCAGCGGGCTGGCGTCCTCGCGCCGCGACCTGTCGGTGTGGGTGGTCACCGGCGACGGCGACGCCCTCTCCATCGGCGGCAACCACCTCATCCACGCCCTGCGGCGCAACGTCAACCTCAAGATCCTGCTGTTCAACAACCGGATCTACGGGCTGACCAAGGGCCAGTACAGCCCCACCTCCGAGCTCGGCAAGATCACCAAGTCGACGCCGATGGGCTCGCTGGACGCGCCGTTCAACCCGGTCTCGCTGGCGCTGGGTGCCGAGGCGTCCTTCGTGGCCCGCACCGTCGACTCCGACCGCAAGCACCTCACCTCGGTGCTGCGCGCGGCCGCCGCCCACCCGGGCACGGCCCTGGTGGAGATCTACCAGAACTGCAACATCTTCAACGACGGTGCCTTCGAGGCGCTCAAGGACAAGGACCAGGCGCAGGAGGCGGTGATCCGGCTGGAGCACGGGCAGCCGATCCGGTTCGGCGCCCCCGCGGCCGACGGCCTCGGCGCCAAGGGCGTCGTCCGCGACCCGGCCACCGGCGACCTCAAGGTCATCGACGTCACCGAGGAGGGCGCCGACGCCGTGCTGGTGCACGACGCGCACAGCCCCTCCCCCACCACGGCCTTCGCGCTGTCCCGGATCGCCGACCCCGACACCCTCTACCGCACCCCGATCGGCGTGCTGCGGGACGTCGAGCGGCCGGTCTACGACGCGTTGATGGCCGAGCAGTTGGACACCGCCGTCGAGCAGAAGGGCAAGGGCGACCTGTCCGCCCTGCTGGCCGGCAGCGACACCTGGACGGTCGTCGGCTAGCCGCACACCCGGGCCGGATCAGGCCACACCCCCGGCGGGTGTCCGCAGCGAGCGCGCAGGCGCGCTCCGGCGGGCGCCCGCCGCGGCGTTGAGGGGGGGGCACGGGCCACGCCCCACCGACCCGCCCCTGATGTCATGACCGTATTTCGGAACGCGCATGACATCAGGGGCGGGCGGCGCTACCTTGCACAGGATCGACCGCACCCTCTGGAGGGCCCCTTGCCGTCTCGAACCGACCAGCGCGCGGGCCTGTCGTACGGCCTCGCCGCCTACACCATGTGGGGCCTACTGCCGCTCTACTGGCACCTGTTGGACGCCGCCGCGCCGGCCGAGATCCTGGCCCACCGCATGGCCTGGTCGCTCCCGGTGGCCCTGGTCATCCTGGCCGCGCTGCGCCGCTGGTCCTGGATCCGCCCGCTGCTGCGCCAGCCCAAGAGGCTCGGGCTGGTGCTGGTCTGCGCCGTGGTGATCTCGCTGAACTGGTTCCTCTACATCTGGGCGGTCAACACCGGGCACGTCCTGGAAGCCTCGCTCGGCTACTTCATCAACCCGCTGGTGAGCATCGCGTTCGGGGTGCTGGTGCTGCGCGAGCGGCTGCGGCCCCTCCAGTGGGCAGCGGTGGGCGTCGGCACCCTGGCCGTGGTCGTGATGACCGTCGCCTACGGGCGGATGCCCTGGATCGCGCTCGGGCTGGCGCTGTCGTTCGCCACGTACGGGCTGGTGAAGAAGGGCATCAAGCTGGACGGCATCGAGGGCTTCAGCGCCGAGACCGCGCTCCAGGCACTGCCGGCGCTGGGCTTCCTGATCTACCTGGGCGTGCGCGGGCAGTCCGTGTTCGTCAGCGGCGGGACCGGGCAGGCGCTGCTGCTGGCGGGGTGCGGCGTCGCGACCGCGGTGCCGCTGATCTGCTTTGGCGCCTCGGCGGTGCGGCTGCCGCTGACCACCCTCGGGATGCTCCAGTACCTGGCGCCGACCTTCCAGTTCCTGCTGGGGCTCACGGTCTTCCACGAGGAGATGCCGGCCGAGCGCTGGGCCGGCTTCGTGCTGGTCTGGGCCGCGCTGGCGATGCTGACCTGGGACGCGCTGCGGACCGCCCGACGGGGGCGGGCCGCGCTGGCCGCCGCGGGGGCACTGGCGGGCGAGAAGGCGGCGACGGAGGCGGCGGGGGTCGGGCGCGCCGCGGCGGAGCCGGCGGCTCCTTCGGCCGCCGCCCCGCCGGCCGGCGCCGGGGAGGCGGGCCGGTAAGCCGCCGGGCGCGGGCGGGCGGCGGGCGGCGGGCCGGGTCAAGCCGTCAGGTCGTGATGTCGCGGGTGGTGAACCGCGCCCAGGCCGCCGACCCGAACACCGCGGCGTAGAGCGCCTGGAGGCCGAGGTCCCGCCAGATCCCGTCCCAGTAGACCGGGTCGCGGAGCAGGTCGGCGAAGGACAGCCAGTAGTGCGGGAAGAGGTACGGCTGGACGGCCTGGAGCTGCGGTATGCCGTCCAGGATCTGGGCGGTGAGCACCAGGCCGACCGTCGTGGCCATGGCGGCGACGCCGCTGTCGGTGAGGGTGGAGACGAACAGGCCGAGGGCCGCCACCCCGAGCAGCGAGAGCGCCACGACGCCCGCGACGGCCAGCGCCCGCAGCAGCCCCTCGCCGAAGGATATGGACGTCCCCGACAGCAGCGTCACCTTGCCCAGGGGGAACAGCAGCGCGCCGGTGATCAGCGCGGAGAGCGCCACGACGAGGGTGCCCAGCACGCAGAACGCCATGATCGTGGCGAACTTGGCGAGCAGCAGGCGGCCGCGGCCGGCGGGGGCGACGAGGAGGTAGCGCAGCGTCCCGGTGTGCGCCTCGCCGGCGACCGCGTCGCCCGCGATCACCCCGACCGCCATCGGCAGGAACACCGGCAGCGTCACCGCGAGGGCGGTGAAGACGAGGAAGAGGCCGTTGCCGGCGATCCCGGCGAGGAACGCCGGGCCGCGGTCGTCGCCGGAGCCCCGGGTCTGGATCCGCACGGCGATGCCGACCAGGACCGGGACGGCGGCCAGCACCGCCAGCAGGACCAGGGTGCGCCAGCGCCGGAACGTCGTGGCGAGCTCGCTGCGCAGCAACTCCGGTGACCAGCGCGCCCGGTGGGCCCGGCGCGCCTCCGACGAGGGCGAGGGTGCGGGCGGGGGTGGTGGCGGGGGCACCATCGCCGCCACCACCCCGGCCCGTCGCGCCGGTCGCTCCGCCATCTCATCCCGCGACATCGAACCCCTCCCCGGTGAGCTGGACGAAGACGTCCTCCAGGGACGCTCGTTCGGTGCCGAAGGCCCGGACCCGGACCCCGGCGCGGACCAGCGCGGCGTTCAGCTCCGCCGGGTCCGGTGGCGTGGAGTCGGCCGCCGGCGCCGCGCCCCGGGGCACGGCCGCGGGCAGTTCGCCCATGACGCGGTCGCCGTCGGCCCGCAGCCCGGTCAGGCCGCGCTCCCCGAGCACCCGGATCGCCTCGGCGGGATCGGGCGTGGCCACCACCAGCCGGGCGCGGGCGGCCGGGCCGAGCACGGTGGAGGTGAGGCCGGCGACCGGGCCCTGGACGACCAGCCGGCCCCGGGCCATCACCGCGGCATGGGTGCAGACCTGCTCGATCTCGTCGAGGAGGTGGGAGGAGAGGAAGACCGTGGTGCCGTCCGCCGCCAACTCCCGTACCAGGGTGCGGATCTCCCGCATGCCCTGCGGGTCCAGGCCGTTGGTCGGCTCGTCCAGCACCAGCAGTTCGCGCGGCTGGAGCAGGGCGGCGGCCAGCCCCAGGCGCTGCTTCATGCCGAGGGAGTAGGCGCGCGCCTTCTTGCCGGCCGCGGTGGCCAGGCCCACCCGCTCCAGCGCCCGGCCGACCCGCTCGCTCCGGGTGCGGGGGTCGGCCGCCGGGTCGGCGGCGTCGAACCGGCGCAGGTTGTCCCGGCCGCTGAGGAAGCCGTAGAGCGCCGGGCCCTCGATGAGCGCGCCGACCCTGGGCAGCACCTGGCGGACCGCGCCGGGCATCGTCCGCCCGAGGACCCGGGCGGTGCCGGCGGTCGGCTCGATCAGCCCCATCAGCATCCGGATGGTGGTGGTCTTGCCGGAGCCGTTGGGGCCGAGGAACCCGAAGACGCTGCCGCGCGGCACGGCGAGGTCCAGGCCGTCCACCGCGGGCCGGCCGCCGCGGTAGGTCTTGGTCAGCCCGCGGGTCTCGATCACCCGCTCCGCGTCCCGCGGCGCCGCGTGCTCCTCGTCCGCGGATGGTGGTGATGGCATGGTCCCCCCAACTCCTCGCGCATGACGGCCCCTTGGGGTCACGCCCCTGTGGAGCACCCGACAGGGCGTGCGGACCGTTCACCGGCCCGTGTGGACCGCGTACGGGCCGCGCCGTGCCCCCGGGCGGGGGACGCGGCGCGGCCCAGCCGCCGCCCCTGGCCCGTTACTTCTTCGCGGCGTCGGCCGCGGCTATCAGGGCCTGCTTGTCGACGGCGCCCACATAGACCGTGCCGTCGTCGGTGAGCAGGGCGTTGACCAGTCGGGTGCTGAAGAGGTGGCCGGAGCCGAACGAGCCGGTCACCTTGGAGCCCAGGCTGTCCATCAGCTTGCCGGCCTCGCCCTTGGCGAGCTGGTCCTTGCCGCCGGGCCCGCCGGGGGCCTTGAGGGTGGCGATGGACGTCCAGCCCTCGCCGAGCACATGGAACCCGCCGACGTCCTGCGAACCCTTGTGGTCCTTGAGGCCGTTGAGGTCGCCGAGGTCCTTGCCGTGCTGGCGGGCGGCCTTGCCCGCGGCCCCCTCGCCGTTCTCCACCTTGGCGCCCTTGGGCGGCGTGAAGGCGAAGGTGTCCGCGGCCGGGCGGGCGAAGTCGACGCGGGTGTAGCCGACGTCGATCGCGGCCGGGCCGCCGCTCTTGGGGGTGAGGGTGAACTTCAGCGGGACGCCGTTGGCGGCGTCCACCGCGACCCGGATCGAACCGACCGTGGAGCCGGCCTGCTTGGGCGTGAGGACGAGTTGGTACGCGTCCCGCCCGGCGACCTTGGCGGTGTCGCCGACCGTCACCGAGGTGGTGTCCCCGGCCGCCTTCAGCGCCTGCTTGGCGAGCTCCTGCGGGGTGGCGTTCTGCACGTCCTTGGGCAGGTCGCGCGGGGTGCCGTGGTGGGCGCCCTTGGGGGCGGTGTGGTGCACGACGGTGTTGCTGCCGCTGTCGTACGCCCAGACGTCCTTGCCGTTGTGGATGAGGGTGTAGTCGGCGGACTGGCCCACGAGCGACACCCGCTGCTTCTCGGGGCCGTCGGCGGCGACCCGCAGGGTGTGCGTCCCGGACGCCAGCTCGGTCAACTTGCTCTGCGGCGAGGCGGAAGCGCCCGCTCCGCCGCCCTTCACGCCGCCGCCGAAGCCGCCGGCACCCACGCCGCCCGGCAGGGCGGGCAGGCCGAGGTCGGTGGTGACCTGGACCGTGCCGGAGAGCTGCTGGACGTCGGACTTGGCGATCTTCGCTATCAGGTCCTGGGCGGAGATCTTCGGCAGATCCGGGGAACCGGATCCGGCGAACGCCGGGACCAGCCCGATCGTCGCGGCCGTCACCCCCGCCACCGCGACCGGCACGGCGTACCGCACCGCCTTACGGCGCTTCGCGGAGCGCCCGCCGTCCCATTCCCCGGCGACCTCAGTCGGTTCGTTCCCTACCATCTGGCCTACCTCCGTCGTGTGCGGCGGTGTGGTGTCGCGCACGCTCCCCCAGCAGGCGCTGGTGTGCCCCAGTCCGCCGGACCATGATGGCCCGCTCCGCCGCTTCGTGGTGTTTCCATCCCACCAAATCTCGCGCACGACAGCGTCAACCCGCAGGGCCAACTCCGCGTACTGCTGTGGGATGACACCGGAGCACCGCCCGGCGGCACACGTACGACCGCGGGCGCAGCACCCCGGCGGGGATGCCGTAGGGGAAGCCCTAGGGGACGTCAGGGAAGGCAGGGAAAGACGGAACGTCCGGGCCCGGCCCCGACGTTCGGTGCCGGCGGCTCAGCCCGCCCGGTGCACCACCGTGTCGCACAGCCCCTCCAGGGCCGTCTTCGCCAAGCACTCCGGCAGCGGCGCCAGCGACGCGCGGGCCTCCTCGGCGTAGCGCACGGTGTCCCGCCGCGCCTGCTCCAGCGCCGGGTGGGCGCGCAGCCCGGCCAGCGCCTCGGCGTGCCGCGCGTCGTCGGTGAGGTCGCCGGCCAACAGCTCGCACAGCGCCCGGTCCTCGGCGGTGCCGGCGTCGGACTCGGCGAGCGCCCGCAGCCGCAGCACCGGCAGCGTCGCGATGCCCTCGCGCAGGTCGGTGCCGGGCGTCTTGCCGGACTCGTGCGAGTCGCTGGCGATGTCCAGCACGTCGTCGGCGAGCTGGAAGGCCGTGCCCAGCCGCTCGCCGTACTGGGTGAGGGTGTTGACGATCGTCTCGTCGGCGCCGGACATCATCGCGCCGAAGCGGCAGGCGACGGCGACCAGCGAGCCGGTCTTGCCGGCGAGCACGTCCAGGTAGTGCTCGACCGGGTCGCGGCCGTCGCGCGGGCCCGCGGTCTCCAGGATCTGGCCGGTCACCAGGCGCTCGAACGCCTCGGCCTGGATCCGGACCGCGTCGGGACCGAGGTCGGCGAGGATGTGCGAGGCGCGGGCGAAGAGGAAGTCGCCGGTGAGGACCGCGACGGAGTTGCCCCAGCGGGCGTTGGCGCTGGCGACGCCGCGGCGCACCTCGGCCTCGTCCATCACGTCGTCGTGGTAGAGCGTCGCCAGGTGCGTCAGCTCCACGACGACGGCCGAGGGGACCACGCCGGGGCTGAAGGGGTCGCCGAACTGGGCGGCCAGCATCACCAGCAGCGGACGGAACCGCTTGCCGCCGGCGCGCACCAGATGCTGCGCGGCCTCGGTGATGAACGGCACATCGCTCTTGGTGGCCTCCAGTAGGCCCTCCTCGACAGCCGCCAACCCGGCCTGGACATCGGCTTCGAGAGCCTTGTCCCGCACGCTCAGCCCAATGGGCCCGACGACGGTCACGAGGGGTACTCCTGTCTGCTGACGATCAAACGGAATGTCGATCTGTCGCTGTCTTCACCATTGGCCAGCGTATCCGGTCACGGTTGGATCACCGCGAGCGCCCGCCCCCCGAACCACTCGGCCAGCACAGAAGCCGTCCCGCGGGTCTGTTCTTGATCGATTTCCGGCCCGGCCTTCCGTGGGGACGGTGGGACGACAGGGGCAGCAGATGCCTCAAGAGCCCCTGGCATCCCAGTGGTGACCGGCGGAACGGGCACCCGGCAGAAGTCCGGCCGACCCTCGTCGGGCCCGCGCCGTTCACTCTCCATCGGTAGCGGACGGCGGGCGGGCGCCCCCGTCCCGCTCCGCGGAGCCGTGGAGGAGCCGTGGGAGAGTCGTGAACGTCGCAACCGCCCGGCGCACCCTCGGGCCAAGACGCCCCCAAGACCGGTGCGCCCACCGGGCCGGCACCCCCATCGGCCCGAACGGCGAAGCACGGCACGGCACTTCCCCCACCACTCCGGAACTCCCCTACCCTCCCGAGCCATCCCCCGCGGCTCCCGCGCTCCCCGGCGCCCCTGAGCACCTCCGGCAATCCGCGGCAATCCACGGCAACTCACAGCAATTACCGGCAATGAGCGGCAATTCATGGCATCCGCGGCCCGACGCACCGCGGGCGACCGCCCCGCCCGCCATTTCCCGGTCACCGACCGCACGTTCCCCGCCGAGGGCCGCCCCGTTGATCGCCACCGGTCGTACCCTGATCGACGGACCCACCGGCACCCCGGAGCGCCCGCCCCCGCGCACACCGCAGTTCGGGCGGGGGCGCCCCACCGGCCGCCCACCGGCGACGACGAACGCGAGGAGCAGTCCCCATGCCCGAGCAGAACCCGTTCGACCTGGCGGAAGGCGACCCCTTCGGCCCGCACACCCTTCCCTACGGCGTCTTCAGCACCGCCGACGCCCCCGGCCTGCGCCGGCTCGGCGTCCGCTACGGCCGCCACGTCCTCGACCTGGCGTCCCTCCCGGACGCCGTGCCGGGCCTGGTGCCCGCGCCGCACGCCGCGCTGCTCGGCGCCGCCACCCTCAACCCCTTGCTGGCCGCGGGCCGCCCCGCCTGGCAGGAGGTCCGCGCGGCCGTCCGCACCGCCCTGACCGACCCCGCGCACCGCACCGCGGTGGCCCCGCTGCTGCGCCCGTTGGACGGCGTCACCCTGCACCTGCCCTTCGAGGTCGCCGACTACGTCGACTTCTACTCCAGCGAGCACCACGCCACCAACGTCGGCCGGATCTTCCGCCCCGACGGCGCCGCCCTGCCGCCCAACTGGAAGCACCTGCCGATCGGTTACCACGGCCGGGCCGGCACCGTCGTGGTGACCGGCACCCCGGTGGTGCGGCCGCACGGCCAGCGCAAGGGCCCGCAGGACCCGGCGCCGGTCTTCGGCCCGTCCACCCGCCTGGACATCGAGGCCGAGGTCGGCTTCGTCGTCGGCACGCCCTCCGCGCTGCACGCGCCGGTGGGCCTGGCCGACTTCCGGGACCACGTCTTCGGCGTCTGCCTGGTCAACGACTGGTCCGCCCGCGACCTCCAGGCATGGGAGTACGTGCCGCTCGGCCCGTTCCTCGGCAAGTCCTTCGCGACCTCGGTCTCCGCCTGGATCACGCCGCTGGACGCCTTCGACGCGGCCCGGACGGCGCCGCCGACCCGGGACGTGGCGCCGCTGCCGTACCTGGACGACGCCGACGCCGAGCCGGGCGGCCTGGACCTGCGCATCGAGGTGCGGCTCAACGGCGAGGTGATCTCCCGCCCGCCGTTCGCGTCGATGTACTGGACGGCCGCCCAACAGTTGGCCCACATGACGGTCAACGGGGCGTCGCTGCGCACCGGCGACCTCTACGCCTCCGGCACCGTCTCCGGGCCCGAACCCGACCAGCTCGGCTGCCTGTTGGAGCTCACCAAGGGCAACGGCCCCTACCTCCAGGACGGCGACGAGGTCACCCTCACCGCCTGGGCGCCCGGCCCGGACGGGGGCCGGATCGGGCTCGGCGAGGTCACCGGCCGGGTGCTGCCGGCCGCCCAACTCCCGGCGTGACCCACCGCCCGGCGCCTCCGCCCGTCCCCGCGGAGCCGGCGGCGGAGGCGGCCGGGCGGAGCGCACGGCGGGCCATCGAGCGCGCCATACGGGAGGAAAGGGGCGCGACGGTCAACTGGCCGCACCACGCGCCCCGTTCCGCTGCTAGCCTCACGTCTCCCTGTCCCACGACGACGGAGGAGACGTACGTGCGCAAGGCAGCGCAGTTCGCCGGGGTGGCCGCCATCGCCGCGCTCCTGCTCAGCGGTTGCGGAAGCAGCGGCGAGCGCGGCAAGGACGCGGGCACCCCCAGCACCTCACCCAAGTCCACCCCCTCGGCCCCGACCGGTGGCGACGGCAAGGCCGCGCAGCCGGGCGCCATCGAGGGCGCCTGGAAGAGCGGCTCCTCCGCCAGTCCGCTGGTCCTGGTGGTCGCCAAGGGCACCGCCGCGTTCAGCAAGGGGCACCAGTCCGCCTGCATGGGCAAGGTGGAGAAGATGGGCGGCGCGACCATGGCCGTCCTCAAGTGCACCGACGGCTCCACCAGCCACACCATGGGCGTCCTCGAACCGGGCGCGGACGGCAAGACCCTGACCGTGAAGTGGAAGGGCGGCCCGACCGAGCACTACACCAAGGCCGACGACGGCAGCGTGAAGGTGCCGGAGATGCCGAAGCTGCCGGAGATGCCCAAGAGTTGACCGCGCGGCCGACCGACCGGCGCGCAAACGGCCGCCGTCCGGCGCCCCCTTGGGGCACCGGACGGCGGCCGCGCGTGGTGCGTCGGCGGGTCAGCGGATGAAGAGCCCCGCGTGCCCGGCCAGATCGAGGAAGTACTGCGGTGCCACGCCCAGCACCAGTGTGGCCGCGACGCCGACCGCGATGGCGCCGGACGTCAGGACGCTGGGCACCGCGACCGTGGGGCCGTCGGCCTTGGGCTCGCTGAAGAACATCAGCACGATCACCCGGATGTAGAAGAACGCCGCGATCGCCGAGGAGATCACACCGATCACCACCAGCCAGCCCGCGCCGCTCTCCGCCGCCGCCTTGAACACCGCGAACTTCCCGGCGAACCCGGACGTCAGCGGGATGCCCGCGAAGGCCAGCAGGAAGACCGCGAAGACCGCGGCCACCAGAGGCGAACGCCGCCCGAGCCCGGCCCACTTGGACAGGTGGGTGGCTTCGCCGCCGGCGTCCCGCACCAGCGTCACCACGGCGAACGCGCCGAGCGTGACGAAGGAGTAGGCCGCCAGGTAGAAGAGCACCGAGGAGATGCCGTCCTCGCTGGCGGCGATGACACCGGCCAGGATGAACCCGGCGTGCGCGATGGAGGAGTAGGCCAGCAGCCGCTTGATGTCGGTCTGGGTGATGGCCAGGATCGCGCCGCCCAGCATCGTCAGGATCGCCACGCCCCACATCACCGGCCGCCAGTCCCAGCGCATCCCCGGCAGTACGACATAGAGCAGCCGCAGCAGCGCGCCGAACGCGGCGACCTTGGTGGCGGCCGCCATGAAGCCCGTCACCGGCGTCGGGGCGCCCTGGTAGACGTCCGGCGTCCACATGTGGAAGGGCACCGCACCGACCTTGAACAGCAGCCCCATCAGCACCAGTGCCCCGCCGATCAGCAGCAGCGCGTCATTGCCCATCGTGCCGGCCAGCGCCGGATCGACCCGCTGGGCGCCGCCCGAGATCACCTCGGCGATCCCGGCGTAGCTGACGGTGCCGGCGTAGCCGTAGAGCAGGGCGACGCCGAACAGCAGGAACGCCGAGGAGAAGGCGCCGAGCAGGAAGTACTTCACCGCGGACTCCTGCGAGAGCAGCCGCTGGCGGCGGGCCAGCGCGCACAGGATGTAGAGCGGGAGGGAGAAGACCTCCAGGGCGATGAAGAGGGTCAGCAGGTCGTTGGCGGCCGGGAAGACCAGCATGCCGCCGACCGCGAAGAGCAGCACCGGGAAGACCTCGGTGGTGGTGAACCCGGCCTTGACCGCGGCCCGTTCGGCCTCGCCGCCGGGGACGGCCGCGGCCTGCGCGGCGAAGGAGTCCACCGGCTTCCCGTCGGCCGCCGGGTCCAACCGGCGCTCGGCGAAGGTGAAGACCGCGATCAGCGACACCAGCAGGATGGTGCCCTGGAGGAACAGCGCCGGGCCGTCCACCGCGATCGCGCCCATCGCCGCCAGATGCGCCTTGGACGAGCCGAATCCGCCCGCCGCCAGGCCGATCACCGCGGCGAACGCGGCGGCCAGCGCCACCACCGACAGCAGCACCTGGGCGTAGTACCGGCTGCGGCGCGGCCAGAACGCCTCGACCACGATGCCGAGCACCGCGGCGCCGAGGACGATGAGCGTCGGCGATAGTTGGACGTACTCGATCTTCGGGGCCGGGATCCTGCCCGGCGTCCCGGCCGCCACCGTCCACAGGCTGTGGACACTTGCCACGGACCTCACTTCGCGGCCTCCACATCTTGGGTCTGCGCGGGCTGGCCGTGCCGGCCAGCCCCGGGCACGGCGTCCACCTGCACGGTGGGCCTGGGGTCCTTCTTGTCCACAACGGACAGGGTGTGCTGGACCGCCGGGTTGACGATGTCGGTGAGCGGCTTGGGGTACACCCCGAGGAAGAGCAGCAGCGCGATCAGCGGCGCGACCACCACCAGCTCGCGCGCCCTGAGGTCGGGCATCTTGGCGACCTCCGCCCTGACCGGGCCGGTCATCGTCCGCTGGTAGAGGACGAGGACGTAGAGCGCGGCCAGCACGATGCCGAGGGTGGCGATGATCCCGATCACCGGATAGCGGCTGAACGTGCCGACCAGGACCAGGAATTCGCTGACGAAGGGCGCCAGGCCGGGCAGCGACAGGGTGGCCAGACCGCCGACCAGGAAGGTGCCGGCCAGGACCGGGGCGACCTTCTGCACGCCGCCGAAGTCCGCGATCAGACGGGAGCCGCGGCGGCTGATCAGGAAGCCGGCCACCAGCATCAACGCGGCGGTGGAGATGCCGTGGTTGACCATGTAGAGCGTCGCGCCGCCCTGGCCCTGGGACGTCATCGCGAAGATGCCCAGGATGATGAAGCCGAAGTGGGAGATCGACGCGTAGGCGATCAGCCGCTTGATGTCCCGCTGGCCGACCGCGACCAGCGCGCCGTAGACGATGCTGATCAGCGCCAGCACCAGGATCACCGGGGTGGCCCAGCTACTGGCCTCCGGGAAGAGCTGGAGGCAGAAGCGCAGCATCGCGAACGTGCCGACCTTGTCGACGACCGCGGTGATCAGCACCGCGACCGGGGACGTGGCCTCGCCCATGGCGTTGGGCAGCCAGGTGTGCAGCGGCCACAGCGGCGCCTTCACCGCGAAGGCGAAGAAGAAGCCGAGGAAGAGCAGCCGCTCGGTGCCGGTGCCGATGGTCAGCGCGCCGGACGCCCGGGCCTGCACGATCTGGGTGAGCGAGAAGGTGCCGGTGCCCAACTGGTGGGCGGTGACGGCGTACAGCCCGATCACCGCGGCCAGCATGATCAGGCCGCCGACGAGGTTGTACAGCAGGAACTTCACCGCGGCGTACGACCGTTGGGCGGCGGCCTGCTGCTCGCCGCGCCCGCCGGCGCGGTCCCCGAAGCCGCCGATGAGGAAGTACATCGGGATCAGCATGGCTTCGAAGAAGAGGTAGAAGAGGAAGACGTCGGTGGCCTCGAAGGAGAGCACCACCATCGCCTCGACCGCCAGGATCAGCGCGAAGAAGCCCTGGGTGGGCCGCCAGCTGTAGCGGCGCTGGCCCGCGGCGGAGCCGCTGTCGGGCGCGGCCGCGCCCTCCAGGGGGTCGGCGTCGTGCCAGCCGGCCAGCATCACGAACGGGATCAGCAGCGCGGTCAGGGCGATCAGGGCGACCGCGATGCCGTCCACGCCGAGGTCGTAGCGGACCCCGAAGTCCCGGATCCAGGCGTGCGATTCGGTGAGCTGGAACGGGCCCTTGGCGCCGGGGTCGAAGCGCACCGCGATCACCAGCGCGAGCGCCAACGTGGCCAGCGAGAACAGCAGCGCCAGCCACTTGGCGACGGTGCGCTTGGCGGCGGGCACCGCGGCGGTGGCGATCGCACCGATCGCCGGCACCGCGGCGGTCGCCGTCAGCAGGGGAAACGACATGGCTCAGACACCCCTCATCAGCAGGGTCGCGGCGACGAGAACGGCGGCCCCGCCCAGCATCTGGGCCGCGTACGAGCGGACGAAGCCGGTCTGCAACTGCCGCAGCCGGCTGGAGAGTCCGCCCATCGAGGCCGCCGTGCCGTTGACCGCGCCGTCCACCAGGGAGTGGTCGAGATAGACCAGCGTGCGGGTCAGATGCTCGCCGCCGCGCACCAGGACGACGTGGTTGAAGTCGTCCTGGAGCAGGTCGCGGCGGGCGGCCCGGGTCAGCAGCGAGCCGCGCGGGGCGGTCGCCGGGACCTCCTTGCGGCCGTACATCAGCCACGCGAGGCCGGCGCCGAGGACCAGCACCACCATCGTGGCGGCGGTGACCACGCCGGCGCTCACCGGGGAGTGGCCCTCCGCGAAGGAGGTGACCGGCTCCAGCCAGTGCACGAAGGCGTCGCCCACGCTGAACAGGCCGCCGGCGAAGACCGATCCGACGGCCAGCACGATCATCGGGAGCGTCATCGACCTCGGCGACTCGTGCGGATGGAACTCCGCCGGGTCCCACCGCTTCTCGCCGAAGAACGTCATCAGCATCACCCGCGTCATGTAGAACGCGGTGATCGCGGCGCCCAACAGGGCCGCGCCGCCGAGGATCCAGCCCTCGGTGCCGCCGCGCGCGAACGCCGCCTCGATGATCTTGTCCTTGGAGAAGAAGCCGGACAGGCCGGGGAAGCCGATGATGGCCAGATAGCCGAGCCCGAAGGCGACGAAGGTGATCGGCATGTGCTTCCGCAGGCCGCCGTAACGGCGCATGTCCACCTCGTCGTTCATCCCGTGCATCACCGAGCCGGCGCCGAGGAACAGCCCCGCCTTGAAGAAGCCGTGGGTGACCAGGTGCATGATCGCGAAGGCGTAGCCGATCGGGCCCAGCCCGGCGGCCAGGACCATGTAGCCGATCTGCGACATCGTCGAGCCGGCCAACGCCTTCTTGATGTCGTCCTTGGCGCAACCGACGATCGCACCGAACAGCAGGGTGACCGCGCCGACCGCGACCACCGCGGCCTGGGCGGCGGGCGCGGCGTTGAAGATCGCCCCGGAGCGGGTGATCAGATACACCCCGGCGGTGACCATGGTGGCGGCGTGGATCAGCGCCGACACCGGGGTCGGGCCCTCCATCGCGTCGCCCAGCCAGGACTGGAGCGGCACCTGCGCCGACTTGCCGCAGGCGGCCAGCAGCAGCACCAGCCCGATGGCGGTCAGCTTCCCCTCGGAGGTGTGGCCGACGGCGCCGAGCACCGGGCCGAACGCGAAGGTGCCGAAGGTGGTGAACATCAGCATCACCGCGATCGACAGGCCCATGTCGCCGACGCGGTTGACCAGGAACGCCTTCTTCGCGGCGGTGGCCGCGCTGGGCTTGTGCTGCCAGAACCCGATGAGCAGGTACGACGCCAGGCCCACGCCCTCCCAACCGACGTACAGCAGGAGGTAGTTGTCGGCGAGGACCAGCAGCAGCATCGCCGCCAGGAAGAGATTGAGGTAGCCGAAGAAGCGGCGGCGCCGCTCGTCGTGCTCCATGTAGCCGATCGAGTAGAGGTGGATCAGCGAGCCGACACCCGTGATCAACAGGACGAAGGTCATCGACAACTGGTCGAGCTGGAAGGCCACATCGGCCCGGAAGCCGCCGACCGGGATCCAGCTGAACAGGTGTTGGTGCAGGGTGCGGTGCTCGGCGCCGCGGCCGAGCAGGTCGACGAAGAGCACCACCCCGATGGCGAACGACGCCACCGCGAGCAGCGAGCCGATCCAATGGCCGGCGCGGTCCAGGCGTTTGCCGCCGCACAACAGCAGGGCCGCACCGACCAGCGGTGCCGCGACGAGCAGCGCGATCAAGTTCTCCACTTTGTGCGACCCCTTACAGCTTCATCAGGCTGGCGTCGTCGACCGAGGCCGAATGACGGGTGCGGAAGATCGACACGATGATGGCCAGGCCGACCACGACCTCCGCCGCGGCGACGACCATCGTGAAGAAGGCGATGATCTGGCCGTCGAGATTGCCGTGCATCCGCGAGAAGGTGACAAAGGCGAGGTTGCAGGCGTTCAGCATCAGCTCGATGCACATGAACACCACGATGGCGTTCCGCCTGATCAGCACGCCGGCCGCGCCGATGGTGAACAACAGGGCGGCGAGGTAGAGGTAGTAGACCGGGTTCATTTCTGGGCCCCCTCCTTGGGCGCCGCGGGGCCGGGCCGCTTCTGCTCCGACTCCTCGACCGGACGGGACTCCCGCCCCAGCCACTCCTCGGACCGCCGCTCCAGTGCCTTCAGTTCGGCCAGCGACTGGCCGGAGACGTCCCGGACCTGGCCGCGCTCCCGCAACGTCGGACTGACCGTCAGCTCCGAGGTGGTGCCGTCCGGCAACAGGCCGGGGATGTCCACGGCGTTGTGCCGGGCGTAGACGCCTGGCGCCGGCAGCGGCGTGACCTGCTTGCCCTCGCGGATGCGGGCCTCGGAGAGCTCCCGTTGGGTCCGGGCGCGCTCGGTGCGCTCCCGGTGGGTGAGCACCATCGCGCCGACCACGGCGGTGATCAGCAGCGCGCCGGTGATCTCGAAGGCGAAGACGTACTTGGTGAAGATGAGCGCGGCCAGGCCCTGCACATTGCCGCCGGCGTTGGCCTCGCCCAGGCCGTTGAACTCCTTGAGCGAGGCGTTGCCGATCCCGGCGATCAGCAGGACGCCGAAGCCGAGGCCCAGCCCGGCGGCGAGCCACCGCTGGCCCTTGAGGGTCTCCTTGAGGGAGTCCGCGGCGGTGACGCCGACCAGCATCACCACGAAGAGGAAGAGCATCATGATCGCGCCGGTGTAGACCACGATCTGCACGATGCCGAGGAAGTACGCGCCGTTGGCCAGATAGAAGACCGCCAGGACGATCATGGTCCCGGCGAGCGAAAGGGCGCTGTGCACCGCCCGCTTCATCAGGATCGTGCACAGCGCCCCGGCCACCGCGACGATGCCCAGGAGCCAGAACTGCACGGCCTCCCCCGAGGAGGTCGTGGTGGCGGCGAGCCCCGTCATGCGTGCGCCTCCTTGCCCTGGGCGTCCTGCGGTGCGGCCGCGTCCTTGGGCCGCTCGCCGCGGGAGAGGGCGACCTGACGGACGGTGCCGGGCGCGGCCTCGGTCACCAGCCCGCTGTAGTAGTCCCGTTCGGTCATGCCCGGGTAGATCGCGTGCGGGGAGTCGACCATCCCCTCCGACAGGCCCACCAGCAGCTCTTCCTTGGTGTAGATGAGCGATTCCCGGGAGCGGTCGGCGAGTTCGTACTCGCCCGTCATGGTGAGCGCGCGGGTCGGACACGCCTCCACGCACAGACCGCACAGGATGCAGCGGAGGTAGTTGATCTGGTAGACGGCGCCGTACCGCTCGCCCGGGGAGTAGCGCTCCTCGTCGGTGTTGTCGGCGCCCTCGACGTAGATCGCGTCCGCCGGGCAGGCCCAGGCACACAGCTCGCAGCCGACGCACTTCTCCAGCCCGTCCGGATGGCGGTTGAGCTGGTGCCGGCCGTGGAAACGCGGCGCCGTCGGCTTCTTCTCCTCGGGGTACTGCTCGGTCAGCCGCTTCTTGAACATGGCCTTGAAGGTCACGCCGAAGCCGGCCACCGGGTTCTGGAACTCAGGCACCGTCGCCCCCCTTTCCGTCGCTCTCATTTCCCTCACTCACAGTGTCCACCCGGCCACTGACAATCAACTCCCCGTCCCGGCGCGGCCGTCGGCGCGGCACCGGTGGCAGGTGCTGCCCGGGCAGCGGCGGTACGGGGAAACCGCCGGCCGTCGGGTCGAAGGCGGCGTCCCCGTCGCCCTCCCGCTCCGGCTCGATCCGCCGGAAGAAGTCCACGAGCAGCGAGATCAGCAGCAGCGCCACCGCGCCGCCGCCCACGTAGAGCACGATCCGGGAGAAGTCGTAGCCCTCGTTCTTCAGCGCCCGGACGGTGGCGACGAGCAGCAGCCACACCACCGACACCGGGATGAGGACCTTCCACCCCAGCCGCATCAACTGGTCGTAGCGGACCCGGGGGAGCGTGCCGCGCAGCCAGATGAAGAAGAACAGCAGGAGCTGCACCTTGATGACGAACCAGAGCATCGGCCACCAGCCGTGGTTCGCGCCCTCCCAGAACGTCGAGATCGGCCAGGGCGCCCGCCAGCCGCCCAGGAAGAGGGTGGTCGCGACCGCCGAGACGGTGACCATGTTGACGTACTCGGCGAGCATGAACATCGCGAACTTGATGGACGAGTACTCGGTGTTGAAGCCGCCGACGAGGTCGCCCTCGGACTCCGGCATGTCGAACGGCGCCCGGTTGGTCTCCCCCACCATCGTCGCGATGTAGATGAGGAACGACACCGGCAGCAGCAGCACGTACCACCGGTTCTCCTGCGACTGCACGATGGTCGACGTCGACATCGACCCGGAGTACAGGAACACCGACGCGAACGCCGCGCCCATCGCGATCTCGTAGGAGATCATCTGCGCGCACGACCGCAACCCGCCCAGCAGCGGATACGTCGACCCGGACGACCAACCGGCCAGCACGATGCCGTAGATGCCGACCGACGCCGTGGCCAGGATGTAGAGGATGCCGATCGGGAGGTCGGTGAGCTGCATCGGGGTGCGGTGCCCGAGGATCGAGATCTCGTTGTCCGCCGGACCGAACGGGATCACCGCGATCGCCATGAAGGCCGGGATCGCCGCCACGATCGGCGCGAGGATGTAGACCGCCTTGTCGGCGCGCCGGACGACCAGGTCCTCCTTCAGCATCAGCTTGATGCCGTCGGCCAGGGACTGGAGCATCCCCCAGGGCCCGTGCCGGTTGGGGCCGATCCGCAGCTGCATCCAGGCGACGACCTTGCGTTCCCAGACGATCGAGAACAGCACCGTCAGCATCAGGAACGCGAAGCAGAACACCGCCTTGATGACGACCAGCCACCACGGGTCGCGCCCGAACATCGACAGGTCCTCCTGGGCGGCCAACGCGACCACCGGAAAACCGGGATGCTGCATCATGCGTCCTCCTCCTTGGCCGGCACCGGCGTACCGGGGACGGCGGAGACCTTCACCAACTCACCCGGGTGCGCCCCGGTGTCGGCGGCGACGCCACCCCCCACGGAATTCAGCGGCAGCCACACCACCCGGTCGGGCATCTGCGTGACCTCCAGCGGCAGTTGGACCGCGCCCGCCGGTCCGGTGACCGACACCAGATCGCCGTCCCGTACGCCGTTCTCCTCGGCGGTGGCCGGCGACAGCCGGGCGAGCGCGGCGTGCCGGGTACCGGCCAGCGCCTCGTCGCCCTCCTGGAGCAGCCCCCGGTCCAACAGCAGCCGGTGCCCGGCCAGGACGGCCTCGCCGCTCGCCGGACGGGGCAGCGACCGCCCCGTCTCCCGGGGTTCGCCCGCGTACGGGCCGCCCCAGGTGCCGAGCCGGTCCAACTCCCGGCGCACGGCGGTCAGATCCGGCAGCTCCAGGGCCGCGATGCCGTCGTCGACCGCGGTCATGGCGTCGGCCAGCATCTGCACCACCCGGGCGTCGGACGGGAGTTGCCGCCGGGTCATCTGGTCCGGCTTGAGCGCGGGCTCGAACAGGCGGGCCCGGCCCTCCCAGTTGAGGAACGTGCCGCCCTTCTCGACCACCGCCGCCACCGGGAGGACCACGTCCGCCCGCTGCGTCACCGCGGAGGGCCGCAGCTCCAGGCTGACCAGGAACCCGACCTCGTCCAGGGCCGTCAACGCCCGCGCCGGATCGGGCAGATCGGCCACCTCCACGCCCGCCACCAGCAGGGCGGCCAGCTCACCGGTGGCCGCGGCCTCGATCATCTGGCCGGTGTCCCGGCCGTGCCGGTGCGGCAGCGCGGCCAGGCCCCAGGCCGCGGCGACCTCGTCCCGGGCCACCGGGTCCGTCGCCGGCCGGCCACCGGGCAGCAGCCCCGGCAGCGCCCCGACCTCGACGGCGCCCCGCTCCCCCGCCCGCCGCGGCATCCACACCAGGTGCGCGCCGGTGGCGGTGGCGGTGCGCAGCGCGGCGGTCAGCGCCCCGGGCACCGTCGCCAGGCGCTCGCCGACGACGATCACCGCGCCGTCCGCGCGCAGCGCCTCGGCCGCGGCCCGCCCCTCGCCGTCCAGGCCCGCCCGTCGCCCGTCACCGCCCTCCCCGGGAAGGCGCTCCGCGCCTGCTGCCCCGTTGCCCGCGAGGGCGTCCAGCCACTCCGTCTCGGTGCCGGGCGCGGCCGGCAGCAGCCGCCCGCCGGCCTTGATCAGCCCCCGGGTGGCGTGGCTGGCCAGCCCCCAGGTGCGCTGGCCGTGCCTGCGGTGCGCCTTGCGCAGCCGCAGGAAGACGCCGGGCGCCTCCTCCTCCGCCTCGACGCCGGCCAGCAGGACGGCCGGCGCCTGCTCCAACGAGGCGTAGCTGACGCCCTCCCCCGTCCCCAGGTCCCGGCCGCGGCCGGCGACCCGGGCCGCGAGGAAGTCGGCCTCCTCGGCGCTGTGCGGCCGGGCCCGGAAGTCGACGTCGTTGGTGCCCAGCGCGACCCGGGCGAACTTGGCGTAGGCGTAGGCGTCCTCGACGGTCAGCCGGCCGCCGGTCAGCACGCCGGCCCGGCCCCGGGCCGCGGCCAGCCCGCGCGCCGCGGCGTCCAGCGCGGCCGGCCAGCTCGCCGGCTCCAGTTCACCGGAGTCGGCGTTGCGCACCAACGGGTGGGTCAGCCGGTCCCGCGCCTGCGCGTACCGGAAGGCGAACCGGCCCTTGTCGCAGATCCACTCCTCGTTGACCTCGGGGTCGTTCGCCGCCAGCCGCCGCAGGACCTTGCCGCGCCGGTGGTCGGTACGGGTCGCGCAGCCGCCCGCGCAGTGCTCGCACACCGACGGCGAGGAGACCAGGTCGAAGGGGCGGGAGCGGAAGCGGTAGGCGGCCGAGGTGAGCGCGCCCACCGGGCAGATCTGGATGGTGTTCCCGGAGAAGTACGACGCGAAGGGGTCACCCTCGCCGGTGCCGACCTGTTGGAGGGCGCCCCGCTCGACCAGCTCGATCATCGGGTCGCCGGCGATCTGGTTGCTGAACCGGGTGCACCGCGCGCACAGCACGCACCGCTCGCGGTCCAACAGCACCTGCGTGGAGATCGGCACCGGCTTGGTGAAGGTGCGCTTCTTGCCCTCGAAGCGGGTGTCGGGGTCGCCGACGGCCATCGCCTGGTTCTGCAGCGGGCACTCGCCGCCCTTGTCGCAGATCGGGCAGTCCAACGGGTGGTTGATCAGCAGCAGCTCCATCACGCCGCGCTGCGCCTTCTCGGCCACCGGGGAGGTCAGTTGGGTCCGGACAACCATCCCGTCGGTGCAGGTGATGGTGCACGAGGCCATCGGCTTGCGCTGGCCCTCGACCTCCACGATGCACTGCCGGCAGGCGCCCGCCGGGTCCAGCAGCGGATGGTCGCAGAAGCGCGGGATCTCGATGCCGAGGAGTTCGGCGGCCCGGATGACCAACGTCCCCTTGGGGACGGAGATCTCGATGCCGTCGATCGTCAGGGTGACGAGGTCCTCCGGTGGCACCGCCGCCGCCCCGCCCCCGTTGGGAGCATTGGTCGTGACGGTCATGCGTTCACCCCCAGGTGAGCGTCGTTGTCGGCCCAGAGGGTCGACTTGGCGGGGTCGAAGGGGCAGCCCTTGCCGGTGATGTGCTCCTCGTACTCCGCGCGGAAGTACTGCAGCGAGGAGAAGATCGGCGAGGCGGCGCCGTCGCCGAGGGCGCAGAAGGACTTGCCGTTGATGTTGTCGGCGATGTCGGCGAGCTTGTCGAGGTCCTCCGGCCGGCCCCGGCCGGCCTCCAGGTCCCGGAGCAACTGCACCAGCCAGTAGGTCCCTTCACGGCACGGCGTGCACTTGCCGCAGGACTCGTGGGCGTAGAACTCGGTCCAGCGGGTGACCGCCCGGACCACGCAGGTGGTCTCGTCGAAGCACTGCAGCGCCTTGGTGCCCAGCATCGAGCCGGCCGCGCCGACGCCCTCGTAGTCGAGCGGGACGTCGAGGTGCTCGTCAGTGAACATCGGGGTCGAGGAGCCGCCCGGCGTCCAGAACTTCAGCCGGTGACCGGGGCGCATCCCCCCGCTGAGGTCCAGCAGTTGGCGCAGGGTGATGCCCAACGGGCCCTCGTACTGGCCCGGGTTGGCGACGTGGCCGCTGAGCGAGTAGAGCGTGAAGCCCGGGGACTTCTCGCTGCCCATCGTCCTGAACCAGTCCTTGCCCTTGTTGAGGATCGCGGGAACCGAAGCGATGGATTCGACGTTGTTCACCACAGTGGGGCAGGCGTAGAGGCCGGCCACCGCGGGGAAGGGGGGGCGCAGACGGGGTTGGCCGCGACGGCCCTCCAGGGAGTCCAACAGGGCGGTTTCCTCACCGCAGATGTACGCGCCGGCACCGGCGTGCACCGTGACGTCCAGATCGAGGCCCGAGCCGAGGACGCCCTTGCCGAGGAAGCCCGCCGCGTACGCCTCGCGCACGGCCTCGTGCAGCCGGCGCAGGACGGGCACCACCTCACCGCGGAGATAGATGAAGGCATGGTTCGACCGGATGGCATGCGCCGCGATCACGATGCCCTCGATGAGGGCGTGCGGATTGGCGAAGAGCAGCGGGATGTCCTTGCACGTCCCGGGCTCCGACTCGTCGGCGTTGACGACGAGATAGTGCGGCTTGCCGTCGCCCTGCGGGATGAACTGCCACTTCATCCCGGTCGGGAAGCCGGCGCCGCCGCGGCCGCGGAGCCCGGAGTCCTTGACGTAGGCGATGACGTCGTCCGGGGCCATGGCCAGCGCCTTCCGGGCGCCCTCGTAGCCCTCGTGGCGCAGATAGGTCCCCAGCGTCCAGGACTCGGGCTCGTCCCAGAAGGCGGACAGGACGGGGGCGAGGACCTTCTCCGGGCTGGTGGCTCCCTGGGGGTGCGGCCGGGAGGCCCCGCCGAACTCGGCTGCCACGGTCATCACTTCCCCTCCTCGTGGTGCGGGCCGGCGGCCCCGTCACCGCGGGGCGGTGCCCCCGCGTCCGGGGCGTCGGGTGGGGCCCCGGCCCCGTCGGACGGGCGGTCCGCGGTGGCGCGCGGGGCGACGACGTGATCGGCGTGGCCCGGCGTCTCGCCCCTGGCCAGGCGGAGCCCGACCAGCGAGGCGGGGCCGGCGCCGCCGGTCGCCGCGACGGCGCCGGGCCGCTCGTCGGGGAAGCCGGCGAGGATCCGCGCGGTCTCCTTGAAGGTGCACAGCGGGGCGCCGCGGGTGGGCTCGACGGTCCGCCCGGCCCGCAGGTCGTCGACCAGCTTCCGGGCCGAGCCGGGCGTCTGGTTGTCGAAGAACTCCCAGTTGACCATCACGACGGGCGCGAAGTCGCAGGCCGCGTTGCACTCGATGTGTTCGAGGGTGACCTTGCCGTCCTCGGTGGTCCCGCCGTTGTCGACGCCGAGGTACTGCTTGAGGTCCTCGAAGATGGCGTCGCCGCCCATCACCGCGCACAGGGTGTTGGTACAGACCCCGACCTGATAGTCGCCACCGGACTCCCGGCGGTACATGGAGTAGAAGGTCGCCACGGCGGTGACCTCGGCGGTGGTGAGCCCGAGTTGCTCGGCGCAGAAGCGGATGCCGGTGCGGGTGACGTGGTCCTCCTCGGCCTGGACGAGGTGGAGCAGCGGCAGCAGCGCCGAACGGGAATCGGGGTAGCGGGCGATCACCTCCCGCGCATCGGCCGCCAGCCGGGCCTTGACGTCGGCCGGGTAGTCGGGGGCCGGAAGCTGGGGCATCCCCAGTTGGACGTCCTTGGGTGCCGGAGTGGCGTTCACCGGTCGACGCCTCCCATCACGGGGTCGATGGACGCGACGGCGACGATGACGTCGGCGACCTGGCCGCCCTCACACATCGCTGCCATGGCCTGCAGGTTGGTGAAGGAGGGGTCGCGGAAGTGCACCCGGTAGGGGCGGGTGCCGCCGTCGCTGACCGCGTGCACGCCCAGCTCGCCCTTGGGCGACTCGACGGCGGCGTACGTCTGTCCCGGCGGGACCCTGAAGCCCTCCGTCACCAGCTTGAAGTGGTGGATCAGGGCCTCCATCGAGGTGCCCATGATCTTCTTGATGTGGTCGAGGGAGTTGCCGAGACCGTCCGGGCCGAGGGCGAGCTGGGCGGGCCAGGCGATCTTCTTGTCGGCGACCATCACCGGCCCCGGCTCCAGCCGGTCCAGGCACTGTTCGACGATCCGCAGCGACTGCCGCATCTCCTCCAGCCGGATCAGGAACCGGCCGTAGGCGTCGCAGGTGTCGGCCGTCGGCACCTCGAAGTCGTACTCCTCGTATCCGCAGTACGGCTGCGCCTTGCGCAGGTCGTGCGGCAGTCCGGCCGAGCGCAAGACCGGGCCGGTAGCGCCGGTGGCCATGCAACCGGCCAGGTCGAGATAGCCGATGCCCTCCATGCGGGCCTTGAAGACCGGGTTGCCGGTGGCCAACTTGTCGTACTCGACGAGGTTCTTGCGCATCTTCTTGACGAAGGCGCGGATCTGCTCGACGGCGCCGGGCGGCAGGTCCTGGGCGAGGCCGCCGGGACGGACGTAGGCGTGGTTCATCCGCAGGCCGGTGATCAACTCGTAGATGTCGAGGATCAACTCCCGGTCCCGGAAGCCGTAGATCATGATCGTGGTGGCGCCCAGCTCCATGCCGCCGGTGGCGATGCACACCAGGTGCGAGGAGAGCCGGTTGAGCTCCATCAGCAGCACCCGGATCACGGTGGCCCTGTCCGGGACGTCGTCGGTGATGCCGAGCAGCTTCTCCACCGCCAGGCAGTACGCCGTCTCGTTGAAGAAGGGCGTCAGGTAATCCATCCGCGTCACGAAGGTGGTGCCCTGCGTCCAGGTCCGGAATTCGAGGTTCTTCTCGATGCCGGTGTGGAGGTAACCGATGCCGCAGCGCGCCTCGGTGACGGTCTCGCCGTCGATCTCCAGGATCAGCCGGAGCACGCCGTGGGTGGAGGGGTGCTGCGGCCCCATGTTGACGATGATCCGCTCGTCGTCGGACGTGGCGGCGGCCGCGGCGATCTCGTCCCAGTCGCCACCGGTGACGGTGTAGACGGGGCCCTCGGTGGTATCGCGGGGGGTTGCGCGGGACGTCTGGCTGGGAGTGCTCATCAGGTGTACGACCTCCGCTGGTCGGGAGCCGGGATCTGCGCGCCCTTGTACTCGACGGGGATGCCGCCGAGGGGGTAGTCCTTGCGCTGCGGGAAGCCCTGCCAGTCGTCCGGCATCATGATCCGCGTGAGCGCCGGATGCCCGTCGAAGATCAGGCCGAAGAAGTCGTAGGTCTCGCGCTCGTGCCAGTCGTTGGTCGGGTAGACGGCCACGATCGACGGCAGGTGCCGGTCGGCGTCGGGGACCGCGACCTCCAGCCGGAGCAGCCGGTTGTGGGTGATCGAGCGCAGGTGGTAGACGGCGTGCAGCTCGCGGCCGGTGTCGTCGGGGTAGTGGACGCCGCTGACGCCGGTGCACAACTCGAAGCGGAGCGCGGGGTCGTCGCGCAGGGTCCGGGCCACCGCCGGCAGGAACTCCCGCTGGACGTGGAAGGTGAGTTCGCCGCGGTCGACGACGGTCTTGTCGATGACGTTCCCGGGCACCAGGCCCCGTTCGTCGAGGGCGCCCTCCAACTCGTCGGCGATCTCGTCGAAGTCGCCGTAGCCTCCCCCACTCTCGACTTCGCTCGACCGGGAGGTGCCCCCAGTGGCGCCCGGCCCGCCGTACGGCCGGGTGCTGGCCCCGGGCAGGCGGACGGTGCGGACCAGCCCGCCGTAACCGGAGGTGTCCCCGCCGTTGTTGGCGCCGAACATCCCGCGGCGGGTGGCGATCACCTCGCCGGTGTCGTCGCGCTGCGCCGGGACGGCCTCCGTGGGGGCGTCCGGGTTCGGGGGGTTCGTCGGCTCGCTCACCGCAGCAGCCCCTTCTTCTCTGACCGGCAGGACGTCTCGGCGGAGCGGTCCATCTCGATCAGCGGGAGCGCCCTGAGCGCCGCCGCCTCCTCGTCGCGCGCCGCCTGCACCGCGTTGACCCCGAGCTTCCCGGCCTGGATCTTCTTGTGGAGCTTGAGGATGGCGTCCATGAGCATCTCGGGACGCGGCGGGCAGCCCGGTAGATAAATGTCGACGGGGACGATGTGGTCGACGCCCTGCACGATCGCGTAGTTGTTGAACATGCCGCCCGAGGAGGCGCAAACCCCCATGGAGATCACCCACTTCGGGCTCGGCATCTGGTCATAGACCTGCCGCAGGACGGGCGCCATCTTCTGGCTGACCCGGCCGGCCACGATCATCAGGTCGGCCTGCCGCGGGGAGCCGCGGAAGACCTCCATGCCGAAGCGGGCCAGGTCGTAGCGCCCGGCGCCGGTGGTCATCATCTCGATGGCACAGCAGGCCAGTCCGAAGGTCGCCGGGAAGACCGAGGACTTGCGCACCCAGCCCGCGGCCTGCTCGACAGTGGTCAGCAAAAAGCCGCTGGGCAGCTTCTCTTCCAGTCCCATTGGTGACCCCTAGTCCCATTCCAGGCCGCCACGACGCCAGACGTAGGCGTAGGCGACGAAGACGGTGAGCGCGAAGAGGAGCATCTCGACGAGCCCGAACAGTCCCAGGGCGTCGAAGCTGACCGCCCAGGGATAGAGGAAGACGATCTCGATGTCGAAGACGATGAAGAGCATCGCCGTCAGGTAGTACTTGATCGGGAAGCGGCCGCCACCGGACGGATGTGGCGTTGGCTCGATTCCGCATTCGTACGCTTCGAGCTTGGCCCGGTTGTAGCGCCTGGGGCCGATGAGCGTGGCCATGACCACGGAGAAGATCGCAAAGCCTGCCCCGAGGGCTCCCAGTACGAGGATGGGCGCGTAAGCGTTCACCGTCCTCGCTCCCTTCAGTCGACGATGACTGGATGGCGGTCCGCTCGGGCTCGACTACCCCAGGTGATCGCGGATATGTGAGGCAGTTCACAAGCCCGATGCCCGCATCTTATGCCCGTCGGTCTGTGATCTGCGACACGGGGTAAGCCAACGCCTTTGTGATCTTCACCACCTGACGAAGGATCATGAAGTCGGACGACCCGCGCACCCCGCACACCAAGCGCGCAAGTGATCACCAGAGGTGACATTGGTCGGGGTTACCGCTGGTCAGCACGGTGGTTTCATTATCAAGAAGCCTGTCACACAGGCAAATTGGTGCTGGACGGACGTCAACTGCTATACGCGCGGCGGTCGTAGACGTGATGCGGCCGTGACCCGGTCGTGATCGTCGGCGCGTGCTCGCGTTCACGAGCGGTGGCCGGATTTGTAGGGCGGCGGGGGCGGTTGGGGGCGGCGCGCGAACCGACGGCCGGTCACGGGAACATAACGGACACTCACGAGTGACCTATCCCACGCGTTTTGGAGCCATAAGACCTTGACGGCCGGGAAGCCTTGGCGTGGCGGATCAAGAAGTGGTAGGCGCCCCCGGAGGCCGCGCTCGCCGCCAAATGCCGTGCGTAGGAACATGATCACGAAATTCGGACATCGCGTCAGCTCCGCGCCGGCTGACGAAAAGTCCGTTTTATTCGCCAGGTGCACGTCAAGTGTGGTGCACCCCACCTTTGTTGGCAGCAACCATCGGCTCCTGATAGCCGTGGTGCCATGTCCCCGAACGCACTCATACCCAGCCACCGGAAGCCCCGCCGCTCCGCGTCCTCGCGGGCCCTGCGTGCGGGCGTGACCGGTGGCTTCCTCACCCTCGCGGTGACCGGCGCGACCGTGCCGGCCAACGCCGCTGAGAAGCCCGTCTCCGAAACCCAGGAGATGCCCACCATCACCGCGGCGCTGGCCACCAGCGCCGCCAAGAGCGCCGACGCCGCCCAGCAGGCCGCGTACAACTACGAGCGGCAGGCGCTCCAGGACGCCACGGAGGCCAAGGCCGACGAGGCCGCGGGCAAGGCGAAGGCCGCCGCGGAGAAGAAGGCCAAGGCCGAGGCCGAGGCGAAGAAGGCCGCCGAAGAGGCCCGCCAGGAGAAGGAAGCCGCGCAGGCCCGCGCCTCCCGCTCCGAGACGCGCAGCGCACTGAGCGCCGTCTCCGACTCCTCCTCCTCATCCTCGTCGTCGCACGCGACCGGCAGCGCCGCCTCCCTGGTCTCCTTCCTCAAGTCCCAGCTCGGCAAGGCGTATGTGCTCGGCTCCAGCGGCCCGTCCTCGTACGACTGCTCCGGCCTGACCCAGGCCGCCTTCTCGCAGATCGGCATCGACCTGCCGCGCGTCTCGCAGAGCCAGTCGACCACCGGCACCCAGGTCGGCCTCGGCAACCTCCAGGTCGGCGACATCCTCTACTGGGGCAGTGCCGGCAGCGCCTACCACGTCGCCGTCTACGTCGGGAACGGCAACTTCATCGGCGCCCAGAACCCGAGCACCGGCATCGTCGAGCGCCCGCTCAGCTACGACATGCCCACCGGCGCGGTGCGCGTCCTCTGACACCACCGCGGCGCCCTCCAGCGCGCATAACGGAACCGCCCCTTCCCCGCTCGGAAGGGGCGGTTCCGTTATGCACCCGAAGGGTCAGGTATCCGACGGGTCGGGTACCCAACGGGTCATGTCCTCAAAGGGTCAGGAGAGTTGACCTGAACCGGGACACGGCGGGTGATCCGACGCCCCGGGCCACCCGCCCCCTGTGCGGGCAGCCCGGCCACGGCCGCGACGCCGGCCTACCAGCCCGCGCCGGCCCGACTGCCGGGTCGGGGCGCTGAGCCGGTTGAACCGGCCCGTCAACCCGACCATCAGGACCAGCGCCGCCAGTTGACGCTCGTCGAAGTGGTCGGCGGGCGCCGGCGCGGCCCGCTCCTCGTCGTTGAGGTACGGAGCGCGCGCGGAGAACGTGACAACGGGCCGGCCCCCGGGGAGGGGGCCGGCCCGTTGACAGCGGGGCGCGACGGCGCATGTGGAGGCGGACGCGTGCGAGAGGGGCGGGCGCCCCGCCTCGTCACGCCTTCGGCGCGACCTTGCTCAGCCCGTTGATGATCCGGTCCATCGCGTCGCCGCCCGTCGGATCCGTGAGGTTGGCCAGCATCTTGAGCGTGAACCGCATCAGCAGCGGATGCGTCAGCCCGCGCTGGGTGGCGATCTGCATCACCTTCGGGTTGCCGATGAGCTTCACGAACGCCCGGCCCAGCGAGTAGTAGCCGCCGTAGGTGTCCTTGAGGACCTTCGGGTAGCGCTGCAGCGCCAGCTCGCGCTGGGCGTAGGTGGCCCGCGCCTGCGCCTGGACGATCACCTCGGCCGCGATCGCGCCGGACTCCATGGCGTACGCGATGCCCTCGCCGTTGAACGGGTTCACCAGCCCGCCCGCGTCGCCGACCAGCAGCAGGCCCCTGGTGTAGTGCGGCTGGCGGTTGAAGGCCATCGGGAGGGCCGCGCCGCGGATCGGCCCGGTCATGTTCTCCGGCGTGTACCCCCAGTCCTCCGGCATGGACGCGCACCACGCCTTGAGGATCTCGCGCCAGTCCAACTCCCGGAAGGCGGAGCTGGAGTTGAGGATTCCGAGGCCGACGTTGCTCGTGCCGTCGCCCATGCCGAAGATCCAGCCGTAGCCCGGCAGCAGCCGGTCCTGCGCGCCGCGGCGGTCCCACAGCTCCAGCCAGGACTCCAGGTAGTCGTCGTCGTGCCGCGGCGAGGTGAAGTACGTCCGCACCGCGACGCCCATCGGCCGGTCCTCGCGCCGGTGCAGTCCCATCCCGAGCGACAGCCGGGTGGAGTTGCCGTCGGCGGCGACCACGATCGGGGCGTGGAAGGTCGCCGGCTCCTTCTCCTCGCCCAACTTGGCGTGCACGCCGGTGATATTCCCGGTCAGCTCGTTGACGATCGGGGCGCCCACGTTGCAGCGCTCGTAGAGCCGGGCGCCGGCCTTCTGGGCCTGCCGGGCCAGTTGCTCGTCGAAGTCATCGCGCTTGCGGACCAGTCCGTAGTCCGGGAAGGAGGCGAGTTCCGGCCAGTCGAGCTGGAGCCGGGAGCCGCCGCCGATGATGCGCAACCCCTTGTTGCGCAGCCAGCCGGCCTCCTCGGAGATGTCGATGCCCATCGCGATCAACTGCTTGGTGGCGCGCGGGGTGAGCCCGTCGCCGCAGACCTTCTCGCGCGGGAACGCGGTCTTCTCCAGGAGCAGCACGTCCAGGCCGGACTTGGCGAGGTGGTAGGCGGTGGCCGAACCGGCGGGCCCGGCACCGACGACGATCACATCCGCGCTGTGCTCCGATCGGGGTGTGGTCACGGACTCGGTCACGGACGCGGACTCGGTCACGGCGTTGTCTCCCGGAAGTCGGTATCTGGCTCTGGCTCTGGCGCTTCGGAGCCCCGTCGCAGTCTATGAGGGCCGCGCTGATCGGAACCTGAAGGGTTGTCCCCGGACGTCCGCGGCCCCGGCGCCGCACCCCGCGGCCCGCTCACCCCCAGTAACCCGCCGCCTACGGAATTGACGAAAAACTGTCCGTCCGCGGCGCATCCATCGCCGCGTTCTGAGTGTCTCAAGAGTCAGCGGCACGCCCATGTGGCCGCAACGCAGGGGTATTTGGAGCATCCACTTTGAAAATCGGCATCAAAGGCATCAGGGGCATCAAGGACATCCGGCGCGCTTCCGCCGTGGCCGTCACCACCGGAGCCGTCCTGACCGCCGGGGCGTTCGGCTCCCAGGCGCAGGCCGCCGCCCTCCCGACCCCCACGATCACCGCCGCGGGCGGCTTCGTGATGAACAACGGCACCGGCTCGACGCTGTTCGCCAAGGCCGCGGACACCCGCCGGTCCACCGGCTCCACCACCAAGATCATGACGGCCCGGGTGGTGCTGGCCCAGAAGAACCTCAACCTGGATTCCAAGGTCACGATCCAGAAGGCGTACAGCGACTACATCGTCAACAACAACTGGGCCTCGTCAGCCCACTTGATCGTCGGCGACAAGGTGACGGTGCGTCAGCTCCTTTACGGGCTGATGCTCCCGTCCGGCTGCGACGCCGCCTACGCGCTGGCCGACAAGTTCGGCGCCGGCTCGACCCGCGACGCCCGGGTGAAGTCGTTCATCGGCCAGATGAACACCACCGCCAAGAACCTCGGGATGAAGAACACCCACTTCGACTCGTTCGACGGAATAGGGCGTGGCACGAACTACTCGACGCCGCGCGACCTGACCAAGCTGGCCAGCAACGCGATGAAGTTCTCCACCTTCCGCACGGTCGTGGGCACCACGTCCACCAAGCAGAAGGTCACCACGAGCAACGGCGGCTACCGCTACATGTCGTGGACCAACACCAACAACCTGCTCAGCAGCTACAAGGGCACCATCGGCGTGAAGACCGGTTCGGGCCCGGAGGCCAAGTACTGCCTGGTCTTCGCCGCCACCCGCGGCGGCAAGACCGTCATCGGCACGGTGCTCGCCTCCCCGAACCTGAACAACCGCACCGCCGACGCCAAGAAGCTCATGGACTACGCCTTCAAGAAGTAGCCAGCGAACAGGCCGGCCACCACTCGCCGGCCACGCCGCCATAAGCCAGAGGGCCCGTCCGCACCTGCGGACGGGCCCTCTGCACACCATCTCGATCTCTCCGAGCGCACGCGCCCTTCGGGCCCCTCGCCCCCTTCGGCGCCTCGATGAACGTTCGGCGCCTCGATGAACGGCCGACTCGGGCCAACTCGGGCCGGCTCATTGGCTCGACTCGCCGGCCGGCTCGGCTCTTGCCGGTGCGGACACGCCAGTTGGCTTGACTCGGCCCTCGACCGGCGGGGCCCGCACTCACGGCCGACCGTCCGTCCCAACCCGCGGCAGCCCCGCCTCAACCCCCGCCCGGCTCCGGCCCACCCGCGCCCGGCTACCGGCTACCGGCTACCGGCTACCGGCTACCGGCTACCGGCTACCGGCTACCGGCTACCGGCTACCGGCTACCGGCTACCGGCTACCGGCTCAGTCTCGGCGCCCGGCCTCGGCTCGGCGCCCCGCCTCGGTAGGTGCGGCTCAGCCTTCCTCGGGCTGCGGCTTGACGCCCCGGTGCAACGCCACGATCCCGCCGGTCAGATTGCGCCAGGCGACCTTGGTCCAGCCCACGCCCTGGAGCCGGGCGGCCAACTCGGGTTGGTTGGGCCACGTGCGGATGGACTCCGCGAGGTAGACGTACGCCTCCGGGTTGCTGCTGACCGCACGGGCGACCGGCGGCAGCGCCCGCATCAGGTACTCGGTGTAGACGGTCCGGAACGGCGCCCAGGTCGGCTCGCTGAACTCACAGATCACCACCCGCCCACCGGGCTTGGTGACGCGGTACAGCTCGGCGAGCGCCGCATCGGTGTCCTGGATGTTCCGCAGCCCGAAGGAGATCGTGACGGCGTCGAACACCCCGTCCGCGAACGGCAGCCGAGTCCCGTCCCCCGCCGTGAACGGCAGCCACGGGCGCCGCTTCTTGCCCTCCCCCAACATCCCGACCGAGAAGTCGCACGGCACGACGTACGCCCCGTTCTGCGCGAACGGCAGCGAGGAGGTACCGGTCCCGGCCGCGAGATCGAGCACCCGCTCCGCGGGCCGCGCGGCCACCGCGCGGTCCACCTCCCTGCGCCAGAGCCGCGCCTGGCCCAGCGAGAGCACGTCGTTGGTGAGGTCGTACCGCGCCGCCACGTCGTCGAACATCGCGGCGACTTCGTGCGGCTGCTTGTCCAGGGATGCTCGGGTCACCCGGCCATTGTCCACCGTGCCGAGACGGCCCCCGGCACCGGGCGTCCCGACCGGCCCGCCACCCGGGCTGCCATCCGGCCCACACCCCGGGCCGCTCCCCGGGCCCGCCTGCACCGTCCCCCGGGCCGCCCAACCCTGCGGGTGACCCGCCTGCCCGACGGGTCCCGGGCGGTCTGCCCCGCGGGTACCGGGCGAACCCGGCAGGTCCCGGGCGAAGGAGTTGGCCAGAGTTGGCCAACTCTGGCCAAGCGAACGGAAGTGACTGGCCAAGCGAACGGAAGTGATTGGTCGGGGACGGCCGTCATGCCCCCCTCTGACATTCCGGGCGGTCTAGCGGTGCGCAGTGCATCGTGAGCGGCCGGGCGACGGCCGTCCCCGCGAACATGATCCTTCCGGCCTGAATCGCCCACTCCGCTTCCGTTGACACCGCCCTGATGCACAAACGGCGCGCCCTGACGCGTTCTTGACACCCGCATGCGCCCCCGCGCTCTTCACTCCCCTCCCGCGTCCACCACTCCCCCACACACCTCAACGCCTCCCGCTCGACGCCTCCGGTCCGCCTCTCCGCCTTCCCCACTCCGCTCTCCGCCCACTCTGCGTCTTCGAGGTCCTGCACCGGCACCTGTGCACTTCGAGCCGCCTGCTGCACTTCTGCACCTGCCCCTGCACCTGCTTCGGACGCCCGCACAGGATCTGCGTGCCCGCCCCTGCGCAGGCCCTGCGCGCCTGCCGCTCTACCTCAGGAACCCCGCGCCGCGCGCCTGGTGCACGTCCGGCTCGCTCTCCCCGCGTCGCGCCGCCGCCTCCTCTTACTCCGGCAACGATTACGGAGCGTGAAGCGTTCCCAACTTCGTTACGGAGTGCGAAATTGGTGCGGCGGAGCGTGATGAGTGCAGTGGTGGTGATGGTGATGGTGGCGGGGGTGATGGTGGCGAGAGGCGTGGGGAAGTGCGGGTGTGTGGTGGTGTGGTGCGTGTGGTGCGGGGTGGTTCAGCGGCGGCGGTGGAGGAGGCGGCCGGCGAGGACGGTGGCCAGGCAGGTGCCGTCCGGGGCGAAGACGGCGAAGTCAGCCGGGGCGCCGGGGGTGAGGCGGCGCGGTGCGCCCTGGGGCGCTCGGGCGGGGGTGACGGTTTCGCGGAGGCCGGAGCGGTGGACCGCCGTGCGGACCGTGGGGCGGGTGAACGGGCCGGCGAGGCTGGTGGTGCCGGCGGCCAGCAGGCGCTGGAGGCCGCGCCGGGCGCTGGCACCCCAGCGGGCCTCGGTCATGGGGAGGGCGGCCAGCGCCGCGCCGGTCAGCGGCTCGGTGCCCAGTTCGGCGGCCTCGCGCGGATCGGGGTGGTAGGCGGCCTCCAACAGCGCCGCGCCGTCCGGTTCGTGGCGCCCCGGGGCCAGCGTCCCGTCCCACTCCCGGACCCGGGCCGTGCCGTAGGCCGCCGCCAGTTCCTCGTACGGGCCGACGGCGGCCAACCGGTCGCCGTCGACGACGACCGCGTACCCGAGGAGCGGCTCGGCGTCCTCGGCGGCGGTGAGCCGGACGGCTCGTACTCGATGCAGCGTCAGCATGGGCTTCCCGTGACCATGGGTTCTCGCGGCCAATTGGCGGGTCCCCGTGGCCGATTGACGGTCTGGGTTCAGATGTGCCCGGTCCAGATGCGTCCGATTCGGATGCGTCCAGTCCAGATGCGTCCGGTTCGGATGCGTCCGGTTCGGATGCGTCCGGTTCGGATGCGTCCGGTTCGGATGCGTCCGGTTCGGATGTGGCGTGACCCGCGGAGTGGCGTGGGATGACGGTGACGTGACCGGCCGCGGGCGGGCCGGCGGCCGGACGTCACCAACCGCAGCCGCACGCCAACCGCAGCCGCACGCTAACCGCAGTCGATCACCAACCGCGGCCGTCCACCGGCCAGTTGGAGGTCGGAGACCTGATCCGCCGGCCGGTCGGTAGTCAGTTGGCGTCGATGAGCTTCAGTTCCGGGTGGGCGGTGCCGCCCTCGATGGCCGTCGAGGAGAGGTGCGAGACGACGCGGTCGTCGACCGGGTCGTTGGCCGGGTCGTCGTGGACGACCAGGTGCTCGTACGTCGTCGCGCGCTGCGCCGGGACCCGGCCCGCCTTGCGGATCAGGTCGATGATCTCCTGGCGGTTGGAGCGGTGCTTGGCGCCGGCCGAGGAGACCACGTTCTCCTCCAGCATGATCGAGCCGAGGTCGTCCGCGCCGTAGTGCAGCGACAGTTGGCCGATCTCCTTGCCGGTGGTCAGCCACGAACCCTGGATGTGGGCGACGTTGTCGAGGAAGATGCGCGCGATCGCGATCATGCGCAGGTACTCGAAGAGGGTCGCCTGGGTCTGGCCCTTCAGGTGGTTGTTCTCGGGCTGGTAGGTGTACGGGATGAAGGCGCGGAAGCCGCCCGTCCGGTCCTGCACGTCGCGGATCATGCGCAGGTGCTCGATGCGCTCGGCGTTGGTCTCGCCGGTGCCCATCAGCATCGTGGACGTGGACTCCACGCCCAGGTTGTGCGCCGCCTCCATGATCTCCAACCAGCGCTCGCCGGACTCCTTCAGGGGCGCGATGGCCTTGCGGGGGCGCGCGGGGAGGAGCTCCGCGCCGGCGCCGGCGAAGGAGTCCAGGCCCGCGGCGTGGATCCGCTGGATCGCCTCCTCGATGCTCACCCCGGAGATCCGGGCCATGTGCTCGACCTCGGACGCGCCGAGGGAGTGGATGACCAGTTGGGGGAAGTCCTTCTTGATGGCCGCGAAGTGCTTCTCGTAGTACTCGACGCCGTAGTCCGGGTGGTGACCGCCCTGGAACATGATCTGGGTGCCGCCCAGCTCGACGGTCTCCGCGCAGCGCCGCAGGATGTCGTCGAGGTCGCGGGTCCAGCCCTTCTTGGTGTCCTTGGGCGCGGCGTAGAAGGCGCAGAACTTGCAGGCCGTCACGCAGACGTTGGTGTAGTTGATGTTGCGCTCGATGATGTACGTCGCGATGTGCTCCGTGCCGGCGTAACGGCGGCGGCGGACGGCGTCGGCGGCTTGGCCCAGCGCGTGCAGCGGCGCGGAGCGGTACAGGTCGAGCGCCTCCTCGGGGGTGATGCGGCCACCCTGTGCGGCGCGGTCGAGTACGGACTGGAGGTCGGCGTTCTCGGTCACCGGGGTGTCCCTTTCGGAGGCTGACAGTTGGCACTGACAAGTCGGACTGAAGGCGTGAACCAGCGTACGCCAGGGGTCTGACAACGTTGCTGGCGGCCGGTCCGCGGGCGGCGGCGACGCCGTCAGCCGTCGCTCTTGGTCAGGGTCGCCTTCGGGGTGCCGCCCCGTTTGTCGTCCGAGGCGAAGGTGAGCGTGCCGTTGGTGCCGAGGGTGTAGGTGACGGTGGAGGTGTTGCCGGTGCAGCCCGGCCCCTGGGTGCCGTCGGGGCTCTCCTGGAGCACCAGTTCGCGGGCGGTGGCCGACAGCAGTTTCGCCTTGGCCTGGCAGCGCACGAGCAGCGCGTCGTAGGTCGTCCGTACGACGACGTCGCCCTTGTTGCCGGCCGTGATGACGCTGGAGACGGTGCCGTTGGGGATGCCGTTGGCCATGGTGACGGATCCGTTCCAGGTGCCCAGGAAGGTGTGCGGGACGCCGCGGCCGGCGCCTTGGGCGGGTGGGGAGGGCAGGGTGGAGGGGCGGTGGCCGGACGGCGGTTCGGCGGCGCTGCCGCCGCCCCCCGGCCCCTTGAGCACGCCGAAGAGCACCCCGGCGGTGGTGGCGACCGCCAGCGCACCGGCCACCGAGAGCACCAGGGTGCAGCTCATCCTCCGGGACCGGTCCTTGCCGCCGAGCGCACCACTGAGCGCGATCCGCCGCTCCCTGGGGGCGGGCACGGCAGCCCGGGAGGGTGCGGAGCCGGTCGGCAGGTCGGCGATGTCCGAGGGGGACGCGGACGAGGGCGCGGCACCGGGCACGGCCTGAGGCGAGTACGCGGACGGCGGCGGGGGCGCGGCCGCGGCGCGCGGAGTACCGGCCTCGGGCCAGGCGGCCTGCGGAGGCACGGCCGGCGGCACGGGGCCCGCCCCGGTTCCCGGCCCGGTAGGCGCGCCCTTCCCAGGTGGCGCGTCCCCTCCTCCCTGCACCGGACTGTCGAACGGGATCAGCCCAGAGGCCGTCCCGGATGCGGCTTCTGTATCCGAAGCCGTCCCGGATGCCGCCCCCGCCCCACCCCCGTACGAGGGGTCCGGTGGCCCAAATGCCCCTCCGGGCGCCGCAGTTCCCGCCAACGGGCCGGAGGCGTCCGGGCCGCCCGCATCCGGGCCGCCGGCGCCCGAACCGACGGCACCCCGCCCAACTCCCCCTGCTCCAAAGGCCCCGGCAGCCCCCGTAGCCCCCTGACCCCCATCCCCCGCATCGAGATCCAACAGCGCCACCGCCTGCCGGCTGACCTGTTCGACGAGCGGGCCGGGCAGCCATCCGGCGCGCACCAGCGCGGCCGCGCCGGCGCTGCCCGTGAGCCGGGCCGCGACGGCTTCCGGGGCGGGCCGCCGGGCCGGGTCCTTCGCCAGACAGGAGGTCACCAACTCGCGCAGCGCGCCGGTGAGTTCCGGGCCCAGCTCGGGTTCCTCGTGCACCACCTTGTAGAGCAGCGCGGCGGTCGAGTCCCCGGGGAACGGGTTGGTCCCGGTTGCCGCGAACGCCAGCACCGCCCCCAGGGAGAAGACGTCGGCGGCCCCTTCCGCACCGTTGCCGAGGATCTGCTCGGGCGCCATGTAGCCGGGCGAACCGACCGAGGCCCCGGTGGAGGTCAGCGAGACGGTGCCGTCCGTTGCCCGGGCGATCCCGAAGTCGATCAACCGGGGCCCGTCGAGCGTCAGCAGCACGTTGGAGGGCTTGACGTCCCGGTGGACGAGCCCCAGCGCGTGCACCGCGGTCAACGCCTCGGCCAGGCCGGCGCCCAGGGCCCGTACGGAGGGTGCGGCGAGCGGGCCGTGGTCGGCGATGACGCGCGTCAAGGAGGGGCCGGCGACGTAGCCGGTGGCGACCCAGGGGACGGCGGCGTCGGGGTCGGCGTCCAGGACGGGCGCGGTCCAGGCGCCGCCGACCCGTCGCGCCGAGGCGACCTCGCGCCGGAAACGGGCCCGGAACTGTTCGTCCGCGGCGTACTGGGCGTGCACCGCCTTCACCGCCACGGTGCGGCCGCCCGCGCTGCGCCCCAGGTAGACGCGGCCCATGCCGCCCGCCCCCAGGCGGCCGAGCAGCCGGTATCCGCCCAGGACCCGTGGGTCGTCCGCGGCCAACGGTTCCATGGCGCCTCCCCCTCCAGACGGCAGCCCTCAGCTTATGACCGAGTTCATGCCGGGCCCCCGAAACCGAGAACCCGCTTTCCGCATCAAACAGGGCACAAGCCGGTCATCGGCCCCTCGACCCCGCCCAGGGCCCGTCCATCGGGAGAACGCCCATGCATCACACCCCCGGGGACCGCCCGTACGACCCGCGCCGGCTGTACCGCAGCCCCCGCCGCGGCCTCATCGGCCGTACCCGCCGCACCCGTTCATGGGACGGCCGGTCGGCCCGCCCCCGGTGGCGGATGTCCTTCCTCACCGGCCTGGTCGCCGTGCTCGGCCTCTGCGTCTACCCCGCCGTCAAGTACCTGGACGTGCTGAACGACACCGGTGAGCCGATGTCGTTCAGCCGGTCGCTGCCCGAGGGCGTGCCCGGCCCGGCGCCGGCGGTCGCGTCGGACCCGGCCGTCCGGATGCCGACCGGCCCGCGGGCCGACTTCCGTACGGCGGCGACGCTCGGCGACGGCACGAAGATCGGCGTCACCACCCTGCGCGGCGAGAAGTCGGGGTTCACCGGAGAGGTGTGGGTCTGGGCGCCGAAGGAGTACTACGAGGACCGCTACCGGAACAGCGCCTTCCCCGTCCTGATCGCCCTCCCCGGCAGCTACGGCTTCCCCGTCAACTACTGGAGCAGCCCTCAGCTCAAGCTCCAGAAGACGGTCACGGACCTGGCGGCCCTGGGGCGCGGCAGGCCGTTCATCGTGGCGATGCCGGTCCTCAATCCCGGCAAGCGCTACTACGACGGCAGCGACATCCCCGGGCAGCCGAAGATGGGCACCTGGATGTCCGACGACGTGCCCGACCTGGTCAGGGCCAACTTCCGGACGTTCACCAGCCGGGACGGGTGGGCGTTCATGGGTTCCTCGTCCGGTGGTTTCGTCGCCCTGAAGCAGGTCCTGGCGCACCCGGACCGCTTCAAGGCGGTGATCGCCAGCGGCCCGGACACCCGCCCGGACTCGCCCCTGTGGCGGGGCCACGAGGCGGCGAAGCGGGCCAACGACCCCGAGTGGCTGGCGCAGCGCCTGGCCGCCCGCCCCGGTGCCCCGGACGTCTTCATCCAGTTCCAGATAGGCACGCAGGAGGGCGGCCGGGCCAATCTGGAGCGGTTCGTGCAGCGGTACGCCAAGGGGCCGGTCCACGCCCGGGTGCACGTCATCGAGGGCGGCGGCCACAACGCCCGCAGCTACGTCCGCGGGATGCGGGACGCGAGCCTGGAAGCCGTCAGCCGGGTCCTGCGCGGCCCGACGCCGACGCCGTAGCCCCGCAAGCCGCCGGCCGCGCCCCGAGGCGGCCACCGGCCCGCTACGGCCGCGCGCCGGCCCGCTCGGCCGCCAGCAGCTCCACCGCCACATCGGCCGGGAAGCCGGTCGTCGGTCCCACCCGGCGCGCGAACTCGGTGACGCCGCCCAACTGCTCGGGCCCGAACCGGAAGTCCAGCGTCGTGAAGTACCGCTCCAGCACTTCCGCGTCGAAGTGTTCCCAGCGGGCGGCCTGTTCGGCGACCTTGCCGACCTCCTCCAGCGACAGGTCGCGCGAGGCCAGGAACGCCTCGTGCACCTGGTGGACGACCTCCGGCTCGCGCTCCAGGTAGTCGCGCCGGGCCGCCCAGACCGCGAAGACGAACGGCAGTCCCGTCCAGTCCTTCCACATCTGGCCCAGGTCGTGGACGTCCAGGCCCAGCGCGGGCCCGTCGTGCAGGTTGGCGCGGAGCGCGGCGTCGCCGATCAGCACGGCCGCGTCGGCCTCCTGCATCATCAGCCCGAGGTCCGGCGGGCAGGTGAAGTAGTCGGGCCGCACGCCGATCTTCTCGGCGAGCAGGAGCTGCGCCAGCCGGACGGAGGTCCGGGACGTCGACCCGAGGGCGATCCGGGCGCCGTCCAGTTGCTCCAGCGGCTTCTGCGAAACGATCACGCAGGACATGACCGGCCCGTCGCAGCCGACCGCGAGGTCGGGGAAGGCGACGAGGTCGTCGGCGGCGCGCAGGAACTCGACGAGGGTGATCGGTGCGATGTCGAGCTCCCCGCGCACCAGCCGCTCGCTGAGCTTCTCCGGGGTGTCCTTGGTGAGGTCCAGGTCGAGGAGGGTGCCCGTACGGGCCAGGCCCCAGTAAAGGGGCAGGCAGTTCAGGAACTGGATGTGGCCCACCCGCGGCCGGCTGCGACGGTGGTCGGCGTCGGCTCCCACGGGTGCGTCTCCGAAGGTTGAATTGTCCACACGCGGAGGCTAGACCCGCGGCTTCCGCCGGCGGACGCCGGGGGCCCGGTGTGGCCTTTCCTTCCCCCGGCCAAACGTGATCTTTGGCTCTTCCGCCTTCGGAGCGCACCATGCTAGGCTCAGGCCAAGTTGCAGTTTGGTTTCCCTTGCAGTACAGAGCCTGCGGAGCATGTGACCGCAGGCTTTTGTAGTTTTCAGACTTCTTTGCAGGTTCTGGAGCAGGGCAACCCTTTGGCCCAAGGAGGGCTCATGGCTACCGGAACCGTCAAGTGGTTCAACGCTGAAAAGGGCTTCGGCTTCATCGCCCAGGACGGCGGCGGCCCGGACGTCTTCGTCCACTACTCGGCGATCAACGCCACCGGTTTCCGCTCCCTTGAGGAGAACCAGCAGGTCACCTTCGACGTGACCCAGGGCCCGAAGGGCCCGCAGGCGGAGAACGTCTCCCCGGCCTGAGCTAACCGCTCCGGCTTCTCCTCTACAAGTCGATAAGTAGTACCCAAGGAGCCCCACTCCGCTTCGGCGGAGAGTGGGGCTCCTGCCTTTTGTACAGCCTTTCGTAGCCACACCGCCCCCGCGCCGAAAAATGAATACCTCGTGAATATTGGGCGCCCGGCGCCCGCGACCGGCGCACCGGCGACTCCATCCGCCACCCGGCGCCGCCCCCTTCCGGCACCCCGCCCTCACCCGCCACCGGTCCCCCTCGCCGGGAACGGAACGCGGAATTCCCCTCCCCCGAGAGCCCTCGGAAATACCCCGCACCAGCAAGTTCGGATTGCGGATTTCCAGGATTCCGGTGCCGGAAAACCACCGCCATTCCCACCCCGAGCCACCCCGCCACCGCCCTGGCCTGCGCCCTCCCCGCCCCGGGCGCCCCGATCCACAAATTCGACCAGTCCCGGAAAAACCGGACCCGCTCTCGCCTTCACACCCAACCCTTCACCACGATCACGGAAAGTGGTCACGCGGCCACATGACAAGTCCTACCGTGGGCAGAATGAGCGAGAACATGCCCCCGCAGAAACCCTGTCCGGACTGCGGCGGCGCGGGCACCGTCGAGTGGGAGACCCCTGGCGGCCACAAGGTCACCACGCAGTGCTCCGGCTGCGCCGGCACCGGAACCGTCCTGGCATAGAGGAGGGAGGCCATGGCGGCCTTCAGCAGAAACGGCAAGCCGGTCGGCCTGGACGCCCAGTACGTCGGCAGGCTCCCGTGCGCCGCCTGCGGATTGCGCCCGATGAAACTGCCCGGCCGGGAGGGCGGCGTGTGCATTCCCTGCTATGCGGAAGAACGGGCGGCGGCGGGTCGACGGGCCGCATCGGCCGGCGCGTGGGTCGCGGCCAGCTTCGTCGGCGACCCGTGCCTGGCCTGCGGTTCGCGTTCCGTGGACGCCAACGGATGGGCGTTCTGGTGCAACTCCTGCCAGATGCAGACAGCGGTGGCGCTGCCCCCTCGTTAGGAACCCGTCAGAAAGCAGGCCCCGTGCCACCTCCCCCACAGAGGTGACACGGGGTTCCAGTTTGACGCGCGAAGGCCCCCGGCTCCAGAGCCAGGGCAACCCCTTTCGTCAACGCGCCCCATCTCACAGCGGACCGCGACCTTGGAGCGGAAACCGGCGACCAGGACCGTCCGTCCCACGGCCGGAGAGCCGTCGACGGCGCAGGCCGACGGCCAGCAGACCGACGGGACCCGCCGGCGGGCAGTCGGCAACGACAGGAGATCACGAAGCCCCCCCCCCGCCCACCGGACGGCGCCCGCCCCCGCCCGACCGCACCGAAGGGAACGCCCCCTCACCCCCCGGCGGCCCACCGCTCCCCCGCCATCAGCCGCCCCAGCCCCACCCACGCGAAGTTCATCAGCGTCGTCGCCGCCTCCTTGGCCGTCGGCGGCGCGCACTCGCCCGCGTAGCCGAACGCCGAAGTCCCGTCGGCCGTACGGGCGTTGGCCCACTCGGCGAGCGACTCCGCGGCACCGACGAGGGCGTGCGCCAGGCCCGCCACCTCGCGGTCGGCCAGTTCCCCCACGCACCCCGCCTCCTTCGCGGCGGCCGCGATCAGCCCGGTCACGAACCGCACGATCTCCGCCCGCGTCGCGGCCACCTCGACCGCGAACGGCTCCCCCTGCGTCCGCGCCTGCTGGTGCAACACCGCCCAGCCGTCCGGGTGTTCGGCGGTGTGCGCGAAGAATCCGATCAGCCCGCTCCAGAGCTGTCGGTCGGCGGCGGCCCCGGGCTCCACGGCCGCGGTCACGGCCGCCATCAGGGCGGCCGACTCGCGCCGGATGACGGCGCTGAACAGGTCTTCCTTGGAATTGAGGTAGAGGTAGACCAACGGCTTGGAGACGCCGGCGAGTTCGGCTATCTCGTCCATGGAGGCCGCCCGGTACCCCCGTCGGGCGAACGTCCGCACCGCGGCGTCCATCATCTGCTGCTCCCGTATGGCCCGCGGCACCCGCTTGCTCTTGGCAGCTCCCACCCTGAAGCCCCTCCATCGTCCCGCCCCCGGCACGGCATTGACCGCCGAGTAAGTTTACGATCTTCGTTTTCCGGACCCTCCTTGGTTGACACGATGCGGCCATAACGAGACGATACGGTTCGTTACGCATTGATCGCGTAGCGCGCAACGCAACTCCCGCAGCCACCGGGCCCACCCAGCGCGGCCCACCCGCCCCGCCCCCGGAGGTCCCCATGCCGCAGCCGCCCCACCAGCCACACCCGCAGCGCCGCCACGAGCAGACGACGGCGGAAACCGAACAACCCGGCGCCGAGGAACGCTTCGTCGACGCCGCCCCCGGCATCCGGCTCTGGACCGAGCAGCGCGGCCCCGCCGACGCGCCCCCGCTGCTGCTGGTCATGGGCGCCCAGGCCACCGGCGTCGGCTGGCCGGAGCCGCTGGTGGACGCGCTGGCCGCGTACCACCGGGTGATCCGTTACGACCACCGGGACACCGGCCGCTCCACCTGGTCGTTCGAGGAACGGCCGTACCGGATCGCGGACCTCGCGGCCGATGTGGTCGCCGTGCTGGACGGGCTCGGCATCGAGCGGGCGCATCTCGTCGGGATGTCGCTGGGCGGCATGCTCGTCCAGATGGTGCTCGCCGACCATCCGGGACGGCTGCTCAGCGCCACCCTGATCGGCACCTGCGCGCTCAGCGCCGCCCCGTACACCCGGCCCGACGGCGGCACCGTCCCGGTGGCGGAGCTGCCGGGCGTCGCCCCGGAGGTGCGGGAGCTGTGGGCGCGCCCGGTGGTGGACCAGGGCGAGGAGGCCGAGATCGCGCGCCGGGTCACGCACTGGCGGGCGCTCGCCGGTGGTCAACTGCCGTTCGACGAGGGCTACTTCCGCGCGCTGGAGCGCCGGGTCATCGCGCACACCGGGCACCACCACGTCGGCACCGCCCACGGTCGTGCCGACGACGGCGGGATGCTCCGCACCGACGCGCTGGCGCGGAACGCGGTGCCGGTGCTGGTGGTCTCCGCGCCGGCCGAGCCGGTGTTCCCGCCGCCGCACCCGCAGCACCTCGCGCAGGCGATCGGGAACGCCGCGGTGGTGGAGGTCCCGGGGATGGGGCATGCCCTGCCGCCGGAGACCCACCGTCCGCTGACGGACGCGATCGTGACCCACACCGGGGCGCAACGGGGCGCGCGGTAAGCGCTGGCGCACAACCGGGCCGCGGCAAAGCCCCGTTGCGTGAGCCAGCGGGACACCGCAGCGCCCCCGCGGCCCGTAGGGAGAACGGGCCGCGGGGGCGCTGCGGTGAACTGCGGGGAAGGGGCAGGTACGGACCCGGGCCCGCGGCCGGTCAGGCCGCTGCCACCACCGGCTCCCGCTCCTCGGCCGCTCCGGCGCCGGTCACCGCGTCGTCGGCGATGTTCACGCTGGTGGCGCGGGCGTAGGCGTCGCGGTCCAGGATCTTCTCGCGGGCCGAGACCAGGATCGGGATGACCGACTGGCCGGCCACGTTGGTGGCGGTGCGCATCATGTCCAGGATCGGGTCGATGGCCATCAGCAGGCCGACGCCCTCCAGGGGGAGGCCCAGCGTCGAGAGGGTCAGGGTCAGCATGACCGTGGCGCCGGTGAGGCCGGCGGTGGCGGCGGAGCCGATGACCGAGACGAAGGCGATCAGGACGTAGTCGGCGATGCCCAGGTGGACGTTGAAGATCTGGGCGATGAAGATCGCGGCGATCGCCGGGTAGATGGAGGCGCAGCCGTCCATCTTGGTCGTCGAGCCGAACGGCACCGCGAAGGAGGCGTACTCCTTGGGCACGCCGAGGCGCTCGGTGACCTTCTGGGTGACCGGCATGGTGCCGACCGAGGAGCGGGAGACGAACGCCAGTTGGATGGCGGGCCAGGCGCCGCGGAAGAACTGCACCGGGTTGACCTTGGCGACGGACGACAGCAGCAGCGGGTAGACGACGAAGAGGACCAGGGCGCAGCCGACGTAGATGTCGACGGTGAAGGTCGCGTACTTGCCGATGAGGTTCCAGCCGTAGGTGGCGATGGCGTGGCCGATGAGGCCGACGGTGCCGATCGGGGCGAGCCGGATGACCCACCACAGGGCCTTCTGGAGCAGCTCCAGGGCGGAGCGGCTGATCTTGAGGACCGGTTCGGCCTTCTCCCCGAGCTGCAGCGCGGCGATGCCGGCGACGGCCGCCATGAAGACGATCTGCATGACGTTGAGCTGGGTGAACGGCGTGATGACGTCGGTGGGGACGATGCCGGTGAGGAAGTCGATCCAGGAGCCGGTGTGCTGGGGGAGCTTGCCGTCCTTGGGGGTCAGGCCGGTGCCCGCGCCGGGGTGCGTCAGCAGGCCGATGGCCAGGCCGATCGCCACCGCGATCAGCGAGGTGACCATGAACCACAGCAGGGTGCGGGTGGCCAGCCGGGCGGCGTTGTTGACCTGCCGCAGGTTGGTGATCGAGACCAGGATCGCGAAGAAGACCAGGGGGGCGACGGCCAGCTTCAGCAACTGGACGAAGAGGTCGCCGATGTGCTCCAGGGTGGAGCCGAGCCAGCCGATGTCACCGCTCTTGGCGACCCAGCCGAGCAGCACGCCGAGGACGAGACCGGCCAGGATCTGCACCCAGAACGGGATCTTGGGTATTCGGGAGGACTTCGGGGTCTGGGGCGCCTTCGCGGGCGCAGGGGTCTGGGCAGACGTGGACAACGGACACACTCCGGTGACGGGAAGACGTGGGACGCGGGGCGTCGGGAACGGCGTGCAAGAGCGCCAGGAGGTCCGTACGCGGGATCTCCGGCCGCTGGGGGCATGTCAGCGGCGGCAACAGGCCGCGGACATGCAGCGGCAAAGATCGACGTGCAGGCGCCCCACGAGCGGGACGCTCATGGGATTCGAGGGCGCGGCTGCTGTCTTCATGACAAGCACGTTAACACTTGAACTTTGAGGAACCCAAAGAAAATCTTTGAGTCGGGGACAAGGGCTGACGCAGCACCACGGAGCGGGCGGAAGGCCGCAAAACGGCGCCCGGTCCGGGGAGTTGGGACTCCGCGGACCGGGCGCCGTACGGGGGTGGGGGACGGACGGCGCGCCGACGTGACGCGTCTTACAGTCCGGGGTGGGCGGACGGGGCCTTAGAGGCTGTCCTCCATGCGCTGGTTGGCGGCGAGCCGCTCTTTCTGGCGATCCACCTTGGCCACGATCTGCTCGGACATCGCGTCCCGCTGCTTGCGCAGCAGCACGAAGCTGAGCGGCGCGGAGATGACGATGGCGAGCAGCAGCAGCCAGATCGTGTTGGAGTTGCCGGCGCCGAGCGGAATGATCCGGAAGTAGGCCAGCACCCACACCGCGGCGAAGCAGACGACGAACAGGCCGATGCGAAGGGCGGTGTAGCGGAGCGTGGCGAACTTGGAGCTACTCACGGTCGGGACCTTCTTCTCAACGGCAACCGAAAGGGTCTGCCGTCCAGTCAAGCACAGGACGCCGGGCGATCTTCCGGGCCCCCGGTCCGCGGGCGCTTCAGGCCAGGTCGAGCCACATCGTCAGGTCGTCGCGGAGCTCGTCGTCGGCGAGCTTGATCGCGCGCGGGGCGCGGCCGATCTCGCGGTAGCCGCAGGACGCGTAGAAGCGGTCCAGGCCGGTGCCGCCGCGGCAGGTGAGCCGGAGGCCGATGATGCCGTCGATGCCGCGGGCGACGTCGGCGACCGCGGCCATCAGCGCGCGGCCGGCGCCCCGGCCCTGGAGGTCGGGGTGGACCATGACGGTGGAGACCCACAGCCAGTGGGTGGACATCCAGTGCCAGTTGGCGGTGAGGAACGCGGTGGCCACGACGCGGCCGTCGGCGTCCCGGCCGAGGAGCAGCCGCTCGCCGCCCTCGGCGAGGGCGGCGAGGTGGCGCAGGAGGTGGGAGCGGACGTCCTGCGGGGTGACGGGCGGGACGAAGCCGACCGCGCCGCCCGCGTTGGAGACGTCCGCCCACAACTGGCAGATCCCGTCCCGGACTTCCGGGGTGACGGCGGGGTCCGGCTCGAAGCGCACGCTCATGGGGCGGACCCTACCGGGGCCCCGCGGGGCCCCGGCCGGATCAGAGCCGCATCGGCTGCGGGGACTCGCGGCGCTCCGGGTCCGGGCCGGGGTACTCGCGGATGGTCTCGTAGCGGGTGTTGCGCTCGACGGGGCGGAAGCCGGCGTCGCGGATCAGGTCCAGCAGGTCGTCGCGGGTGAGCTTGTTCGGCGTGCCGTAGTTGTCCGCGTCGTGCGTGATCTTGTACTCGACGACCGAGCCGTCCATGTCGTCGGCGCCGTGCTGGAGGGCGAGTTGGGCGGTCTGCACGCCGTGCATCACCCAGAAGACCTTGACGTGCGGGATGTTGTCGAAGAGGAGCCGGGAGACCGCGAAGGTCTTCAGGGCCTCGGCACCGCTGGCCATCGTGGTCCGCGCCTGGAGCTTGTTGCGGACCTTGCCGTCCTTCATGTCGACGAAGTCGTGCTGGTAGCGCAGCGGGATGAAGACCTGGAAGCCGCCGGTCTCGTCCTGGAGCTCGCGCAGCCGCAGGACGTGGTCCACGCGGTGGCGGGGCTCCTCGATGTGCCCGTAGAGCATGGTGGCCGGGGTCTTCAGGCCCTTCTCGTGGGCGAGGCGGTGGATCCGCGACCAGTCCTCCCAGTGGGTGGCGTGGTCAACGATGTGCTGACGGACCTCCCAGTCGAAGATCTCGGCGCCGCCGCCGGTCAGCGACTCCAGCCCGGCGTCGATCAGTTCGTCGAGGATCTCGGAGGCGGACAGGCCGGAGATGGTCTCGAAGTGGTGGATCTCGGTGGCGGTGAACGCCTTGAGGGAGACGTTCGGCAGCGCCTTCTTCAACTCCCGCAGCGAGCGCGGGTAGTAGCGCCACGGCAGGGTCGGGTGCAGGCCGTTGACGATGTGCAGCTCGGTGAGGTTGTCGTTCTCCATCGCCTTGGCGAGGCGGACGGCCTCCTCGATGCGCATCGTGTACGCGTCCTTCTCGCCCGGCTTGCGCTGGAACGAGCAGTACGCGCAGGACGCGGTGCACACGTTGGTCATGTTGAGGTGGCGGTTGACGTTGAAGTGGACGGCGTCGCCGTTCTTCCGGGTCCGCACCTCATGGGCGAGGCCACCCAGCCACGCCAGGTCGTCGGACTCGTACAGGGCGATCCCGTCCTCGCGGGTCAGTCGCTCCCCGGCGTGGACCTTCTCCTCCAGCTCGCGCTTGAGGCCCGCATCCATCGACGCCGCCATCGGGTCGCCTCCCACCATCTCTGTGTGTCACCGGCCGTTCCACCTGGAACGTCGGCCGTTCCTGCGAAAAACGGGCTTCGCCGAGCCTACTCCCCCGCTTCCGCGGCGGACGGAGGCCCCTTGGGCGCCGCCCGGGGCCCCGTCCGCCGCGGTGTACGCCGGGCTCAGCCGACCTCTTCGGGGAGCTCGCCGACCCGGTTCTCCCACTTGGTGGAGAGCACGATCGTGGTCCGCGTGCGGGAGACGCCCTTGGTGCCGGACAGCCGCCGGATGGTGCGCTCCAGTCCGTCCACGTCGCCGACCCGGACCTTGAGCATGTAGGAGTCGTCGCCGGCGATGAACCAGCAGTCCTCGATCTCGGCGAGGTCCTTGAGCCGGCGGGCGACGTCCTCGTGGTCGGCGGCGTCCGAGAGGGAGATGCCGACCAGGGCGGTCACGCCCAGCCCGAGCGAGGCGGCGTCGACCGTCGCGCGGTATCCGGTGATCACTCCGGCCGCTTCGAGGCGGTTGATCCGGTCCGTGACGCTGGGGCCGGAGAGGCCGACGAGCCGGCCGAGTTCCGCGTAGGAGGCCCTGCCGTTCTCGCGAAGTGCCTGAATGAGCTGCCTATCCACCGCGTCCATGCCCTCAAGCCTTCCAATCTTTCCGCGTTTCTGCGTTTTGCATGTAGAATCTAAGGCATACAGGGGTCCTAGCCCTGTGATTCATTTAGAACGATCAAGGACGATCTTTCAACAGGAGTTGTCACCGTGTACTCGATCGAGATGGCCTACGCCCGCATGCGTGAGCTGCAGGACCAGGCCAATCGTTCTCGTGCCGCCCAGCAGCCCACTACCCCGCGGGCCCGGCGCCGCCTCGGCCGCGCCCTCACCAAGAAGCGCTAACGAGCTTCGGGGGCCTCCCCCTTGGAGCCGCCCCCCAGCTCCCCTTCCCACCGCCGGTACAGCCCGTGCGGCACCTGTGCCGCATCGAGCACCCGGCCCGCGACGAAGTCCACCAGATCCTGGATGTGCGTCGCACCCGCGTAGAACGCCGGAGAGGCGGGCAGCACCACGGCGCCCGCCTCATCCAGCGCCACCAAGTGCTTGAGCGTCGGCCCGTTCAACGGGGTCTCCCGCACCGCGACGACCAACGGCCGCCGCTCCTTGAGCGTCACGCTCGCCACCCGCTGGAGCAGGTCCTTCGACAGCCCCAGCGCCACCCCGGCCACGCACGCCGTGCTCGCCGGGACGATCAGCATCCCCCGCACCGGGTACGAACCCGACGACGGCCCCGCCGCCAGGTCCCCGGCCGGCCAGTGCCGCACCCGCGCCAGCATCTCGTCGGTCACCCGGAAGGTGTCCGGCTTGCCGTCCGCGCCGCGCGCCAGCCACTCCCGAAGGTCGCTGCGCCAGTGCGCGTCCCGGAAGGCGATGCCGGTCTCGTCCAGCAGCGTCAACCGCGACGCCCGGCTGACGATCAAGTCCACCGCCTCCCCCGCGGCGAGCAACCCGCGCAGCACGGACGCGGCGTACGGCGTCCCGGACGCGCCGGAGATTCCCACGACCCACGGGCGACGGCCCGGGTCCTGCTTGCTGGTGTTGTTGTGCGGCGGCTCCACGGATCGAGCCTATCCGGCGGAACCACCGGGACCGTCACGACCGTTACTACCTGTGCGCCGGTACGACGCCACCGGGCGGCGCACGAGAACGACGACGAAGGGGGCCGGCGATGACACCGCGGACCGCAGGGGCCAGGCCCGCACTGCTGCTGATGGTGGGCTGGGTCGCGCTGCTCTGGGTCCTGGAAGGCATCGACACCCTCAGTGGCAACGCCCTCGACGCCTTCGGCATCCAGCCCCGCGATCCGGCCGAGCTGGTCGACGTGGTGCCCGCCGCCTTCCTGCACTTCGGCTTCGAGCATCTGGCGGCCAACACGCTGCCGTTGCTGGTGCTCGGCTTCGTCGCCGCGCTGCGCAGCGGCATCCGCCGGTTCCTCGCCGCGGCCCTGCTGATCATCGTCGTCAGCGGCCTGGGCGTGTGGTTGACCGCCCCGGCGCACAGCAACACCGCGGGCGCCTCCGGGGTGGTCTTCGGGCTCTTCGGCTATCTGCTGGTGCGCGGCTTCATCGAGCGCAAGCCGCTGGACATCGCGATCGGGGTGGGCGTCGGCCTGCTCTACGGCTCGATCCTGTGGGGCGCGCTGCCCACCACCAGCGGGATCAGTTGGCAGGGCCATCTGTTCGGGCTGATCGGCGGGGTGCTGGCGGCGTGCCTGCTGCGCGGGCGGGGGCGGGCGGTGCCGGCGGCCGGCACCGTTGTCAGACCCGCCCCGTAGTCTCGAACTCATCGTCCCGGTCCGGCCGTTCTCGTACCGGCGAACGGGACGTGACGGCCGCGCGACACCACGGCGCGGCCCGTCGGGAGACACGGGGACGCAGATGCGGGGGAGTAGAGATGTCGGACCCTTACCAGGTGGGCTACGGCCCGTCCGCGGGCTGGCAGCAGCCCCCGCCCGGCGGCTACGGCCACCCCGGCGCGGCCGGCTACGGCTACCAGGCCGCCCCCGGCTACGGCGTCCCACCACCGCCCGCGCCCGCGACGGGCCCGGCGATGTGGGCCCACCTCGGCGCAGTGCTGACCATCACCGCGGGCTCGATGTTCTGCGGCCTGGGCGGCTTCCTGGGCTGGATCGCCCCACTGTCCATCCGGGGCAGCGCCCGCCACAAGCACGACCCCTCTGTCCGCCACCACGCCACCCAGGCACTGAACTTCGGCCTCACCCAGACCATCGTCGCGGTGCTCGGCGTGGTGCTGTACTTCGGCAGCGCGCTCGTCTTCGCCGCCGCCGACCACAGCGGGAGCAGCGAGGCGCCGCCGGGGCTGGCCGTGCCGCTGCTGACCGTCATGGTGGTCATGGCGGCCTACGCGATATCCGGCATCGTCTACGCCATCGTCGCCACGACCAAGGCCAACAAGGGCGAGCCGTGGCGCTATCCGCGGCTGATCGCCTGGCCGCTCGTGAAGGGCTGAGCGGCAACTGCCGGGCGGGCGACGGGTCCCGGAGCACGTCGGAGCGCGGCGGGCCGCGACGTCGTCGGGTCGCCACGGCACCACGACGCCAGAACGCCCCGGCACCGCGACGTCACGGTGCCAGGGCGTCAGGGCCTCACGACGTCGGGCGTCGTTTACGGCGTCGGGTCGTTCACGGCGTCAGCCCGCGGACGAACAGATCCAGCAGCGCGCAGACGAACAGCGCGATGCCGATGAAGCTGTTGACCTGGAAGAACGCCCGGTTGAGGCGGGAGGTGTCGTGCGGGCGCACGATCGCGTGCTCGTAGCAGAAGGCCACCGCCACGATCACCAGCCCGATCCAGAAGAAGAGGCCGGCGCCGATGGCGACGCCGTACCACGCCAGCAGCGCGGTCGTGGCGACGTGGCACCAGCGGGCGCCCCAGAGCGCGCCCGGCACGCCGAAGCGGGCCGGCACGGACTTCACGCCGTTCTGGCGGTCCGCCTCGACGTCCTGGCAGGCGTAGATCAGGTCGAAGCCGCCGATCCAGATGCCGACCGCGAGCCCGAGGATCACCGACTCCCAGGACCAGGAACCGGTGACCGCGAGCCAGGCGCCGACCGGGGCCATCGCCTGGGCGAGGCCGAGGATGGCGTGCGGGAAGTTGGTGAAGCGCTTGCCGTAGGGGTAGACCACCATCGGCACCACGGCCACCGGCGCCAGCGCGAGGCACAGCGGGTTGAGCAGCGCGGCCGCGCCCAGGAAGACCACCACGGCGATCAGCGCGCCGGTCCAGGCGGACTTCACCGAGACCGCGCCGGTGACCAGTTCGCGCCCGGCCGTGCGCGGGTTACGGGCGTCGATCTCCCGGTCGATGATGCGGTTGACGGCCATCGCGAAGGTGCGCAGGCCGACCATGGCGACGGTGACGAGCAACAGCCGCAGCCAGTGGACGTGTTGGTCCAGCCGCTGCATCGCGGTGAACGCGGCGATGTAGGCGAAGGGCAGCGCGAAGACCGAGTGCTCGATGACGACGAGCCGCAGGAAGGCCCTGGTCTTTCCCGTTTGCGGTACCGCGGCAGCAGACGCGCTCACAGCCCGTACTCCTTCCAACGCTTCGTCACCCGCTCGGCGATCGCCGGGTCCGACTCGACCATGTCTGGCCAGCCCCCGTCGCGGGTGTAGCCCTCCTCGGGCCACTTCTTGGTGGCGTCGATGCCCGCCTTGCCGCCCCAGAACTGCTGGTAGGAGGCGTGGTCGAGGTGGTCGACCGGGCCCTCGACGACGGTCAGGTCGCGGGCGTAGTCGGTGTTGCCCAGCGCCCGCCAGGAGACCTCGTGGAGGTCGTGCACATCGCAGTCCGCGTCCACCACCACGATCAGCTTGGTCAGCGACATCATGTGGGCGCCCCAGATGGCGTGCATCACCTTCTGGGCGTGCTTGGGGTACTTCTTGTCGATCGAGACGATCGCGCAGTTGTGGAAGCCGCCGGACTCGGGGAGGTGGTAGTCCACGATGTCCGGGACGATGATCTTGAGGAGCGGGAGGAAGAACCGCTCGGTGGCCCGGCCCAGCGGGCCGTCCTCGGTCGGCGGCCGGCCCACCACGATCGACTGGAGCAGCGGGCGCCGCCGCATCGTGACGCAGTCGATCTTCAGCGCGGGGAACGGTTCCTGCGGCGTGTAGAAGCCGGTGTGGTCGCCGAACGGGCCCTCCGGCAGCATCTCGCCGGGCTCCAGCCACCCCTCGATGACGACCTCGGCGTTGGCCGGGACCTGGAGCGGGACCGTCTTGCAGTCCACCATCTCGATCCGCTTGCCCTGGAGGAAGCCGGCGAAGAGGTACTCGTCGATGTCGCCGGGCAGCGGGGCGGTGGAGGCGTAGGTCACCGCCGGCGGGCAGCCGAAGGCGATCGCGACCGGCAGCCGCTCGCCGCGCTTGGCGGCGACCTGGTAGTGGTTGCGGCTGTCCTTGTGGATCTGCCAGTGCATCCCGATGGTGCGCTTGTCGTGGCGCTGGAGGCGGTAGAGGCCGAGGTTGCGGACGCCGGTCTCGGGGTGCTTGGTGTGGGTCAGCCCGAGGTTGAAGAAGGAGCCGCCGTCCTTGGGCCAGGTGAACAGCGCCGGCAGCTTCTCCAGGTCGACGTCGTCGCCGGTGAGCACGACCTCCTGGACGGGCGCCTCGCCCTTGACCCTCTTCGGGGGGACGTGCGTCATGTTCGCCAGCTTGCCGAACGCCTCCCGCACTCCCACGAAGCCGTGCGGCAGTTCGGGCTTGAGCAGCCCGCTGATCTTCTCGCTGATCTGCTCGTAGTCGGTCAGGCCGAGCGCCTTGAGGAGCCGGCGGTCGGTGCCGTAGACGTTCATGGCCAGCGGCATCGCCGAGCCCTTGACGTTCTCGAAGAGCAGCGCCGGCCCGCCGGCCTTCTGCACCCGGTCCACGATCTCGCCGACTTCCAGATACGGGTCGACCTCGGCCTTGATGCGCTTGAGGTCGCCCTCGCGCTCCAGGGCCCGCAGCAGGGAGCGAAGATCGTCATAAGCCATGCGTTCCAGTATCCGGTACGCACTACCCTGTACGGGTCACGGGGCCCCGTCGCGGGTCCGCCCGCGCGCCCAGGGGGACCGTCCGTCATGCTCAGGTATCTGCCGTTCCTACTGGTGCTGGCGCTGTGGATCTACGCCTTCATCGACTGCCTCAACACCCCCGAGTCGCAGGTCCGCGGGCTGCCGAAGGTGGCGTGGGTGTTCATCATCCTGCTCTTCGGCGAGGTGCTGATCGGGCCGATCGCCTGGCTGGTGGCGGGCCGGCCGCGGGACCGCGTCCCGAACGGCCGGGGCGGCACGCCCGCCGAGCGGCACCGCAACTCCGGCGCCGCGTGGGTGGCGCCGGACGACAACCCCGAGTTCCTGCGGTCGCTGCGCGAGGAGAACACGAAGGACGAGGCGCTGCTCAAGGATTGGGAGGCCGATCTGCGCCGCCGCGAGGAGGAGCTGCGCCGCAAGGAGGCCGGGCCCGGCGACGGCCCGAAGGGCCCGAAGGGCGCGGACGGCAGCGGCGCCGGGGGGTCCGGCGACGGGCCCGGCGGCCGCAAGGGCCCCGAGGAGACCCCGCCCGCCGCGTCCTGAGCCCCCCTCACGGCCGTCCGGCCCAGCGGGCGTTGCGACGGCCGGCCGGGCGGGAAGAGTGACCGCATGGACCAGGCACCGGATCGGGACCGGCCGCGGACGTGGGGACAGGACCGCGAGGCCGTCCGCCGCTACGGCCACATCGACGGCCACGAGGATCTGTCCGGGCACCCCGACCACCTCCAGGAGCAGGCCCGCGCGATGCTGGCGACGGCCCTCGCCGAGGCCCGGGCGGGGCTGGCCGAGGGCGGCATCCCCATCGGGGCGGCGCTCTACGGACCGGACGGCGCGCCGCTGGGCCTGGGCCGCAACCGCCGCGTGCAGGACGGCGATCCGTCCCGGCACGCCGAGATCGTGGCCTTCCAGGCGGCCGGACGGCGGCGCGGCTACCGGGGCACGACGATGGTCACCACGCTGTCGCCGTGCTGGCTGTGCAGCGGGCTGGTCCGCCAGTTCGGGATCTCCCGGGTCGTCATCGGCGAGGCCCGGACCTTCCACGGCGGGCACGACTGGCTGGCCCGGCACGGCGTGCAGGTGGTGCTGCTGGACGACCGCGCATGCGCGGCGCTGATGCGGGAGTTCATCGGGGCGCACCCGGAGCTGTGGCAGGAGGACATCGGCGGCGTCTGAGGCCGTCGGCCCGTCGGAGCGGGGCGCCGAAGGCTGACGCGTAATCCGGTGGTCCGCGGCGCCCGGCGTCGGCAGGATGGGCCGTCATGAGCCCCGGCACCCCCACGTCCCGCGAGCCGTTCCGCCGCGTCCGCGCACTGCACACCACCGACACCGTCACCGTCTACCAGGCGTACGCGCCGGCGCTGGGCCACCCCGCGGCGCGCGAGGGCCGTTTCCCGGCCGCCTGGAAACGGGACCGGATGACGTGGATCAAGCCGTCGTTCCTGTGGATGATGTACCGCTGCGGCTGGGCCACCAAGGCCGGCCAGGAGACGGTGCTGGCCATCGAGATCGCCCGGGAGGGCTTCGACCGGGCGCTGCGCGACGCGTGCCTGTCGCACTACGACCCCGCCCAGCACCCCGACCGCGCCGCCTGGCAGCGCGCGTTGCGCGCCTCCCCGGCCCGCGTCCAGTGGGACCCCGAGCGCGATCTGCGCCTGCGGCCGCTCCCGCACCGCTCGCTCCAACTGGGGCTGTCCGGCGCGCTGTCCCGGGCGTACGCGGACGAGTGGCTGGTCGCCGTCCGCGAGGTGACGCCGCTGGCCCGGAAGATCCGCGCGCTGGTGCGCGCCGGCGAGGAGGACGCCGCCCGCGCACTGCTCCCCGACGAACGCCCGTACCCGGCGCCCGAGGGAACTCCGGGCGTAAGCCGCGTGTCCCCGTCAATCGCCGCAAAGGCGTAGCCGGAGTGGTGCGCAAGTGGTCGTGCGCTGCGTCACGTGACGTACGGGACGTAGGGCTGACCAGCCAACTCGGGTCTGTTCACGGCCAATTGACGCGCCGTTCAGCAACCTCCCCCTGCCCGCGAAACTAGGCCACCGCCAAAGTCGGGAAGGTCCACCGAGGGCCTACGCGACTCAGGGAGAGTGGCACATATGCCGAATATGACCCGACGCAGACTCCTCGGCTCGGCGGCAGCGGCGATCGGCGGCACCGCCGCACTGTCGCTACTGCCGCCCAGCGTCCAGAAGGCCGTCGCCGCGGGTCCCCCCCGTAACGGCTCACTGCGCGACATCGAGCACGTCGTCCTGCTGATGCAGGAGAACCGTTCTTTCGATCACTACTTCGGCACCCTCCGCGGCGTCCGCGGCTTCAACGACCCGCACGCGCTCGAACTCTCCACCGGCCGCTCCGTCTTCTACCAGCCCGACGCCGAGAACCCCGACGGCTATCTGCTGCCGTTCCGCCTCAACACCCATACCTCCAGCGCCCAGGCCATCCCCTCCACCAGCCACGCCTGGTCGGTCCAGCACGAGGCGTGGAACGGCGGCAAGATGGACCGCTGGCTGCCCGCGCACCGCAAGGCCGACGGCATCAACGGCCCCTACGTGATGGGCTACCACACCCGCCAGGACATCCCCTTCCAGTTCGCCCTCGCCGAGGCGTTCACCCTCTGCGACAACTACTTCTGCTCGGTCTTCGGGCCGACCTGGCCCAACCGCCTGTACTGGATGACCGGCACCCTCGACCCGGGCGGCACCCACGGCGGCCCGATCCTCGACAACACCGCGCCCAAGCCGTACCGATGGACGACGTACGCGGAGCGGCTCCAGGCGGCCGGCATCAGTTGGCAGGTGTACCAGGAGGAGGACAACTACGGCTGCAACCTGCTGGAGCAGTTCCAGACGTTCCGGGACGCCAAGCCGGACAGCGCCCTGTACGAGCGGGGCATGCGGCGCCGGCCGGCCGGCTCCTTCGAGGACGACGCCCGCAACGACCGGCTGCCGGCGGTCTCCTGGCTGATTCCCACCAGCCACCAGTCGGAGCACCCGGACTACCTGCCGGCCGCCGGCGCCGACTACGTGGCCCAGAAGATCGAGGCGGTCGCCTCGAACCCCAAGGTGTGGGCGAAGACCGCCTTCATCCTCAACTACGACGAGAACGACGGCCTGTTCGACCACGTGCCGCCGCCGGTGGCGCCGGCCGGGACCAAGGACGAGTTCGTCCAGGGCCTGCCGATCGGGGCCGGCTTCCGGGTGCCGTGCCTGATCATCTCCCCCTGGACGGTGGGCGGCTGGGCGGCCGGCGACGCCTTCGACCACACCTCGGTGCTGCAGTTCCTGGAACGGTTCACGGGCGTGACCGAGCCCAACATCAGCGACTGGCGGCGGGACACGTTCGGCGATCTGACCTCGGCGTTCGGCTTCCGCTCCCCCGCGCACCACGCGCCGCGGCTGCCCCGGGACACCGCCGAGAAGCTGGCCGAGGCGCAGTGGGAGGTGGCCCACCTGCCGAAGCCGGAGCTGCCGGGCGCGGACCAGCGCCCGCCGCGGCAGGAACACGGCGGGCGCAGGCGCCGCTGACAGAAGGCCGCGCAGACGACGGTGCCGTACGGACGGCCTCGGGAAGAGGCCGTCCGTACGGCACCGGTTGCGTGGAGGTCGGGCGGGACCCGCTCAGACGCCGGCGTAGGAGTGCAGGCCGGTGACGAAGATGTTCACGCCGTAGTAGTTGAAGAGGTAGCAGGCGAAGGCGATCAGGCCCAGCCAGGCGGCCTTGCGGCCCTTCCAGCCGACGGTCGCGCGGGCGTGCAGGTAGCAGGCGTAGGCGACCCAGGTGATGAAGGACCAGACCTCCTTGGGGTCCCAGCCCCAGTAGCGGCCCCAGGCGGCCTCGGCCCAGATGGCGCCCGCGATGATGGTGAACGTCCACAGCGGGAAGACGGTGGCGTTGACCCGGTAGGCGAACTTGTCGAGCGAGGCGGACGAGGGCAGCCGCTCCAGGATCGAGGTGGCGAAGGCGCCGGGCTGCGGGCCGTCCGGGTTGGCCAGCTTGGCCTCGTAGCGGTCGCGGAAGAGGAACAGCAGGGTGGCGACGGCGCCGAGGTAGAGCACCGCGCCGGAGAGGATCGCGCAGGAGACGTGGATCCACAGCCAGTACGAGTGCAGCGCGGGCACCAGTTGGTCGCTGGCGGTGTAGAGGACGCTGACCGCCAGGCCCAGGGTGAGCAGGACGGTGGTGACCAGCGGCAGGCCGATCCAGCGGACGTTCTTCTTCAGCAGCAGCAGGACGAGGTAGACGCCCACCGCGACCCCGGCGAAGGTCGTGGAGAACTCGTACATGTTGCCCCAGGGGGCGCGCTGCACGGACAGGGCGCGGGTGACGATGCCGCCGACGTGCAGCGCCCAGGCCAGGACGGACAGCGAGATCGCGATCCGGCCGTAGAGGTCACCCTTCTCGGTGCCGCCGTGCGCACCGGGGCCGTCGGGCACGTCCCGGCTGCCGGCCGCGGCCCGGGTGACGACCTTGGGACGCTCCAGGACGGCGGTGCCCCCCTTCTGCGCGCGTTGGGCGGGAGCCGGCGCGGTGGCCGCGACGGTCAGGGCGGCGGCGGACCGGCCGACCTTGCTGCGGCTGCCGAACACCCACTCGGCCATGTGGGCAACGAAGGCGAGGGTGTAGACGGCCATCGCCGAATAGACCAGCACATTGCTGTTGTGAGCCAGTGTCTCGTTGGCTGCGGCAGCGAGATTCACGCGCGCGCTCCTTCGGAGGGGTCAGCAGGATCGGCAGAGTCGGTGGGCTCCGTCGGGTCTTCGGCGGACGGTTCGGGGGCTTCCCCGGTGTCCGGTGCGGGCGCGGCCAGCGGGGCGCTCGGGGTCAACGCGGCCGCGAGGGCGGCGAGTTCCTCCGCCACCCGGGCCGACTCGCTGCGGCCGAGGCTGGCCATCTCGACGACGGTGCCGCCGCCGTCGGCGGGCTCCGCCCGGACCCAGACCCGGCGCCGCTGGATGAACAGCGAGGCGGCCAGGCCGAGCAGCGCGCAGACCGCGCCGGCCAGCGCGAGCCCGTTGCCCGGCTGGTGGGCGATCTTGAAGCTGGCCCAGGTCTTGATGCCGTCGAAGGTGATGGAGCCCTCGCCGTTCGGGAGCTTCATCGTGGACTCGGCGTCGAGTTGGTCGGGCGTCAGCTTGGCGCCGGCGTGGCCGAGCATCTGCCCGGCGCGGTCCTTGGGCAGCAGCATCTTCTTGAAGATGTCGCCGCTGGCGTCCTTGTACTGCTTCAGCCGCTTGGTGTCGAGCTGGTAGACGTTCTGCGGCAGGCCGGAGTCCATGCCGAGGTCGCCGTGCCAGGCGTTCACCGACAGCACGGGGAAGTCGGGCGCCGGGAACTGGGAGAACATCGACCCGGAGTTCTTGCCGCCGAAGGTCGGGACGAACAGCGCCTGGAAACCGAGCTGGTTGCGCTGGCCGTCCTTGGTCTGGGCGCCGGGGACCTTCACCACGCCGGAGGAGGTGAAGTTCTTGGGGTCCTGCGGGAGGAACGGCACCGCACCGTGGTAGACGGTCTTGCCGCGGCCGTCCTTGACGGTGACGACCGGCGCGTAGCCGTGGGAGAGCAGGTAGACCTTGTTGCCCTCGATGTCGAGCGGGGTGTTCACCCGGATCGTCTGCTTGTGCTCGGCGCCGTCCGCGCCGGAGAAGTAGCTGATGTTGGCCTGGAAGGTGCGGGGGGTGCCCTTCTGCGGGCCGGTCCGCTCGTAGGTCGCGTCGAAGGAGTTCAGGGTGAAGCCGAACGGCGCCATGGTGTCGGTGTCGAAGAACGGCCCGGAGGAGAAGTCGTCGTACTGGGTGAGGCTGTTGGAGAAGCCGTCGCCCTCGACGATCAGCTTGCCGCCCTCGGACTTCCACAGGCTGCCGACGGCGAACGCCACCAGCATCACGATCAGCGCGACGTGGAAGAGGAGGTTGCCGGCCTCGCGGAGGTAGCCCTTCTCGGAGGCGACCGCGGTGCCCTCCCGGCGGATCCGGAAGCGCCGCTTCTTCAGCATCCGCTCGGCGGCGTCGAGGACGTCCTCGGGCGCCGCCTCGGTGCGCCACGTGGTGTACGCGGGCAGCCGGGTCAACCGGCGGGGGGCGACCGGCGGGCGGCCCCGGAGCTGCCCGACGAACTGCCAGGCGCGCGGCACGATGCAGCCGATCAGCGAGATGAACAGCAGCAGGTAGATCGCCGAGAACCACACCGAGCTGTAGACGTGGAACATCCCCAGCTTGTCGTAGACCCCGCCGAGGGTGGCGTGCTCGGCCTTGAACTGGTCGACCTTGACCGGGTCGATGCTGGTCTGCGGGATCAGCGAGCCGGGGATCGCGCCGATGGACAGCAGGAAGAGCAGCAGCAGCGCCACCCGCATCGAGGTCAACTGCCGCCAGAACCACCGCGCCCAGCCGATCGGGCCGAGCGAGGGGAGGCTGATGTCCTCCTTGGGGGCGGTGGAGAGCTGGGATCCGGCCGCGCCGAGATCACCGCCCTGGTCGGCGGTGGCGCCCGGCTCGTCCGTGGTGTCGGTCTTGGTGGACATCAATCAGATCCCAACGGTGATGCTTTGCGTCCAGCTCTGGAGCTGCGACATCAGACTGTCCCAGACGCCGGTGACGAGGAGCACGCCGAGGGCGATCATCATGCCGCCGCCCGCCCTCATCACCCATACGTAGTGCCGCTTGACCCAGCCGAAGGCGCCGAGCATCCGGCGGAAGGCGAGCGCCACCGCGATGAACGGCAGCCCCAGGCCCAGGCAGTAGGCCACGGTGAGCAGTGCGCCGCGGCCGGCGCTGGCCTCCTGGAAGGACAGGGCGTTGACGGCGGTGAAGGTGGGTCCCAGGCAGGGCGTCCAGCCGACGCCGAAGAGCACCCCGAGCACCGGCGCGCCGCTCAGCCCCATCGAGGGCTTCCTGTGGAACCGCAACTCCCGCTGGCCGAACCGCTTCAGGAGGCCGGCGAAGGCCAGCCCGAGCAGGATCATCAGCACGCCCAGGACGCGCGAGATGACGGGCTTGTACTCCTGGAGGGTCTGGCCGAAGAATCCGAAGAGGGCGCCGCCGGAGACGAAGACGGCGGTGAAGCCGAGGACGAAGAGGCCGGCGCCGGCCAGCATCCGGCCCCGCCGGGCCTCGGCGAGGTCGGTGCCGGTCACGCCGGTGACGTAGGACATGTAGCCCGGGACCAGGGGGAGGACACAGGGCGAGAAGAACGAGACCAGGCCGGCGAAGAGGGCCAGCGGGACGGCGGCGAGCAGCGTGCCGGTGAGGATGGTCTGGTTCTGCGCGGTGGCGGCGGCGAGCGCGATCACGCGATCACTTCTCGGCGATCAGCGGGTCGACCATCTTGCGCAGGTCGTCCTCGGCGAGCGGGCCGATCGAGCGCGCGGCGATCCGCCCCTGCCGGTCGATGGCGATGGTGGACGGGATCGCCTGCGGGTTGAGGCTGCCCTTGGGGAAGCGCAGCATCAACTTGCCCTGGGGGTCGAACAGGCTCGGGTAGGGCATCTTGTGCTCTTCCTCGAACTGGGTGGCCTGCGCCTTCTCGACGTCGCGGGTGTTGATCCCGATGAACTGGACGCCCTTGGCCTTGGTCTCGTTGGCGACCTTGGCGAAGTTGGCGGCCTCGGCGATGCAGGGGCCGCACCACGAGCCCCAGACGTTGATGATGACGACCTTGCCCTTGTAGTCCGCCACGTTCAGCTTCTTGCCGGTGGTGGTCTCGCCGGACAGGTCGGGCGCCGGCTGCCGCTCGTCGGGCTGGACGGTGTCGACGCCGTTCTTGCCCTGGACGAACCGGGTCTGCGCCGAACCGCCGGAGGCACCGTCGCCGCAGGCGCCGAGCGTCAGCGAGGCGGCCGCCGCTCCCGCGGCGTACAGGGCGAGACGGCGGCGACTGGTGAGGCGGCGGGGGGCGCGGCTGTCACTCATGTGAAAAGTTTCGCATGGGCCAATTGCGGATCTTCCGCGCCCCCCTCGCCCCGCCGCGCTCCGCGCGAAGAGCCATGTCAGACCCACCGGAACCGCCCATTCCGGCGCGCCGCACGGGCCGACCGACCGTCAGGCGAGGAAGTTCTTCCAGCCGCCGGCCGGCCGTTCGCCGACGCCCATCCGCTGGAGCTTGCGGACGACCTGCGGGTCCTGCGCGTCGAGCCAGTCGGTGAACTGCCGGAAGGAGACCAGCCGGACGTCCTTGTTCTTCTCGTCGGCGATGTGCTTGAACGCCTCCTCGACGGCGTCCATGTAGATGCCGCCGTTCCACTCCTCGAAGTGGTTGCCGATGAAGAACGGCGCGCGGTTGGTCTCGTAGGCGCGGCGGAAACCGGAGATGTACGCGTCGGCGGCCTGCCGGCGCCAGCCCGGGTAGTTGGCCGGCGGCGCCTTCGTGGAGTTCTTGGACTGGTTGGCCAGGATGTTGTAGTCCATCGACAGGACCTCGAACGAGTGGCCGGGGAAAGGTATCTGCTGGAGCGGGAAGTCCCAGATGCCCTGCTTCTTACGGGGCCACATCTGGAGGCCGCCGGGCGAGCTCGCGTCGTAGCGCCATCCCAGTTGGCGGGCGGTGGGCAGCAGGTTCTCCTGGCCGAGCAGGCAGGGGGTGCGACCGCCGACCAGTTCCTTGCGGTAGTCGAAGGGCAGCGGGTCCGCGTCGGAGAGGCCGGTGTGCGTCCGCCACTTGGTGACGAAGCCCACGGCCTGGTCTATCTCGGACTGCCACTGCTGCGGCGTCCAGTGCTTGACGCTGCCCCGGCCGGAACAGAAGTGGCCGTTGAAGTGGGTGCCTATCTCGTGCCCGTCGAGCCACGACTGACGGACGTTGTCGAGCGTCTCCTTGATGTGGGCGTCGTTGAGGTAGCCGATGTCGGAGGCGCCGGGCTTGTTGTTCGGCGGGAGGTAGAGGTGCTTCTTCTGCTCGGGCAGGAGGTACAGCCCGGAGAGGAAGAAGGTCATGGCCGCGCCGTGGTCCTTGGCCAGCTTGCGGAAGCGGGGGTAGAGGCCGTTGCCGACCTCCCCCGCCCCGTCCCAGGAGAAGACCACGAACTGCGGCGGGGTCTGACCCGGCTCCAGCCGCTCGGGGGCGGCGGGCTGGTTGGGCTGCTTGCCGTAGTCCGAGGTCGAGCCGTCGCCTATGAGCTTGGGGCGGGCCGGCGCCGCGTTCTTCACCCGCTGACCGCCGCCGGACCCGGAACTGGAGCAGCCCGCCACGCCCAGCGCGGCGGCCGCCCCAACTCCCATGCCCAGCAGGCTTCGCCGACTCATCGCGCCCATAGCGTCGTTCCCCATCCGTGCTCGACGAACTAGATATCCATATAAACGGACATCTTTATAGAGGGCATGTCGGACGGTGAGGTTCCGTGCTATTGGCTCAGACTTTGCATTTCCGGCGAATTTGACATTTCGCCACGTGACGGCCTATCAGGCGCCGAACGCCTTGGATCCGCCCTTCACGGGCTTGGCGCCCGCCAACAGGTGGGACGGCACCAGGTCACGCGCCGGTTCGCTGTACCCCACGGAAATGATCTTGTCGCCGTGGAAGGTGAACGACGTCAGCGAGGCCAGCGTGCACTGCCGCTTCCGCGGGTCGTGCCACAGCCGCCGCCGCTCGGCGAAGCTGCGCACGATCCAGATCGGGAGCTGGTGGCTGACCGCCACCGCCTCGTGCCCGCGGGCCGCGTCCCGGGCCGCGCCGAGCGCCGCCATCATCCGGACGACCTGCTCGATGTACGGCTCGCCCCACGACGGGCGGAACGGGTTGGTGAGGTACTTCCAGTTGCCCGGCTTCTTCAGCGCGCCGTCGCCCACCCCGAAGGTCTTGCCCTCGAAGACGTTGGCGGCCTCGATCAGCCGCTCGTCGGTGGCGATCTGGAGGCCGTGCGCGTCGGCGATCGGCGACGCGGTCTCCTGCGCGCGCTCCAGCGGCGAGGCCACCACGTGCGTGATGTCCCGGTCGGCGAGGTGCTCGGCGACCCGGTCGGCCATCTTCCGCCCCAGATCGGAGAGGTGGTAGCCGGGCCGGCGCCCGTAGAGCACGCCCTCGGGGTTGTGCACCTCGCCGTGCCGCATCAGGTGGACGACGGTGGTCTCGTCGCCGTTCGCGTCGCCGTTGTTCATGTCACCCATCTTCCGGTCCGCTCCACCCGTGCCGCTCACGCGGTCGCCTCGGCCGCGGCCCGCGCGGCGGCCGGCAGCGCGGCGGCGATCCGCTCGATCGCCGCGTCGTCGTGCGCGGTCGAGACGAACCACGACTCGAACGCGGACGGCGGGAGGTACACGCCCTGCGACAGCATCGAGTGGAAGAAGGCGGTGAAACGGAACGACTCCTGCGCCTTGGCCTTGTCGTAGTCCGTGACCTCGGCGTCGGTGAAGAAGACGGAGAACATGTTCCCAGCGACCTGGAGCCGGTGCGCCACGCCCTCCTTGGCCAGCGCGGCGGTGACCAGCCCGCGGACCTCCGTCGAGACCGCGTCGACCTTGGCGTACGCGGCGTCGTCGAGCAGTCGGAGCTGCGCGACGCCGGCGGCGGTGGCGATCGGGTTCCCGGACAACGTGCCCGCCTGGTAGACCGGCCCGGCCGGGGCCAGGTGCGCCATGACGTCCGCGCGGCCGCCGAAGGCCGCGGCCGGGAAGCCGCCGCCCATGACCTTCCCGAACGTCATCAGGTCCGGGCGGACGCCGTCGATGCCGTACCAACCGGCCTTGCTGACCCGGAATCCGGTCATGACCTCGTCGGAGATGAAGAGCGCGCCGTGCTCTTCGCAGAGGTCCGCAAGGCCCTGGTTGAAGCCCGGCAGCGGCGGGACGACGCCCATGTTGCCCGGCGACGCCTCGGTGATCACACAGGCGATCTCGCCCTGGTGCGCGGCGAACGCGGCCCGGACCGCGTCGAGGTCGTTGTACGGCAGCACGACGGTGTCGCCGGCCTGCGCACCGGTGACCCCGGGGGTGTCCGGCAGTCCGAACGTCGCCACGCCCGAACCGGCCGCGGCCAACAGCGCGTCCACGTGCCCGTGGTAGCAGCCGGCGAACTTGATCACCTTGGCCCGGCCGGTGAAGCCGCGCGCCAACCGGATCGCCGACATCGTCGCCTCGGTGCCGCTGGAGACCAGCCGCACCTGCTCGACGGGCGCGATCCGCGCCACGATCTCCTCGGCGAGCTCCACCTCGCCGGCGCCGGGCGTCCCGAAGGACGTGCCGTGGGACACCGCCTCCTGGACCGCCGCGATCACCTCGGGGTGCGAGTGGCCGAGGATCATCGGTCCCCACGAGCACACCAGGTCGACGTACTCCCGGCCGTCGGCATCGGTGAGGTACGGGCCGGTACCGGACACCATGAACCGGGGCGTACCGCCCACGGCCCGGAAGGCCCGCACCGGAGAATTCACGCCGCCCGGGGTCACCACGGACGCGCGGTCGAACAGCGACTGCGAAACAGGGGCTTCATACGGAAAAGACACTGTGATCCTGACCTGCATATACGGAGGGGGGAGGGCGGCGGCGCGCGGACACGGCCCGGCTGGCTGGGGCGCGGGGAACCACCCGCGGACCACCCGGCCCGCCCGCGCGATTCCCCTGCATTCCCACTTGGTTTCTTTTTCGTTCCTCTCGCTCGCGACCGGGCGTCAGCCCCCGCGCGTCTGCGAAACTGGGGCGTCGTACGAGTAAGTCACGCAAGCAATGGTCTCAGAGGTGCACGGGGGCGTGCGGCCGGGCGTTTCACGCGCCGGTGACGGGGGAGGTCTCTGGGACGATGATCGGGTTGCGCGGCTGGGGCTGCGAGTGGTCGGGTGGAGATATGCATCGCGGTGGCGAACTGGGCGAGGGAACCAATGACCGGGGTCCCGAGCGCGCCCAGCGCGGCCGTCACCGGCGGGAGGGCTCCGAACACCAGGGGGACGACGACCGGTACAGGGGCGCCGAGAGCATTACGGGTGGGGAAAACAGGGGCGGCCGCATGGGGGTGACGTACAAGTACTTCGGCGCGCCCAACGGCGCCACGGCCGCCCGGGTCCCGATCTCGATGCGCCCCGAGGAACTCGGCGGCGACGAGCTCGGCATGGGCGGCATGTTCACCAAGATCAAGCCCGAGACCATGGCGGCCATGGTCCTCACCGGTATAGAGGGCATACCGCTGCACAAGGTGCCCCCGTTGGAACTGGTCGTCCTCCACCCCGACTACGCCGTCGTCAAGCTCCCGATGACCGTGGTCGATCCGCTGCGCGGCGTCGGCGAGGAGTCGGTCGGCGCGGCCGCCTTCATCTGGTCCACCGTCCCCGACCGCGGCGGCCCGCGCGACGCCTTCAGCGTCTACCAACTCCTGCACGAATGGCAGGACTTCTCCCACCGCCTCCACGAGGCGGGGCACCAGGCGTACTGCCTGGTGTGGCCGTGAGCCGCCGGACCCGGTCCCGATAGGGCCCGACCGGGTCGGCGCCGCGGGGCCGACGCACCGCGGGGGACGGTTCGCGGACGGGCGCGGCACCGCGACGGACTCACCAGGTGGGACGGGCTAAGACCCCGCCGTCCACGACGAGGTCGTGGCCGGTGATCCAGGAAGCCATCGGCGAGGCGAGGAAGACGCAGGCGTCGCCGACGTCCTCGGGGCGCCCCAACCGCCCGGTGGGCGCGGCCCGTTGCCATCGGGCCACCCCCTCCGGCCAGTCCTCGGCCAGCCCTGGCCGCGCGATCAGCCCCGGCGAGACGCTGTTGACGCGGATCCCGTACGGCCCGTACTCCAGGGCCGCCGCCCGGGCGTGCATCACCACCGCCGCCTTGGACGCGCAGTAGTGGGCGTGCCGCGGCGCCGGGCGGTCCGCCTCGATGGAGGCGATGTGGGTCACCGTGCCGCCGCCGGCCGCGCGCAGCGCCGGCACGGCGGCCTGGGTGCAGGCGAAGACGCTGTGCACGTTGGGGTCGGCGACGGCCCGCCAGTCGGCGAGCGACATCCCGGCCAGCTCCTGGGTGGGCTGTACCCCCGCGTTGTTCACCAGCGCGGTCAGCCGCCCGCGCCACCCGGCCGCCTCCGCGACCAGCCGGTGGCACTCCTCCTCCGCGGTCAGGTCGGCGCGCAGCGCGAGCGCCCGGCCGCCGCCCCGTTGGATCTCCTCGACCAGCGCCCCAGCGGCCTCCTCGCCGGCCCGGTAGTGCGCGACCACGTCCGCCCCGGCGGCGGCGAACCGCAGCGCGATGCCCCGGCCGATCCCGCCCGACGCCCCGGTGATCAGGGCCACTTGACCGGTGAGGTCGGGCAGGGCGGGGTCGGGCGCGCCCGGCCGGGGGCCGGGGTGGTCGGCATGCGGGGTGCTCGTCATGGGGTGGGGTTCTCCTTGCCGGCGGTCTTCTTGGCGCTTCTCGCTGCGGGGCGGGGCCGGTTTGGTATCGGGTGGGCCCGTTGGGCGGGCGTCGTCGTCATGTTCGGCTCAACGCCCCGATCCGCGCCGCCTCTTGGGGGAAGAGCGCGGCCAGCCGGCCGGCGTCCCCGTGCTCGTAGTCGGCGAAGGTGAAGCCGGGCGCCATGGTGCAGCCGAAGAGCGTCCAGGAGCCGCCGGGGGCGACCTCGGCGGCCATCCAGGTGCCGGCCGGCACCGTGAACTGGACGTGCTGGCCGCCGAGTACGTCCGGGCCGAGGACGACGGTGCGGGCGTCACCGTGCTCGGGCAGCAGGAGCAGGGTGAGCGGGTCGCCCCGGTAGAAGTGCCAGATCTCGTCGGTCGGGAGCCGGTGCAGGGCGGAGAAGACGCCCGGCTCTGCGGTCAGCAGCATCACGATCGCCGTGCCCTCGGGTCGGCCGTCCGGCCGTTTTGGACCGGCCCAGGTGCTGCGGTACCAGCCGCCTTCACGGGGCAGCCGGGTCAGCCCGTAGAACGCGATCAGCTCCTGTGGGAACCGGTCGCGGGGCGTCGCGGGGTGCTCGTCCATCCGCCTGGCCGCCTTCCGCTCGTCCGCCGCGCCGGGGGCCGCCCCGGTGCGCCGGTCTGTCGGTCGTCGCCTCTCCTGCCGGTGTCGCCTCACCCTAGGGGCCACGGGGGCGCGGGCCGTGGAACGAGCGGCAGAATCGGGCCATGTCCGATCACCCCGCCGCCCCGCCGGAGCCCGCGCACACTCCGGCCGCCGCCAACTCCCGGCCCGTTCCCGCCCGTTCTTCCGCGCTCCCGTCCGACGCGGCCCCCTGGGACACCGTCGCCGGGCTGGTGCGCTGGCTCGACCGGGAGAGCGCGCTGCCGGCCGAGCAGGAGCGGCTGCTGCGTTTCCTGAAGCTCTCGGAGGAGGCCGGCGAGGTCGCCCAGGCCGTCATCGGGGCCACCGGCCAGAATCCGCGCAAGGGCCACAGTCACACCTGGGACGACGTCCAGGCGGAGCTGTGCGATGTGATCGTGACGGCGATGGTGGCGCTGCGGACGCTGACGCCCGAGGCGCGGCGGGTCTTCGAGGGCCATCTGCGGCGGATCGCGGGGCGGGTGCCGGACGGGGACGCGGGACCGTCCTGAGCCGCCGGCCGCCGCGCCGCCCGATGACCCGGCGGCGCGGTGTCGCCCCAACGGGGGCCGCCGCTACGGTCGTTCGGCCGTCAGATAGCGCTGGATGGTGGGGGCCATCCAGGCGACGAGCTCGTCGTGGCTGAAGTCGGCGGCGGGGCCGAAGTGCAGGACGTAGCGGCACAGCGCCATGCCCAGGATCTGCGATCCGACCAGGGCGGCGCGGGCCGGCGCCTCCTTTGGCACGGTGCAGACCGCGTCGAGCATCGGGCGGACCTGCTCGGTGAAGACCTGCCGCATCCGCTCCGCGCCGGCCTCGTTGGTGACGCCGACGCGCATCATCCCGGTGAGCGTCTCATCGCCCTCCCAGAGCTCGATGAAGTGGCGGACGAGCCGGGCGCCCCGCTCCTCGATCGGCACCGCGGCGAGGTCGAGGGCGGGCAGATGGATCGCGGAGGCGGCGACGAAGAGGCCCTCCTTGTTGCCGTAGTAGCGCATCACCATCGACGGGTCGATGCCGGCGTCCCGGGCGATGGCGCGGATGGTGGCCCGCTCGTAGCCGTCGGCGGCGAAGCGGTCCCGGGCGGCGGTGAGGATCGCGGCGCGGGTGGCGTCGGAGCGGCGGGGGCGGGGGTGGACGCCGGCGTCGGGGGCCTCGGGGACGACGGGGGCGGGGCCGTTGTCGACCTCCGGCCGGACCTCGGGGGCGCCGGGAGACGCGTCGGCGGGGGTGGCGGAGGGATCACGTTCGACCATGCCAACAAATGTAGGCCAACGCTCGTTGACACGCGAGTCGTGGGCGCCCTACGCTTTTGCCAACAGGCGTTGACCAACATGCGTTGGCAGGAGGCGACAGTCATGGATGCCCTCAACCGCAAGCCAGGAGTCACCCGGGGCGACGGCGAGAGCCGCGCCGGCGGCAGAGCGGACGCGCGCCCGACCGGCGCCGCGCCGACCGGGCGGGATGCGGACGCGATCGTGGTGGGCGCCGGCCCGACCGGGCTGCTGCTCGCCGGCGACCTCGCCGAGGCCGGCCTGGCCGTCACGCTCCTGGAGCGCCGGAAGCGCACCACCAGCAATCTCAGCCGGGCCCTGGCCGTGCACGCCCGGTCGCTGGAGCAGTTGGACGCCCGCGGGCTCGCCGACGAGCTGGTCGCGGGCGGCCATCGGCTCGCCGGGCTCCAGTTGTTCGGGATGGCGACGCTGCCGATGGCCCGGCTCCGCTCCCGATTCCCCTTCGTCCTGATCACCCCGCAGTACGAGGTCGAGCGCCTGCTGCTGCGGCGCGCCGAGCGGGCCGGCGTCACCTTCCGGTACGGCTCCGAGGTGCTGGGCCTGGATCAGGACGAGGACGGTGCAACGGTCCACTTCCGGGCGGCCGTTGGCGCGCACGACGGCGCGGGCGACGGCCAGGGGCGCGGCGGTACGGAGCGCGGCGGCGCGGGCGACGGCCTCGGGAGCCTGCGTGCCGCGTATGTGGTCGGCACCGACGGGGGCCGCAGCTCCGTCCGCGAAGCGATCGGCCTGCCCTTCCCCGGCAAGGCCGTCATCCGCTCCGTCGTCCTCGCCGACGTCCGGCTGACCCAGCCCCCCGCCTCCCCCTTCGCCGTCAACGCCACCCCGGACGCCTTCGGCCTGATCGCCTCGTTCGGGGACGGCTGGTACCGCGTCATCGGCTGGAACCGCCACGCCCAGGCCGCCGAGGACGCCCCCGCCACCCTGGACGAGGTCCGCGAGGTCACCCGCCTCGCCTTCGGCTCCGACTACGGCCTGCACGACGCCCGTTGGATCTCCCGCTTCCACAGCGACGAGCGGCAGGCCCCGGCCTACCGCGTCGGCCGGGTCTTCCTCGCCGGGGACGCCGCGCACGTCCACTCCCCGGCCGGCGGCCAGGGGATGAACGTCGGCCTCCAGGACGCGGCCAACCTCGGTTGGAAGCTGGCGGCGGTGTTCCGGGGCCACGCCCCCGACAGCCTGCTGGACAGCTACCAGGCGGAGCGCCATCCGGTCGGCAAGACGGTGCTGCGCAGCAGCGGCGCCCTCATCCGGCTCGCGCTGGTGCACTCCGCCCCCGGCCGGGCGCTGCGCGGCCTCGGCCTGCAGCTCCTCCGGCGGGTGCCGGCGCTGCCCCGCCGGGCGATCGGCGGTCTCTCCGGCATCGACCTCGCCTACCCGGCCGGCCCCGGCGCCCATCGACTGGCCGGCCGGCGCGCCCCCGACGTCCGCCTCGCCGGCGGCGGCCGACTCTACGAGCTCCTCCGGCAGGGCAAGTTCGCCCTGATAACCCCCCAGCACGAGCCGACGTCGGACGCACCGGCGTTGGACGCACCGGCAACGGACGCACCGGCGTTGGACGCACCGGCGTCAGACAGGACCCCGGTCCCCGCCCGCGACCGGTTCGTCACCGCCTCCTGGGCGAGCGACCGCAAGACGGCCGTCCTGGTCCGCCCCGACGGCTACATCGCCTGGGCCACGGACACCACCACCCCCACCGAGCGCACCGCCGAAATCCGCACCGCCCTCACCCACTGGACCGGCACCGCGACGGCCTCCGCCATCCCCCAACCCCCGCCCGCCGCCGCACCGTTCGCCCCCTCCGGGCCCTCGGCCCCGTCCGGGCGCCCCGAGCCTTCCGGGCAGATATGACCTGCCGTCGCCCCGCACCGCTCACTCTGGGCCGCTCGCCCCGGGGTGGAGCCCCGTTCCCTCACGGGAGGGTGTGGGGCCGGAGGGGCGACTGTTCGGACGTAAAGCGCAGCAGCCCGAACGACCACCCCAAAGACCCCACACCCCACACCCCACACCCGGCACCCACCACGACGAGAGGGAGGCGCACACCGCACCCGGCCCCGACGCCGGGCCACCCAGCCCCTGGGCCGCCGAGAGGCGAGGCCGAGGCGTCGGGCACCGGGCACGGGCACCAGGCATCGAGCACGGTGCATCGGGCACGGGAACACCCCGATACCGGGCCGCCAAGGCATCGGCCCGCCCGCCTTCTCTACGCTGGGCGGCATGCTCGTCGCCCGCTCCGCCGCCCTGTTCATCGTCGCCGCGCTCTTCGAGATCGGCGGTGCCTGGCTGGTCTGGCAGGGGGTGCGGGAACACCGGGGCTGGGTGTGGGTCGGCGCCGGGGTGATCGCCCTGGGGCTGTACGGCTTCGTCGCCACGCTCCAGTCGGACGCCCATTTCGGCCGGATCCTCGCCGCGTACGGCGGGGTGTTCGTCGCCGGGTCGCTGCTCTGGGGCATGGTCGCGGACGGCTACCGCCCCGACCGCTGGGACGTCATCGGCGCGCTGATCTGCCTGGCCGGCATGGCCATGATCATGTACGCCCCCCGCGGCCGCTAGACGAACGAGCGGCCCCGCCCCAGTCCCCCGCGCCGGGACGCCACCAGGCCCCCCGGGAGCGATGGGGGAAGCGCACACCCACCGGCCGTCAACGCACCCTCCACCACTGCATATCCTGGCCACAGACGCATCACCCACACCACAGGACACGTTCCGCGCCGCGGGGCGCGAACCGCGCTGCCGCCCATGCACCGCACCACGGTCCATGCGCCGCGCCGCAGTTCACGTGCCGCACCGCGGCTCGCCGTCCACCCACACCGTGTAGAGGGAGAGCACCATGACCGCCGACACCGCCGGCCTCCGTACCGCCGTCGTCACCGGAGCGAGCAGTGGCATCGGTGCCGCGACCGCCCGGGCCCTGGCCGCCGCCGGTTACCGCGTGGTGCTCACCGCCCGCCGCAAGGACCGGATCGAGGCCCTCGCCGCCGAGTTGCCGCGCGCCGAGGCGTACGCGCTCGACGTCACCGACCGCGCCGCCGTCGACGCCTTCGCGCGGGACCTGGACCGCTTCCCCTCCATCGACGTCCTGGTGAACAACGCCGGTGGCGCGCTCGGTTCGGAGACGGTCGCCACCGGCGACCCGGCTGACTGGCGCGCGATGTACGAGGTCAACGTGCTCGGCGTGCTGCACATGACCCAGGCGCTGCTGCCCGCGCTGACGACCTCCGGCGACGGCACCGTCGTCGTCCTCTCCTCCACCGCCGGGCACGCGACGTACGAGGGCGGCGGCGGGTACGTCGCCGCGAAGCACGGCGCCCATGTCCTCGCCGAGACGCTCCGCCTGGAGCTGTGCGGGCAGCCGGTGCGGGTCATCGAGGTGGCCCCCGGCATGGTCAAGACCGAGGAGTTCGCCACCACCCGCTTCCGCGGCGACACCGACAAGGCCGCCCGGGTCTACGAGGGCGTGGACGCGCCGCTCACCGCGGAGGACGTCGCCGACACCGTCGCCTGGGCGGTCACCCGCCCCCCGCACGTCAACATCGACCTGCTCGTCGTCCGCCCCCGCGCCCAGGCGTCCAACACCAAGGTGCACCGCGGCAATTGAGGCAAAAAGCCGGGCGGGGCGCCCCAACAGCGCCCCGCCCCGGGCCGGTTCCGAGCCCGCTCCGTAGCGGCACTCCACCCTGGACGTTCCGCGCCGGAGCCCCGGCCCAGGCCGGACGCCCCCCTCAGGCACCCCTGCCGAGCCCGCTTAAGGCCCGGCCCGGCGCGCTCCCGCCCCTCACCCCTTGACGCACACCACCTGCTTGAGCTTGGCGACGACCTCGACCAGGTCCCGCTGCTGGTCCATGACCTTCTCGATCGGCTTGTACGCGCCGGGGATCTCGTCGACGACCCCGGAGTCCTTCCGGCACTCCACGCCCCGGGTCTGCTCCTCCAGGTCGCGCGTGGAGAAGCGCTTCTTCGCGGCGTTCCGGCTCATCTTCCGACCGGCGCCGTGCGAGGCGGAGTTGAAGGACGCCGGGTTCCCCAGCCCCCGGACGATGTACGAACCGGTGCCCATCGAGCCGGGGATGATCCCCAAGTCACCGCTGCCGGCTCGGATCGCGCCCTTGCGGGTCACCAGCAGGTCCATGCCGTCGTAGCTCTCCTCCGCCACGTAGTTGTGGTGGCAGGAGATCACCGGCTCGAAGGTCGGCCGGGCCTTGGGGAACTCCTTGCGGACGACGTCCTGGAACAGGGCCATCATCACGTCACGGTTGTGCCGGGCGTACTCCTGCGCCCAGAACAGGTCGTTGCGGTAGGCCGCCATCTGCGGGGTGTCCGCGATGAAGACGGCGAGGTCGCGGTCGACCAGCCCCTGGTTGTGCGGCAGGTTGCGGGCCTGCTCGATGTGGTGCTCGGCCAGTTCCTTGCCGATGTTGCGGGAGCCGGAGTGCAGCATCAGCCAGACCGCACCGGTCTCGTCGAGGCAGAACTCGATGAAGTGGTTGCCCGAACCCAGCGAACCGAGCTGCTTGGCGGCCCGCTCGTGCCGGAACCTGACCGCCTCGGCCACCCCGTCGAAGCGCGCCCAGAAGTCGTCCCAGCCCGCTGCCGGGAAGCCGTGGATCCGGCGCGGGTCGACCGGGTCGTCGTGCATCCCCCGGCCCACCGGGATGGTGCGCTCGATCCGGGAGCGCAGCCGGGACAGGTCGTCGGGCAGGTCGTCGGCGGTGAGCGAGGTCCTGACCGCGCTCATGCCGCAGCCGATGTCCACGCCGACGGCGGCCGGGCAGACCGCCCCGTTCATCGCGATGACCGAGCCGACGGTGGCCCCCTTGCCGAAGTGCACGTCCGGCATGACGGCCAGGCCCTTGATCCACGGCAGCGTGGCGACGTTGCGCAACTGCTGCATCGCGACACCCTCGACCGTGGACGGGTCGGCCCACATCCGGATCGGCACCTGGGCGCCGGGCACTTCGGTGTACGACATGGCTGAACCCTTTCCCCCGGAAATCTTAAAAACGCACTATGCGGACAATACGTCCGTTCCTGGACAGCGAGCCGGCGTTCACGGCTCGACGTGCGGTACACATTGTGTCCATCGGCCGCCGCCCGGCGGCAACCACATTTCCGCAGGAGAGGAGCCACGAACGGTGCCCCGCAAATCGTTCGTACCCGGTGCCGCGCTGCTGGTCACCGCAGCCCTGGCCGCCGGCCTCACCGGCTGCTCCGGCGGTTCCACCACCGACCCCAGCGGCGGCGACGGCAAGGGCGGCGACGCCACCGCCGCCAGCCAGTCCGCCCAGCCCGGCCGCTACCAGACCCTGCCGGAGCCCTGCACCCTCCCCGCGCGCAGCACCCTGCGCGACATGCTGCCCGGCGACGGCCAGCAACCGTCGCAGGCGGACGCGGAGAAGATCCTCGCCGGCCGGGCCGACATCACCTACGACACCGATCGCCGGGTCGGCTGCCAGTGGGCGCGGGAGACCACCGCGGGCACCCGCCACCTCACGCTCGACATCCAGCGCGTGGTCTCGTACGACGCCGCGGTCAGCGACGACGACCGGGCGCAGCAGCTCTACTCCGACAAGGAGAAGGCCGCCAAGATCCCGTCCGCCGGCACCGAGGCCGCCTCGCCCTCGACGTCCCCGAAGGACCAGCCCTCGGGCCAGCCCAAGCCCGGGGACAGCGCCACGGGCAAGGACGCCGGCGGGAAGAAGGCGGACGGTTCGGCGGACAAGGGCTCGCCGTCGGCCAGCCCGTCCGACACCCCCTCCGCCCCCGCGTCGAACCCGGGCGGCCCGCTCGCGCCGCGCGTCCTGGACGGCCTCGGCGACGTGGGCTTCCTCAACGACCAACTGATCACCGCCGACTCCGGCGTGCACCGCGACATCACTGTGGTCTTTCGCACGTCGAACGTCATCGTGACGCTCACCTACGACCAGTGGTCCACGGACAAGACGCGGCTGCCGGAAAGCCAGGAACTGCAGGACAAGGCCCGTTCCCTGGCCGGCGAACTGGCTGACAGGCTCAGCGAATAGCGCCGTAAGAGCGGATCACCCCGAAGGGGAAGTTGACCCCGATTTCGCCCGATTCGCCCCGTCGATCAATCGCCGCGAAACGACCACTCGCCTCGCTCCGCCGCGTACCGTGCCCTTGGACCCGTCCCGACCGGTGGGGTGGGTCGTCACGCTCCACAAGGGTCCGCAACGACTCGACGACGACGAACAGCGAAGGAACCATGCACCGATCAGCCAAGCGACTCGCCAGCCTCCTCACCTGCGCAGCAGTACCGGTGCTGCTCGTCGCCGGGTGCTCCGGCTCGGACAGCAAGAGCTCCGGTGGCAGCACTCCCTCCGGCTCGTCCAGCGCCACGGGCTCCCCGTCGCCGACCGTCGCGGCAGCCAAGTTCAAGAAGCTGCCGAACGCCTGCGAGGCGTTCTCCAAGGACACCCTCAACAAGATGCTGCCCAAGGTGAAGGACGCCGCCGGCAACCAGGGCAAGTCCACCGACGCCAACGCCCGCGGGGCCTGCTCCTGGAGCAGCTCGGACGAGCAGGGCGTCGACGGCACCCAGTTCCGCTGGCTGGACGTCGCCTACCAGCGCTACGACTCCGACCCGACCGTCGGCTCCGGCGACAAGCGCGCCACGGACTTCTACACCCAGCAGATCAACGATGCCAAGGGCACCCAGGGCGCCAAGAAGGTCAACGCCGTGGCGACCACCGGCACCGGTGACGCGGCCACCGCCCTCACCTACGACATCTCCAAGGACGGCAACGACTTCAAGAACACGACGGTCGTGGCGCGCACCGCCAACATCGTCGTGACGATCAACTACAACGGCGCGGGCATGGCCGGGGCCGACTCCCCCAACGGCAACGACCTGCTGAAGGCCGTCCAGGCCGCCGCCAAGGAGGCCGTCGCCGCGGCGGCCAAGGCCAACGGCGCCTGACACGTCACAGGACCGTCGGAGGAGACCCTCCGACGGTCCTTGCGGCAAGCGGCCTTGGCGAAGCGGGAGTTGGCGCCGCGGATGCCCGTAGGCGCCGTCAGGCGCCCTCCGCCGCCTTCCCCTTGCGGTTGCGGTCCCACTCCTCCCAACCCAGCAGGGCGACGCCGACGGCGAAGATGCCGGCGTAGGCGGGCGTCGGCAGGTCGACGAAGTGGTGCAGCACGCCCCAGGGACCGTCGAAGAAGAGCCGGCCGACGAGGCCCAGGCCGCCTTGGAGCATGACGATGAAACCGATGATTCCCCTCATGCAGCCATCGTGACGGGTTCGGCCCCGGGAACCCTCGTTCCCGGGGCCGAACCCGTTCTCGCTCTCAGGTAGGAGCCGACGCCGTCGAGCTCCTCCGCTCAGCCGCCCAGCAGCGTGCGGACCCGGTCCGCACCCACCGCGAGCAGCAGCGTGGGCAGCCGGGGGCCGGTGTCGCGGCCGACCAGGAGGTTGTAGAGCAGGGCGAAGAAGGCGCGCTGGGCGACCTTCAGCTCCGGGGTCGGCTTGGCCTCCGGGGTGAGGCCCGCCTGGACCTTCGGGACGCCGTAGACCAGCGTGGTCAGGCCGTCCAACGACCAGTGGTCGTCCAGGCCCGCCAGCAACAGCCGCAGCGCGCCGCGGGACTGGTCGTCCAGGGTGGCCAGCAGCTCGGCGTCCGGCTCCGCGCGGACGACGGTGCGCTGGTCGGCGGGGACCTGGGTGGCGATCCAGTGCTCCGCCTTGTCGAGCCGCGGCCGGGTCTCGTCCAGGGACGCGACCGGGTGCTCCGGGTCCAGCTCGCTCAGGATGCGCAGGGTCTGCTCGTCGTGGCCCGCGGTGATGTCCGCGACGGAGGCCAGCGTGCGGTACGGCAACGGGCGCGGCGTGGACGGGAGTTCACCGGCGGCGGTGCCGATCGCCCGGGCGTGCGCCGCGGCGTCCGCGGGCTGCGCGGTGCCGTCGGCGACCTTGGCGACCAGCTTGTCCCACTCGTCGTAGAGCCGCTGGATCTCCTGGTCGAAGGCGATCTTGAAGGACTGGTTGGGCTTGCGGCGGGCGTACAGCCAGCGCAGCAGCGGCGCCTCCATGATCTGCAGCGCGTCGCCCGGGGTGGGCACCCCGCCCTTGGACGAGGACATCTTCGCCATGCCGCTGATGCCGACGAAGGCGTACATCGGGCCGATCGGCTGGTCGCCGCCGAACACCTCGCGGACGATCTGGCCGCCGACGACGAACGACGAGCCGGGCGAGGAGTGGTCCACGCCGGACGGCTCGAAGATCACGCCCTCGTAGGCCCAGCGCATCGGCCAGTCGACCTTCCAGACCAGCTTGCCGTGGTCGAACTCGCGCAGCGCCACGGTCTCGGAGTGACCGCAGGCGACGCACTCGTAGGTCAGGTCGGTGGTCGCGTCGTCGTAGCCGATGACCTTGGTGAAGTCCTTGTTGCAGACCGTGCAGTAGGGCTTGTACGGGTAGTAGCCCGCGCCGCCGGCGCTGCCGTCGTCCTCGGTGGCCGCGCCGGAGCCCTCCGCCGCCTCCAACTCGGCCTCGTCGACCGGCTTCTGCTGCTTCTTCGGCTTGCCGGTCGCCTTGTCCTTGGTGCGGTAGCGGTCCAGGACGGCGTCGATGTCGTTGCGGTGCTTCATCGCGTGCAGGACCTGCTCGCGGTAGGCGCCGGAGGTGTACTGCGCGGTCTGGCTGACGCCGCGGTACGTAACGCCCAGCTCCGCCAGCGCCTCCTCCATGGCGGCCCGGAAGTGCTCGGCCCAGTTGGCGTGGGTGCTGCCGGGCGGGGCCGGCACCGCGGTCAGCGGCTTGCCGATGTGCTCCTCCCAGGACGGGTCGACGCCGGCCGGGACCTTGCGGTACCGGTCGTAGTCGTCCCAGCTCAGGATGTGCACGCAGGCGTGGCCGCGGCGGCGGATCTCGTCGGCGACCAGGTGCGGGGTCATCACCTCGCGGAGGTTGCCGAGGTGGATCGGGCCGGACGGGCTCAGGCCCGAGGCGACGACGACCGGTTTGCCGGGGGCGCGGCGCTCCGCCTCGGCAATGACCTCGTCCGCGAACCTGGAGACCCAGTCGGTCTCGGTGCTCTGCTGAGCCACGATCGGCCCTTCCTCTTCCTGGTGCTCTTCCCGGTGGCTTTCCGATGCGCCCACTCGCGCCCTCCGGTGCCGCGCTCCGTCACCCGCGGCGCGGGCGGAACGGTCCGGACGGACAAGCCTGACGCCGCCCATTGTCCCAGACGCCCGCCGCCCGGAAATTCAGTGGTGGTGCCGTGGGATACTCGGGGCAAACCCTTTCCACCCCAACGGAACGGCAGCTCAATGGCCTCGGTCACCTCCCTGTCAGCTACGGTCAACCAGCGCGTCGCGGACGCCCTCTCGGCAGCCCTGCCGGAGGCCGGCGCCGCGGACCCGCTGCTGCGACGTAGCGACCGGGCCGACTTCCAGGCCAACGGGCTGCTGGCGCTGGCCAAGAAGCTGGGGGGCAACCCGCGGGAGCTGGCCGGCAAGGTCGTCGAGGGGCTCGGCTCCGACGACGTCCTGGCGGAGGTCGAGGTCTCCGGCCCCGGCTTCCTCAACATCACCGTCGCGGACTCGGCGATCACCACCACGCTCGCCGGGCGCGCCGCCGACGACCGGCTCGGCGTGCCGCTCGCGGCCACCACCGGCACCACGGTCATCGACTACGCGCAGCCCAACGTCGCCAAGGAGATGCACGTCGGCCACCTGCGGTCGGCGGTGATCGGCGACGCCCTGCGCAACATGCTGGACTTCACCGGTGAGAAGACCATCGGTCGCCACCACATCGGCGACTGGGGCACGCAGTTCGGCATGCTCATCCAGTACCTGATCGAGCACCCGGACCAGCTCGCGCCGGCCGCCGACACCGACGGCGACCAGGCGATGAGCAACCTCAACCGCGTCTACAAGGCGTCCCGCGCGGTCTTCGACGCCGACGAGGAGTTCAAGGAGCGGGCGCGCAAGCGGGTCGTCGCGCTGCAGTCCGGCGACGAGCAGACCCTCGCCCTGTGGCAGCGGTTCGTGGACGAGTCGAAGGTCTACTTCTCCTCGGTCTTCGAGAAGTTGGACATGGAGATCCGCGACGAGGAGATCGTCGGCGAGTCCGCGTACAACGCGATGATGGCCGAGACCGCGCGGCTGCTGGAGGAGTCCGGCGTCGCCGTGCGCTCCGAGGGCGCGCTGGTCGTCTTCTTCGACGAGATCAAGGGCAAGGACGACAAGCCGGTCCCGCTGATCGTGCAGAAGGCGGACGGCGGCTTCGGCTACGCGGCCAGCGACCTCTCCGCGATCCGCAACCGCGTCTTCGACCTCGACGCCACCACGCTGCTGTACGTCGTGGACGTCCGCCAGTCGCTGCACTTCCGGATGGTCTTCGAGACGGCCCGCCGGGCGGGCTGGCTGAACGACCGGACCAAGGCCCACAACATGGGCTACGGCACGGTGCTCGGCGCGGACGGCAAGCCGTTCAAGACCCGCGAGGGCGAGACGGTGCGGCTGCAGGACCTGCTCGACGAGGCCGTCCAGCGCGCCGCCGAGGTGGTCCGCGAGAAGGCGCTGGACCTCACCGAGGACGAGATCCAGGAGCGGGCCGCGCAGGTCGGCATCGGCGCGGTGAAGTACGCGGACCTGTCCACGTCGCCGAGCCGCGACTACAAGTTCGACCTGGACCAGATGGTGTCGCTCAACGGCGACACCTCCGTCTACCTCCAGTACGCCTACGCGCGCATCCAGTCGATCCTGCGCAAGGCCGGCGAGACCCGGCCGACCGCCCACCCGGAGCTCGAACTGGCCCCGGCGGAGCGGGCGTTGGGCCTGCACCTGGACGCGTTCGGCGACACCGTCGCCGAGGCCGCGGCGGAGTACGCCCCGCACAAGCTGGCCGCGTACCTCTACCAGCTCGCGTCGCTCTACACGACCTTCTACGACCAGTGCCCGGTGCTGAAGGCGGACACCCCGCAGCAGGTGGAGAACCGCCTCTTCCTCTGCGACCTGACCGCCCGCACCCTGCACAAGGGCATGGCGCTGCTGGGCATCCGCACCCCCGAGCGGCTGTAGGCACCCGCCCCGCAACGCAACGCCCGGGCCCCGTACCGCACTTCGCGGTGCGGGGCCCGGCGTTCACGCGCCGTCCGGGACCTCGGTGACCGCTCCGTCCGGTCCGCGCCGGATCCGCACCCACGCCTTCTTGTCGAGCGAGTACCCGTACTGCGGCCGGCCCCGGTCGCCGCTGGTGCGGAACGGCTGCTGCCCGGTGTCACCGATGGTCATCGTCCCGCGCCGCCCGCCGCTGGACCAGGTCAACTCCAGGTACCAGCGCACGTGGTGGTCCTTGACGGTCGCGTTGACGTAGAAGGTCTCCGGGTCGTGCGCGCTGACCGTGTACGGGAAGTCGTCCCTCGCCTCCGACGACGGGGTCAGGCGGGGCACCGAGGCGTCGAGGTCCGTGTCGAAGGAGTGCTTGGGGACATTGCCGCCGCAGCCCACCCCGACGTACCCCATCGCGTAGTCGTTCCAGGCGAGCGGGGCGCCGGTGCCGACGACACGGACGTGCAGGGACTCCAGGACGACGGTGTCCGCGCCGGTGCCCTGGACGATCAGCCGCACGGTCTGCTCGCCGGCGGACACCGCCTGGTAGACCGACACCCAGCCGGGGGCGTCCTGTTCGTTGGGCGGGGGCGTGAGGGCGGACGGGGCGCGGTCGAGGAGGTAGGGGTGGCCGCAGGGGCTGTCCCAGAACTGCGGCTGGGTGGAGACGGTCAGCGGGGTGCCGGTGGCCGGCCGGCCGCCGCCGGGGGCGGTCGTGCCGGGGGAAGCGGTGTCCCCGGTGCCCTTGCCGTCGGCCCCGCGCCTGCCGTGCGCGTCGTCGCCGGTGCCCTGCCCGTCGGCGCCGCGCCCCTTGGTGCCCGCTCCGTCCGTGCTGCTCGGGAGATGCTCCGGGCCGCCGGCTCCCGGTTTCCCGGTCGCGGACCGGCCGGCCCCGTCGGGCGACGCCTCCGCGGCCGTCCCCGATGCCCGCGAACCGCCCTGCACGGCGAGGGCGGTGGCGCCGAGGGCCAGGGCCAGGGCCACGCCGACGACGGCGGCCAGGCGGCGCGCGCGAGGAACACGTGGGGCGGACGGGGGTGGTGGGGTTGAGGAGGCCGACGGGGTCGGCGGGGTCGGAAGGGCCGGTGGGGGTCCCGACTCCCCTTCCGGTGCCGGTTGTTGCACCGGTAGCGGTCGCTCGGGCTCGGGTCGCTCCGATTCCGGTTGCTTCGGTTCCGGTTCGCGCTCCGTTAGTGGTTCCGCTTTCTGCGGTGTCGGTTCCGCGGTCCGGCGCCCCCGCGCCGCGTCCGCCACGATCCACCGCCGGTGGACCTCCACCAACTCCTCCGGCGTCGCCCGGCACAACCGCGCCAGCCGCTCGACCGGCGCGAACTCCGTCGGAACCGCGGTCCCGTTGACATACCGGTGCAGCGTCGACGTGCTCATGTGCAGCCGCTTGGCGAGCACCCCGTAGCTCAGCCCCGACCGCTCCTTCAACTCCCGCAGCAATGCGGTGAGATCCCCCGCCCCCATGTGCTCCTCCGTCCCCCCGCCGTTCCCACCAGGCGTTCCAAGCGGCACCCATTCTCCCAGGTCAGAGCCGGTTTGAGCGTTCCAGCGTCCCGGGTTTCCGGGCGGCACTGGCGGCTGGGACGCGGCGGGCCGCAAGCTGGGGCCATCCAAGCACGCCGCTCCCCTCGAACGGGTCGAGCACCGCGCGTGACCCGGTCGCCCGGGTCACCGGCCGCGCGCCCCACTCGCAGATACCGACAGCCCAGCCAGCCCCACCGGTCCGGTCGGCCACGTCCGGTCGGTCCCGTCAGCCACGTCCCACCAGCCGCACAGATAGCGAGATCCAGCCATGCGCTCCCCGGGCCTCAGCCGACCCCGCACCCGCCTGTTCGCCGCCGCCACCCTCGCGCTCGCCGCGCTCTCGCTCACGGCCTGCGGCCCCGACAACGGCTCGGGCGTACGGAGCGAGGGCTCCGCCGCGGCGAACGCCACCGCGTCCGCCACCGCCGCCTCTCCGGGCCCGGCACCGGAGCCGAACGCCTCGAACTCCTCCGGTTCCGCTTCCGGTTCTTCCTCCGGTTCGCATTCCGGATCGTCCACCGGCGGCGGCTCGACGGCGTCCTCCAGCAAGCGGCACCCGGCGGCCTCCGACCCCTACGACCCGGCCCACCGCGTCCCCTGCACCGCCGCCAACACCAAGGTCACCGCCACCCTGGCGCCGCGCCCGCTCAACCACCTGCTCCTGACGGTCACCAACACCGGCTCCACGATGTGCGACCTGAAGGACTACCCGATCGTCCAGTTCGAGGGCGCGCAGTCCGTGCCGCCGGTCTTGGAGGACAGCAAGCCCCAGGCCGCCACCTCGCTCAAGCCGGGCGCGCAGGGCTATGCGGGCGTCATCCTCTCCGCCGGCGACGGCAGCGGCGGCGAGGGCTACACCGCACGGCACCTGAAGGTCGGCTTCCAGGACAGCGACAAGATGGCCGACGCCGCACTCCAGGCCGGCGGCGTGCACATCGACAATGCGCTGCGGGTCACCTACTGGCTGACCCGCGCGGCCGACGCCCTCCAGTAACACCCGGCGCCGCCAACACCCGGCACCGGCAGCCTACTTCGCCCACCGCACCCGGCCCGCCGAAGGCCGTCCAACGGCACCACACGGGCACCCGAGAAAGGAACCCCACCACCATGCTGACCCGACTCCGCCGCCGCTCCACCCGCGCCACGGCCACCGCCGCGGCCCTGACCGCCACGCTGGCCCTCGGCGCGCTGGCCTCCGCCCCGGCCACCGCCGCCGCCAAGGCCCCGAGCAAGCCGGTCACCTGCACCGCCGCCACCACCAAGGTCACCGTCCAGAAGGTGAACCGCCCGCTCAACCACCTGCTGCTCACCGCCACCAACACCGGCAACAAGCCCTGTTACGCGTACGGCGCGCCCGTCCTCCGCTTCGACGACGCCCAGGCCGCCACCTTCGTGCTCCAGGACAGCGTCCCGCAGGCCGTCGTCACCCTGGAGCCGGGCCAGAGCGCGTACGCCGCCATCGGCACCGAGTCGCCGGAGGGCACCCACGGGTACCAGGCGCACGAGCTGGGCGTGCTGTTCTCCAACCGCGCGATGGACGGCAGCGTGGGCGGCTGGGCCCGCCCGAAGCTGCCCAAGGGCGGTGTGTACGTGGACAGTTCGGCCTTCGTCACCTACTGGCAGACCGACCCGGCCGACGCCCTGGTGTGGTGAGACGCCGGCCGGCATGACGAAGCCCCGGGCGCCGCAATCCCGTTGCGGCGCCCGGGGCCCTTCGCGTCGTGGCCGGTCAGCGCAGCTTCCGCGCGACCTCCGTCGCCCAGTAGGTGAGGATCGTCTGGGCGCCGGCCCGCTTGATGCCGGTCAGGGTCTCCAGGATCGCCTTGTCGCGGTCGATCCAGCCCTTCTCGGCGGCCGCCTCGACCATCGCGTACTCACCGGAGATCTGGTACGCGGCGACCGGCACGTCCGCCTCGTCCGCGATCTTCGCCAGCACGTCGAGGTAGGGCAGCGCCGGCTTGACCATGACCATGTCGGCGCCCTCGTCGAGGTCGAGCGCCAACTCCCGCAGCGACTCCCGGAGGTTGGCCGGGTCCTGCTGGTAGGTCTTCCGGTCGCCCTGCAACGACGAGCCGACCGCCTCGCGGAACGGGCCGTAGAACGCCGAGGAGTACTTCACGGCGTAGGCGAGGATCGACACGTCCTCGTGGCCGGTCTGGTCCAACGCGTCCCGGATGACGCCGACCTGACCGTCCATCATGCCGCTGGGGCCCACCACGTGGGCGCCGGCGTCGGCCTGGACCTGGGCCATCTCGGCGTACCGCTCCAGGGTCGCGTCGTTGTCGACCCGCCCCCGGGCGTCCAGCACCCCGCAGTGGCCGTGGTCGGTGAACTCGTCCAGGCACAGGTCCGACATGATCACCAGGTCGTCGCCGACCTCGGCCCGCACGTCCCGGAGGGCGACCTGGAGGATGCCGTCCGGGTCGGTGCCCGCCGTCCCCACCGCGTCCTTCTTGGCGTCCTCGGGCACGCCGAACAGCATGATCCCGGAGACCCCGGCCTCGACCGCCTCGACCGCGGCCTTGCGCAGGGTGTCCCGGGTGTGCTGGACGACGCCCGGCATGGCGGCGAGCGGCACCGGCTCGGCGATGCCCTCGCGCACGAAGGCCGGGAGGATGAGGTCGGCCGGATGCAGGCGGTGCTCCGCGACCATCCGCCGCATGACGGGGGTGGTGCGCAGCCGGCGCGGCCGCGCCCCCGGATAGCTTCCGTACTTCGTCATGCCCTCCACGCTACGCCCGCCCCGCACCCGCCTTTGCCGACGGAACGTCGGCCCCCGGGGCGGTGGAGCGCGCATGCGCGAGGGGCGCCCCCGGACGGAGGCGCCCCTGCGCGGCGTGCTGGATCCCGCTCAGCTACGGGCCCGTCGGCGCGAGCCCGGCCGCCGCTCGCTGGGGCGGGTCACCGGGTCCCCGGCCTCGACCGCGGCGTCGCGGCGTGCCGCGCCGAAGTCCGCGAGCGCCTCGGCCAGCTTGTGCACCGACGGCTCGGGCGACATCACGTCGACCCGCAGCCCGTGCTCCTCGGCGGTCTTGGCGGTGGCCGGGCCGATGCAGGCGATCACGGTCACGTTGTGCGGCTTGCCGGCGATGCCGACGAGGTTCCGCACGGTCGAGGACGAGGTGAACAGGACCGCGTCGAAGCCGCCGCCCTTGATCGCCTCGCGGGTCTCGGCCGGCGGCGGCGAGGCGCGCACGGTCCGGTAGGCGGTGACGTCGTCGACCTCCCAGCCCAGCTCGATCAGGCCGGCCACCAGGGTCTCGGTGGCGATGTCGGCGCGCGGCAGGAAGACCCGGTCGATCGGGTCGAAGACCGGGTCGTAGGGCGGCCAGTCCTCCAACAGACCGGCCGCGGACTGCTCGCCGGACGGCACCAGGTCGGGCTTCACGCCGAAGGCGACCAGCGCCTTGGCGGTCTGCTCGCCGACCGCCGCGACCTTGATGCCGGCGAACGCCCGGGCGTCCAGCCCGTATTCCTCGAACTTCTCCCGGACGGCCTTGACGGCGTTGACCGAGGTGAAGGCGATCCACTCGTAGCGGCCGGTGACCAGGCCCTTGACCGCGCGCTCCATCTGCTGCGGGGTGCGCGGCGGTTCGACGGCGATGGTCGGGACCTCGTGCGGCACCGCGCCGTAGGAGACCAACTGGTCGGAGAGCGAGGCGGCCTGCTCCTTGGTCCGCGGGACCAGCACCCGCCAGCCGAACAGCGGCTTGTTCTCGAACCACGAGAGCTGGTCGCGCTGGGCGGCGGCGCTGCGCTCGCCGACCACGGCTATGACGGGCTGCCCGCCGTCCGGCGACGGCAGCACCTTGGCGGCCTTGAGGACCTGGGCGACGGTGCCCAGCGTGGCGGTCCAGGTGCGCTGCCGGGTGGTGGTGCCGGCGACCGTGACGGTCATCGGGGTGTCCGGCTTGCGGCCGGCGGCCACCAGTTCGCCGGCGGCGGCGGCCACCGAGTCCAGGCTGGTGGAGACCACCGCGGTGGCGTCGCTGGTGCCCAGCTCGGTCCAACAGCGCTCGTCGGCGCTGCGGGCGTCGATGAAGCGCACGTCGGTGCCCTCGGCGTCGCGCAGCGGCACTCCGGCGTAGGCGGGCACGCCGACCGCGGCGGCGATGCCGGGCACGACCTCGAAGACGATGCCCTCGGCGGCGCAGGCCAACATCTCCTCGGCGACGTAGCCGTCGAGCCCGGGGTCGCCGGTCACCGCACGGACGACCCGCTTGCCGGCCCGCGCGGCCGCCATGACAAGATTGGCAGTGTCCCGAAGGGCTGAAACGCCCGTGGGACTGCCGGGAATTGACGCCTCGTCAGCAGACGCCTGCAACGGGGTGTCCACCTGCGCGCGTGCATGCACACGCACGACGTCCAGGACCTGCGGGTCGGCGACGAGGACGTCGGCGGAGGCCAGTGCCTCCACCGCGCGCAGCGTCAGCAGGCCCGGGTCTCCCGGCCCGGCACCCAGGAAGGTGACCTGACCGGAGGCGGAGTGGTTTGGGGCGGTGGGGTTCAAAGTGCTCGCTCCCCCATAAGACCGGCCGCACCCTTAGCGAGCATCTCGACGGCGAGTTCCCGGCCCATGGCGAGCGGGATCGATTCATCGTCAAGAGAGGCAGGTACGTGCCCGGTGGTGGACAGCTGCACCAACGTGCTGCCGTCGGTCGTGCCGACGACACCGCGCAGGTGCATTTCGGTGAAAGCCTGCTCGTCAGCCTGGACGTCGGCCAGCGCCGCCACGGGGGCGGAGCAGCCGGCCTCCAGGGCGGCGAGCAGGGAGCGCTCGGCCGTCACGGCGGCCCGGGTTGCCGGGTCGTCGAGCTCGGCGAGCGCGGCGATGAGGTCCGCATGGGTCGCGGCGACCTCGATCGCCAGTGCCCCCTGGCCGGGGGCGGGCAAAACCACGTCGGGCGACAGCAGTTGCGTCGCCTCGTCGATCCGGCCGATCCGGGTGAGGCCGGCGGCGGCCAGCACGACCGCGTCCAGCTCACCGTTCTCGACGAAGCCGATCCGGGTGTCGACGTTCCCCCGGACCGGGACGGTCTCGATGCGCTTGCCCAGGACCTTGGCCCAGGCGTTGAGCTGCGCCATCCGCCGGGGCGAACCGGTGCCCACCCGGGCGCCGTCGGGCAGCTCCTCGAAGGTGAGCCCGTCCCGGGCGATCAGCGCGTCCCGGGGGTCCTCGCGCACGGGTATGGCGGCCAGCACCAACTCCGCGGGCTGCGCGGTCGGCAGGTCCTTGAGCGAGTGGACGGCGAAGTCGATCTCGTCGGCCAGCAGCGCGTCGCGCAGCGCGGAGACGAAGACGCCGGTGCCGCCGATCTGCGCCAGGTGCTCGCGGGAGGTGTCGCCGTAGGTGGTGATCTCCACCAGTTCGACGGGGCGGCCGGTCAGCGCGCGCACCGCCTCGGCCACCAGCCCGGATTGGGCCATGGCCAGCTTGCTGCGCCGGGTGCCCAGGCGCAGGGTGCTTCTCGTACTGTCGGTCATGCCCGCTCCCGTGCTGCTTCGGGCCGGTCGGCCCGGGTGTCGGCCCTGCTGACGGCGGCGACCGTCTGCGGGTCGAGGTCGAACAGTTCCCGCAGCGCGTCCGCGTACCCAGCGCCGCCGGGCTCGCTGGCAAGCTGCTTGACCCGCACGGTGGGCGCGTGCAACAGCTTGTCGACGACCCGCCGGACGGTCTGGGTGATCTCCGCGCGCTGCTTGTCGTCGAGGTCGGGGAGGCGGCCCTCCAGCCGGCCCATCTCGCTGCTGACGACGTCCGCGGCCATGGTGCGCAGGGCGACCACGGTGGGGGTGATGTGCGCGGCCCGCTGGGCGGCGCCGAACGCGGCGACCTCTTCGGCGACGATGCCGCGGACCCTGTCCACGTCGGCGGCCATCGGGCCCGCCGACGGAGTCGACTGGTTGGGCACGGTGGCGGACGCCTCGGCCAGCGACTCGATGTCGACCAGGCGCGCCCCGTCGATCCCGTGCACCGCCGCGTCGACGTCGCGCGGCATGGCGAGGTCGAGCAGCCACATCCGGTCGGTGCGCCCGACGAGCGCTGCCGTGACCTGCTCACCGGTCAGCAGCAGCCCAGCCGCGCCGGTACAGGAGACGACGATCTCGGCCTCGGCCAGCTCCGCCGCGACGGCGTCCATCTCGACCGCGCGGGCGGCCAGCCCGGTGCCGGCGCCCGGCCCACCGGGCTCGGTGAGGATCTGCACCAGCCGCTCGGCGCGGGCCACCGTCCGGTTGGCGACGGCCAGTTCACCGACGCCGTTGCGGGCGAGGGTGGTGGCGGCCAACGACGACATCGAGCCGGCGCCGATCACCAGCGCCCGCTTGCCCCGCGCCCAGCCGGCGACGTCCGCGCCACCGGCGAGCTGCTCCAGGCCGAAGGTGACCAGCGACTGGCCGGCCTTGTCGATCCCGGTCTCGCTGTGCGCGCGCTTGCCGACCCGCAGGGCCTGCTGGAAGAGGTCGTTGAGCAGCCGCCCGGCGGTGTGCTGTTCCTGGGCGACGGCCAGCGCGTCCTTGATCTGGCCGAGGATCTGCCCCTCGCCGACCACCATGGAGTCCAGGCCGCAGGCCACCGAGAAGAGGTGGTGGACGGCGCGGTCCTCGTAGTGGACGTAGAGGTGCGGGGTCAGCTCCTCCAGGCCGACGCCGCAGTGGCGGGCCAGGAGGGTGGACAGCTCGGCGACGCCGGCGTGGAACTTGTCCACGTCCGCGTAGAGCTCGATGCGGTTGCAGGTGGCGAGCACCGCGGACTCGGTGGCCGGCTCGGCCGACACCACGTCCTGGAGCAGCTTGCCGCGGTTCTCCGGGGCGAGCGCGGCCCGCTCCAGCACGCTCACCGGCGCGCTGCGATGGCTCAGTCCGACGACGAGGAGGCTCATGCCCGCACCCCGCTTCGCGAGGCACGGCCTTCGCCCGTGACGCACCTTTCCCTGGTGTGCTCGCTGCGCTCGCTCATGCCGGCATCACGGCGGGGACGTCCCCGTCGGGTCCCTTGCGTTCGGTCGCGACGGCCGCGGCGGAGGCCGGGGACGCCACCGGGGTGCCCTCAGGGGCGCCCGCGCCGGTCTCCTCGCCCGCCTTGCGCTGCTCGTGGAAGGCGAGGATCTGCAGCTCTATGGACAGGTCGACCTTGCGGACGTCCACCCCGTCGGGGACGGTCAGCACGGTCGGCGCGAAGTTGAGGATCGAGGTGACACCGGCGGCGACGAGGCGCTCGCAGACCTGCTGGGCGGCGCCGGCCGGCGTGGCGATCACGCCGATCGAGACGCCGTTGTCCTGGATGATCTGCTCCAGCTCGTCGGTGTGCTGGACCGGGATGCCCGCGACCGGCTTGCCGGCCATCGCCGGATCGGCATCGATCAGCGCGGCGACCCGGAAGCCGCGGGAGGCGAAGCCGCCGTAATTGGCGAGCGCGGCGCCGAGGTTACCGATACCGACGATGACGACGGGCCAGTCCTGGGTGAGGCCGAGCTCCCGCGAGATCTGGTACACGAGGTACTCCACGTCGTAGCCGACGCCGCGGGTCCCGTAGGAGCCGAGGTAGGAGAAGTCCTTGCGCAGCTTCGCGGAGTTGACTCCCGCCGCGGCTGCGAGCTCCTCGGAGGACACCGTGGGGACCGAGCGCTCGGAGAGCGCGGTCAGTGCACGCAGATACAGCGGTAGCCGGGCGACGGTGGCCTCGGGGATGCCTCGGCTTCGGGTCGCCGGTCGGTGAGTTCGGCCAGTTGCCACGGTGCTCCTGCGGGTAGAGCGGGGCTGCGGGCGGCCGTCAGCAACCCGACCGCCCTGTCTCTTGCAGGCTATGTCTTTGTGAACGCGTGCACAAAGATGGTGTCCGCTTTGTCCGGGCAAAGTGATGGGGCTCACGCAGCTTTTACGGGGGCCCACGGAACCAACTCCACCGTCACACCGTTCGCGCGCGCCACCGGTGATTCGCGGCAGCACAGACGGGAGCACGCGCCCTCACTCCTCACCGCTATGCCCCCGGGAACCTGCAAATCGCCCATCGATGGTAAGCGAAACGACCGCCCCGGAGCGCCCCCGCGAACCGGCACAATGACCCCATGGCCCCCTTGTTCAGCCGCACCCCCCGCAAGAGCCCCGCCGACCGGATGGTCACCCTGGTCGGGAAGCCGGGCTGCCACCTCTGCGACGACGCCCAGGCGGTGATCGAGGAGGTCTGCGCGCAGACCGGTGCGTCCTGGGAGAAGAAGGACATCACCGAGGACGCCGAACTGCACCGCAAGTACTGGGAGCAAATTCCGGTCGTCCTCATCGACGGCGCCCAGCACGACTTCTGGCGGGTCGATCCCCAGCGGCTGCGCACCGCACTGGGCGCCTGAGCACCCCGCCCCGCACCGCTTCCCCCTGCTCGCGGGCCTCGCGGTTGGCCGTAACGCAACCGTCGGGCGCCCCGGTGCCTCCGGACACGCGCCCGTAACCGGCTGCACCGAACAAACTGGCTACGCTAGCCGCATGGCCCGCCCGTCGCCCGCCCATCGCCCTGATCGGAGCCCCGCCGGGGCACTCTTCCCCACGGGGTGGTTCACCCGCCGCAGACGACCCGCCACCGCACGCAGCGTGCTGGCCGGCGAGGCCGCGGCCGAGGCCGCCCGGAAGTCGTCGCAGGAGGCGCCGCCCGTCGAGGAGCCGGCCGAGCCGGAGTTCCCGGTCGTCGGCGACGCCAGCGCGGCCGCCTTCTTCGACCTCGACAACACGATCATGCAGGGCGCCGCCCTCTTCCACTTCGGCCGCGGCCTGTACAAGCGGCACTTCTTCCACAAGCGCGACCTGGCCCGCTTCGCCTTCCAACAGGTCTACTTCCGGCTGGCCGGCGAGAACTCCGAGGACATGGCGGACGTCCGCAACCGCGCGCTCTCCATCGTCCAGGGCCACCGCGTCGCCGAACTCATGAGCATCGGCGAGGAGATCTACGACGAGTACATGGCCGAGCGCGTCTGGCCCGGCACCCGCGCGCTCGCCCAGGCCCACCTCGACGCCGGCCAGAAGGTGTGGTTGGTGACCGCCGCACCCGTGGAGACCGCGACGATCATCGCCCGCCGACTGGGCCTGACCGGCGCGCTGGGCACCGTCGCCGAGTCCGTCGGCGGCGTCTACACCGGCAAGTTGGTGGGCGAGCCGCTGCACGGACCGGCCAAGGCCGAGGCGGTCCGCGCGCTGGCCGCCGCCGAGCACCTCGACCTCTCGCACTGCGCCGCGTACAGCGATTCGGCCAACGACATCCCGATGCTCTCGCTCGTCGGCCACCCCTACGCGATCAACCCCGACACCCGGCTGCACAAGCACGCCCGGGAGCACGGCTGGCGGGTGCGCGATTACCGAACGGGCCGCAAGGCGGTGCGGATCGGCATCCCGGCGGCCGCCGGGGTGGGCGCGCTCGCGGGCGGCGCGGCCGCCGCCGTGGCCCTCCAGCGCCGCCGCCGCTGACCGTCCTTGATCACCGGGCCCGGCGGCGGACCATCCGCACTCCCTACCCCCGCCGGTGCCCCGTCAGTCCCTTTCCTGGCGGTTAACCACAACACGCCCTTCAACCAGGCAGATTGCGCTCCCTTCCGATCAATAGTTGTCCAGTAATCGATACTTGATCCGCCACCAATCGGACACGGACCGTAAGTAATCGATGATTTGAGCAACTGGGTGTAGCGCTGCCTGTACGAAGCGTTATTCTCCTCAGACGCAATCCGGAACCCACACGTCCCTACGACGAGTGAACGGTCCCGCACTGCACGTGATGGAAGCTCTGCCTCTGGGAGTCCCGTGTACCCACACGTCGGGGTTGACGCCTCGGGCCTGGCTACGCTGCGTACGACGCTCGTCGACCACCTGCGCAGTTTTGTCCCCACCGCGTACGCCGTCCCCGCATTCGCCACAGCCGTGCCCACCGGCCCCTGCTACGCGCTGGCCGACGGGAGCGCTACGGTCGGCAAGGCCGCCACCGTCGGCAGGAGCCGCCGCGCCGGCACCGCCACCGCGCGACGCCCCGCGGACAGCGACAGCCGTCGCATGATGGACCTCGTCGAACGCGCCCAGGCCGGCGAGGCCGACGCCTTCGGCCGGCTCTACGACCAGTACGCCGACACGGTGTACCGCTACATCTACTACCGCGTGGGCGGCCGCGCCACGGCCGAGGACCTCACCAGTGAGACCTTCCTCCGCGCCCTGCGTCGCATCGGCACCTTCACCTGGCAGGGCCGTGACTTCGGCGCCTGGCTGGTGACCATCGCCCGCAACCTCGTCGCCGACCACTTCAAGTCCTCCCGCTTCCGCCTGGAAGTCACCACCGGAGAGATGCTCGACGCCAACGAGGTCGAGCGCAGCCCCGAGGACTCGGTCCTCGAATCCCTCTCCAACGCCGCCCTGTTGGAGGCGGTCCGCAAGCTCAACCCCCAACAGCAGGAATGCGTTACCCTGCGGTTCCTCCAGGGCCTCTCGGTCGCCGAGACCGCCCGCGTCATGGGCAAGAACGAGGGCGCCATCAAGACCCTCCAGTACCGGGCCGTCCGCACCCTGGCACGGCTCCTCCCCGAAGACGCCCGCTGACGCACGCTGATGGCCGGACCTCTCCGACATCCCCAACACCCCGCCCACCACTCACCGTTGGTGATCAGCCATGCCCTGACGGTCAGATCATCGTGAGTGCGTAACCCGTGTGCCGCGCCGCTCGTTGTGCGGAATGCAGGCTCCACGCGGTCACGCCATGTCCGCCGCCTCTCACTCGTTCGAGTGGCCACGGACAGACGGCGTGCAACCATCCGGCCCGTCTGGATAGTCAAAGCCAGTCCGGGGAGTCGAGCGGGATGACGAGAGGAGGTGCCGCCCGTGATCGCGAATGTCTCGGTGCACCGGCGGGCCAACGCCTTCGCCCAGGCCCTGGAGGAGCAGGAGCTCAAGGGCGCGGCGGCCGAGGACCAGGTCGACAATCCGGCCCAAGTGCCGGCAGATGCACGGCTGTTGGCGGTCGCCGACGGCCTCGGGGAGCTCCCGAGGCCGGAGATGGCCGCCGAGGTCAAGACTGTCCAACGTGCCCAGCTCGTCGCCGCGATGGAGGCCGCCTTCGCCGAAGGCGCCACGTCCGGCGACGCCAGGGTGCCCGAGCAACGCGAGCCCAAGGGCGCGCACCGTCCCACCACTTCGCTGGGCCGACTCCGCCCGCGCTCCCGCCTCTCCAAGGGGCTGGCGGCCGGCGGCCTGACGGTCGGCGTCGCCGCCGGCGCCTTCAGCGGGGTCGCCGCGGCCAGCACCGACGCCCTCCCCGGTGACTCCCTCTACGGCCTCAAGCGCGGCATGGAGGACCTCCGGCTCACCATGACCGACGACGACGAGGGCCGTGGTCAACTCCTCCTCGACCAGGCATCCACCCGGATGTTGGAGGCCCGTCGCCTGATGGACCGCGGTCGGTCCGCGCACCTCGACCACGAGGCGCTCGCCGAGATCCGCAGGGCGCTGGCCGGCGTCCGCCACGACGCCGGCGAGGGGCACCGCCTGCTGCACGCGGCATACGAGCGGGACGGCTCCCTCGGCCCCATCCAGGCGCTGAACTCGTTCACCAGGTCGCACCGCGACACCTGGTCGAAGATGCGCGACAAGCTCCCGGTGCAGCTCACCGACGTGCGGGACGAGGTGAGTTCGGTCTTCGACGCCATAGACGACGAGGTCGGTCCGCTGCGCTCGATGCTCCCGCAGGGCCCGGAGGGCCGCGGCCGGCACCGCGGCACACCCGCGGGCGGGGGCACCGGTGGCGACGCGCGCCGCCCGTCCCCGTCCGGCAGCGAGCCCGCGTCCGACGGGCGGGGCACCGCGCAGCAGGCCCCGCGCCCCTCGGCCTCGCCGTCCCCGCAGCAGGACGGCCTGCTCGGCGGCACCGCGGACGGTCTGCTCAACCCGCCCCACAAGGGCGGCAGCACGCCGCACGACGGCGGTCACGGCAAGGACGGCATCGGCCGCCCCGACGTCACCCTCCCGCCGCTGCTGCCCGGGCTCCTGCCCGACCTGGGCATCGACGGCGACGGCCCGGCCAAGTAGGCGGGCCAGCGGCCCCGTTCCGGCGCTCGGTGTTCTTCCGACCGTTCCTCAGAAGAACACCGAGCGCCGCTGCACGAGCAGCTTGTAGAGGGTGTGCTGGATGGTCTCCCGGACCTGGTCGGTCAGGTTGAACATCAGCATCGGGTCGTCGGCCGCCTCCGGCGAATAGCCGTCCGTGGAGATCGGCTCGCCGAACTGGATCGTCCACTTCGTCGGCAGCGGCACCACGCCCAGCGGCCCCAGCCACGGGAAGGTCGGCGTGACCGGGAAGTACGGCAGCCCCAGCACCCGCGCCAGCGTCTTGGCGTTCCCGACCATCGGGTAGATCTCCTCCGCGCCCACGATCGAGCACGGCACGATCGGCACCCCGGCCTTCAGCGCCGTGGAGACGAAGCCGCCCCGCCCGAAGCGCTGGAGCTTGTAGCGGTCCGCGAACGGCTTCCCGATGCCCTTGAAGCCCTCCGGCATCACCCCGACGATCTCCCCGCGCTCCAGCAGCCGTTGGGCGTCCTCGGCACAGGCCAGGGTGTGCCCCGCCTTGCGGGCCAGTTCGTTGACCCCCGGCAGGACGAACACCAAGTCGGCCGCCAGCAGCCGCAGATGGCGCTGTGCCGGGTGGTTGTCGTGCACCGCGACCTGGAGCATCAGGCCGTCCCACGGCAGCGTTCCGGAGTGGTTGGCGACGACCAACGCGCCGCCCTCGGCGGGGATGTGCTCCATCCCCTTCACCTCGACCCGGAAGTACTTGTCGTGGATCGGCCGCAGCAGCGACATCAGGACCTGGTCGGTCAGCTCCTGGTCGTAGCCGAAGTCGTCGACCTCGTAGTCGCCGGTGATCCGCCGGCGCAGGAAGGCCAGCCCGCCGGCGATCCGCTCGTCCAGCGTCCGCCCGCCGGCCGGCCGCGCGGCGGGCGGCGGCTCCGGATCGGTACGGGCCTCCGGGACGGGCGCCAGCGCCGTGCCCCGGCCGGTGCGCCCGGTCCGCCGGGCCTTGCGGCGGGCCCGGGGCTCCTCGCCGAAGGGAATGACCTTGGCGTCCGCCATCGTGGCTGAACTCCTCACTGGCTCGGGCCGCGGCGCGCGAGGAGCGTGCCGAGCCGGTCGACGGTGCGGGCGAGGGACTCGGGCGGCAGCAGCCCGGGTCCGCGGCTGCGGGCGAATTCCTCGAAGGTCTCCGCCGTGGTGTAGCGGGGGTGGAAGCCCAGTGTCTCGCGCATCTGCGTGGTCTCGACGACCCGCCCGTGGGTGAGCATCCGGATCTGCTCGGGCGAGAAGTCGGTGATGCCGAGCGACCGCAGGACCGTGCCGGCCCAGGTGACGGTCGGCAGGAAGAGCGGGAGGGTGGGGCGTCCCAGGCGCCGGGAGACCTGTGAGAGCAGCAGCACGCCGTCGCCGGCGATGTTGAACGTGCCGCTGTTGAGGGTGCCGCGGCGCGGCGCGGCGGCGGCGATCCGCAGCACGTCGATCGCGTCGTCCTCGTGGACGAACTGCAGCCGCGGGTCGTAGCCGAGGACGGTCGGCAGGACGGGCAGCGCGAAGTACTCGGCGAGCGGCGAGTCCGCGCACGGGCCGAGGATGTTGGCGAACCGCAGGACGCAGACCGCCACGTCGGGGCGGCGCCGGGCGAAGCCGCGGACGTACCCCTCGACCTCCACGGTGTCCTTGGCGAAGCCGCCGCTGGGCAGCGACTTGGGCGGGGTGTTCTCGGTGAAGACGGCCGGGTCGCGGGGCGCGGAACCGTAGACGCTGGTACTGGACTTGACGACCAGGCGCTGGACGTTCGGGGCCTTCTGGCAGGCACCGAGCAGCTGCATGGTGCCGATGACGTTGGTCTCCTTGACCGAGGCCCGGCCGCCGCGACCGCTGAGGGCCGTGCCGTTGATGTCCATGTGGACGACGGTGTCGACCCCGGTCTCGGCCAGGACCCGGGCGATCTCCGGATGTCGGATGTCGGCCTTGAGGAATTCGGCCCCGCCGAGGTGGTGTTCCGGGGCGACCGCATCGACCCCGATCACCCGGTCGACGTCCGGATCGCGCTGGATCCGGCGGACGAACCGGCCCCCCAGCTGCCGTGCGACGCCCGTGACGAGCACGACGTTGCCCAAGATCGGCCCTCCTTCTCGCAGTGGCTTCCACCTGCGCCGAGCAGTGCGGTTCACGCTATCCGGTCGGTGTTGCCGGGTGATGACCGCGCGATGCCCGGGACGACATTTGCGTCCGACCACCGTCCATACGGCCCACACACGCACCGCGGCCCCTCACCACCCTGGGGTGGTGAGGGGCCGCGAAATCGCGATCAGCGTCGCTTACTTCTTGTTACGACGCTGGACGCGGGTGCGCTTGAGCAGCTTGCGGTGCTTCTTCTTCGCCATCCGCTTGCGCCGCTTCTTGATAACAGAGCCCACGACTACCCTCGCTCACTTCGAATCACTCGGTGCGGGGCGTCCGAGCCCACACTACCTACATCGGGCCAGGGTACCCGGCGCCGGCCGTACCGCGTAATCCGAGGGTCGTCGAACGAGCGTCAGGCCGACTCCACCCCCACATACGACTCACGGAGATAGTCGTGCACCGCCTGCTCCGGCACCCGGAAGGACCGTCCCACCCTGATCGCGGGCAGATGACCGCTGTGCACCAGGCGGTACACGGTCATCTTCGACACTCGCATCACCGTGGCGACTTCCGCCACTGTCAGAAACACAACCTCGTTCAACGGCCTCTGGTCCGCAGCCATCACACACCTGCACCTTCCGCATAAGACGGGCACCGGCTTCCCCTCCGGTGACTCTTCGTCGCCATGCGTTCACTCCCCAGATTAGGGGCGGGTGATGCGAGTGGGGAAGAGGAGCAGCGAACGGCCGCCTATCGGGACAGACATGCCTTATTGAGGACATAGTGGATCAGCGGACGGTAGCGAGCGGAGGGGGCCGCATCGTCGAGCGGGACCACCGCGGAGAGCCGTCCCTCGGCCCGTCCGACGAACGGCGCGGGGTCGTCGGCATCGGCCAGTCCGATCGCCTCGATGCCCAGCTGACCTGCTCCGCAGACCCAACCGTGGTCCCCGATGACCAGCCCCGGGAGCCGCCCGCAGGACGCCGCCGCCACCCCTAAAGCGGTCCGCACCGGCAGGGGGGAATGAGTGTGCACGCCCCCCGCGACCAGCGCGCCCCCCGCGCCGGGTTCGCGCATCAGCGCGACTCCCCCTACGTAGTCGAGAACCCGAGTGCGTACCCCGAACCGGGTCGCCATGTCGATACGGTGGCCATACGCCGGAGTGAGGACGGGGCAGCCCGCCGCCGAGAGGGCGTCTGCGAGGGCGGCGTAGAAGTCCAACAGCCGGTGCGGATGGCCGGTACCCAGCAGCACCGGGACCCGACGCCCGGCGGCCGCGCCGATCCGATCCGCGAAGGCGTCCAACGCGGCGATGGTGCGGTCGGGTTCGATCACATCCGGGCCGGAAGTGTGCGATGGATCGTCCGAAATCCCGCACTCCTGCCCCATCAGTCGCAGTACCTCACCGAAGGACCACTCCCGCTCCGGCTCAAGCCCCAGCAGCACCCGGGGGTCGCGGGCCGCGAACAGCCGGTACCGCCGCAGGCTCTGCTCCCGCGTGGTCGCGATCGTCCCCGCGAGCCGCGCCTCGATCAGATACGCCCGCAACACCCCGGTTCCCAACACGGGCCCCATGCTGACCCGTTGGCCGGAAACCGCATGCCCGAACCCGCCGGTAGTCACACATCCGGGGCAGCCCCGGCCCGCACCCCCTCCGACGAGACCGCCACAGGCCGCCCCTCGGCGCCCGCGCGCCGCCCTCGTGCCGACCGCGCGCTGCCCTCGCGACGCCCTCACGGGCCGTCCCCCTGCGGCGCCCGTGGCATCCCCGCGGCATGTTGATGAGCCACCCCACTACGCGCTCGCCGCGCTCCACGGCATCCCCTCACGGGCCACCCCCCTGCGCGCTCGCGGCACCTCCACAGCACGCACCCGGCCCCAGGACACGGCACGCCCGCGGCCCCCCACGACACGTCAACTCGCCCCGCTCCCGCGGAATATCCCCCGCCCCCACCCCGTTGTGGCCCCGCAGGGGGCCCTCGCGTCCCCTACGGGATCCGTTCCCCTCTCCCCTACGGCGCCCCCGGCCCCTCCCCCGCCCCCTGGCGACAGCGGCCCACGCACCTCACGGCAGCAACCCGTGCGACGGGAAGACCGCCCGCCGGGTCGCCAACACCGCCTGGTCGAGCCGGTCGGCCGGGTCGTAGCCGCCGTCGACGAAATCCCGCCACTGCGGCGCGCGCCCGTCCGTCATCCGGCGCGGCGCCAACTGCCGCGTCCGGCGGAAGACTTCGTGCCGCCACTCCTCCGGCACCTCCGACGCCGGGTCGATCGGCCGGTGTCCGGCGATCGCCACCAGATGCGTCCAGCTACGCGGCACCACCTCCACCACCTCGTAGCCGCCGCCCCCGAGGGCGACCCACCGCCCCTCCGCGTGCTCGTGCGCCAGGGCGTGGCAGGACTCGGCCACCGCCCGCTGCGCGTCCAGGCTCACCGCCAGGTGCGCCAACGGGTCCTCGAAGTGGGTGTCGGCGCCGTGTTGGGTGACGAGCACCTGGGGGCGGAACGCGGCCAGCAGCTCCGGCACCACCGCGTGGAAGGCCCGCAGCCAGCCCGCGTCACCCGTCCCGGCCGGCAGCGCCACGTTCACCGCGCTGCCCTCGGCGCCCTCGCCGCCGGTCTCTTCCGGCCACCCGGTCTGCGGGAACAGTGTCCGCGGATGCTCGTGCAGCGAGATCGTCAGCACCCGCGGGTCCTCCCAGAAGGCCGCCTGGACGCCGTCTCCGTGGTGCACATCCACGTCCACGTACGCCACCCGCTCGGCACCCAACTCCAACAGCCGGGCGACGGCCAGCGCCGCGTCGTTGTAGATGCAGAAGCCCGCCGCGCCCCCGGGCATCGCGTGGTGCAGCCCGCCCGCGAAGTTCACCGCGTGACGCGCCTCCCCGCGCCAGACGGCCTCCGCGGCGCCCACCGACTGCCCGGCGATCAGCGCCGACGCCTCGTGCATCCCCCGGAACGCCGGGTCGTCCATGGTCCCCAACCCGTAGGCGACGTCCGCGGAATCCGGGTCGACGGAGGCCCGGCGGACCGCCTCGACGTAGTCGGCCCGGTGCACCAGCCGCAGCGTGGAGTCACCGGCCGGCTTGGCGGCCACCACCTCCAACGGCCCCTGGTGGAGCCCGTACGCCTCCACCAGGCGCATCGTCAGGGCGAGTCGGACGGGGTCCATCGGATGCCCCGGCCCGAAGTCATAGCCCGTTACTGCCTCGTCCCACATCAGTCGTGCGCGGCCGCTCATGGTCGTCACCGTATCCGGCCGACGACGCGCCGAACGAGCGGGCGTACACCAACGTCACCAGGACCAGGGCCATCGGCACCAGCATCGCGCCGCGATAGCTCCAGGCGTCCCCCAGCGCCCCCACCAGCGGCGAACCGATCAGAAAACCAACGTAGTTGAAGATGTTCAGTCGCGCGATGGTCGCGTCCGAAGCCCCCGGGCCGTGCCGTTCGACCGCGTACCGCCCGGCCGCCGCGAAGGTCTGCGGCACGATCACGCACAGCCCGAGCCCCAGCAAGGTGAAGCCCACCATCCCCACCCAGGCCCCCGGCGCCGTCGCCACCACGACGAAGCCGGCCGCCGCGACCACCGTCCCGGTCCGCACCACCGCGACCGGCCCGAAGCGCCGCACCCCCAGGTCCCCCACGGCCCGCCCGAGCAACGCCATCACCATGTAGACGTTGTACGGGACGGTCGACAACTGCTCGGAGCTGCCCAGCACGTCCTGGAGGTACTTCGCGCTCCAGTTGGAGACCGTCGAGTCCCCGATGTACGCAAACGTCATCACCAGGCACAGCGGCAACAACAGCCGCATGGCCACCGGCGCCGTGATCGCCGCCCCACCGACCTCACCGCCCCCGTCCGCCACCCGCCCATCGTCCCCGTCGACGAACCACCGGCCGATGACCAGCGCCAACGGCACGAAGACCGCGACCACCGGCCCGTACAGCAGCACCAACGACAGCCTCCCGTGCGCTCCCACCCACGCCAGCGAGGCCCCGACGATCCCGCCGAGGCTGTACGCGGCGTGGAAGCCGAGCATGATGCTGCGGCCGTACGCCCGTTGGAGGCTCACCCCGAGCATGTTCATCGACGCGTCCAGGGCCCCGACCATCAGCCCGAACACGGCCAGTGCCACGGCCACTTGGGCCAGCGAGCCGACCGCGCCGACGGCCAGCAGCGCCAGGCACACCACGGGCTGCACACTGCGCAACACCGTGCCGGGCCGCACCCGCCTCACCAGATGCTCGGTGGCGACGCTGCCGACGCCGGCGAGCACCGGAACGGCCGCCAGGAAGGCCGGCAGCAGCGCGTCCGAGATCCCGTAGCGCACCTGCACCGCCGGTATCCGGGTCACGAGCAGGGCGAAGACCGCCCCCTGGACGAAGAAGCTGAGGGCGAGCGCGATCCGGCCGTGCCGCAGCCGCGCTCCCACCATGTGAGGGGGCGTCATGGCGCGCCAGCCTAGAACTCCTCACTACCGCTGGGTAGATGGATCACACGCCCAATTCCCCCTACTGCCAGGGCAGTTACCGCACCTACTGCAACAGTTGCGGCAGCTTCGTCATGTCGGAGAACAGTGCGGTGGCCCCGGCCTCCGCCAGCTTCGCCGCCGGCGTCATCGCCGTGAACCCGTACACGTCCATCCCGGCGGCCACCGCCGCCCGCACCCCCAGCGGGCTGTCCTCGACCACCGCGCACCGCCCGGGTGCGACGCCCATCTCCCGCGCCGCGTGCAGAAAAAGATCGGGCGCCGGCTTTCCACGCCCCACGTCCTGCGACGAAAAGACTCGCCCCGCTCCGAAGTGCTCAAGCAGCCCGGTCTTCGTCAACGCCACCCGTATCCGCTCATGGCTCCCCGACGATCCGACGCAGTACGCCACGCCGTCGGCCGCCAACTTCCCCAGCACCGCCTCCACCCCGGGCACCGGTTGCAGCCGCCTGCGGAACTCCGCAAAGACCAGCGCATGAAAACTGGCCTCGAAGTCCGTCGGCAACGCCCGCCCGGACCTGTCCCGCACCATGTCGCGGATGCGCTGCACCGACCCGCCCATGAAGTCACGCAACGATTCCTGGTACGTGGTCGGGTGCCCCAATTCGGTGAGGTACCCAGCGAGGATCTGATTGGAGATCGGTTCGCTGTCCACCAGGACACCGTCATTGTCGAAAATGATCAGGTCGTAGCGCATCTCCCGAGCCTACCTACCGCCCGGCAGCACAACGCAAAAAAGGCTCCGGCCCCCGAACCACAATAAGGTTCAAGGGCCGGAGCCATAAAAGAAGTTCGGCGGCGTCCTACTCTCCCACAGGGTCCCCCCTGCAGTACCATCGGCGCTGAAAGGCTTAGCTTCCGGGTTCGAAATGTAACCGGGCGTTTCCCTAACGCTAAAACCACCGAAACACTATGAAACTTAGAACAACCGTTGGTCTGTTCGTGGCTTCAGAACCAACACAGTGGACGCGAGCAACTGAGGACAAGCCCTCGGCCTATTAGTACCAGTCAACTCCACACCTTACGATGCTTCCATATCTGGCCTATCAACCCAGTCATCTACTGGGAGCCTTACCCCATCAAGTGGGAGGGAGCCCTCATCTCGAAGCAGGCTTCCCGCTTAGATGCTTTCAGCGGTTATCCTTTCCGAACGTAGCCAACCAGCCATGCCCTTGGCAGAACAACTGGCACACCAGAGGTCCGTCCGTCCCGGTCCTCTCGTACTAGGGACAGCCCTTCTCAAGACTCCTACGCGCGCAGCGGATAGGGACCGAACTGTCTCACGACGTTCTAAACCCAGCTCGCGTACCGCTTTAATGGGCGAACAGCCCAACCCTTGGGACCGACTCCAGCCCCAGGATGCGACGAGCCGACATCGAGGTGCCAAACCATCCCGTCGATATGGACTCTTGGGGAAGATCAGCCTGTTATCCCCGGGGTACCTTTTATCCGTTGAGCGACGGCGCTTCCACAAGCCACCGCCGGATCACTAGTCCCTACTTTCGTACCTGCTCGACCCGTCAGTCTCACAGTCAAGCTCCCTTGTGCACTTACACTCAACACCTGATTACCAACCAGGCTGAGGGAACCTTTGGGCGCCTCCGTTACCCTTTAGGAGGCAACCGCCCCAGTTAAACTACCCACCAGACACTGTCCCTGATCCGGATCACGGACCCAGGTTAGACATCCAGCACGACCAGAGTGGTATTTCAACAACGACTCCACACCAACTGGCGTTGGCGCTTCACAGTCTCCCACCTATCCTACACAAGCCGAACCGAACACCAATATCAAGCTATAGTAAAGGTCCCGGGGTCTTTCCGTCCTGCTGCGCGAAACGAGCATCTTTACTCGTAATGCAATTTCACCGGGCCTATGGTTGAGACAGTCGAGAAGTCGTTACGCCATTCGTGCAGGTCGGAACTTACCCGACAAGGAATTTCGCTACCTTAGGATGGTTATAGTTACCACCGCCGTTTACTGGCGCTTAAGTTCTCAGCTTCGCCTGAACGAATCCAGACTAACCGGTCCCCTTAACGTTCCAGCACCGGGCAGGCGTCAGTCCGTATACATCGCCTTACGGCTTCGCACGGACCTGTGTTTTTAGTAAACAGTCGCTTCTCGCTGGTCTCTGCGGCCACCCCCAGCTCAGACAGAAAATGTCATCACCAGAAATGGCCCCCCTTCTCCCGAAGTTACGGGGGCATTTTGCCGAGTTCCTTAACCATAGTTCACCCGAACGCCTCGGTATTCTCTACCTGACCACCTGAGTCGGTTTAGGGTACGGGCCGCCATGAAGCTCGCTAGAGGCTTTTCTCGACAGCATAGGATCATCCACTTCACCACAATCGGCTCGGCATCAGGTCTCAGCCTTAACATGTGACGGATTTACCTACCACACGGCCTACACCCTTACCCCGGGACAACCACCGCCCGGGCTGGACTACCTTCCTGCGTCACCCCATCGCTTACCTACTACAAGTCTGGTCCGTCGGCTCCACCACTCCCCTTTGCCCGAAGGCTCCAGGGCGGCTTCACGGACTTAGCATCGCCTGATTCAGTATTGGGCGCTCCAAAGCGGGTACCGGAATATCAACCGGTTGTCCATCGACTACGCCTGTCGGCCTCGCCTTAGGTCCCGACTTACCCTGGGCAGATCAGCTTGACCCAGGAACCCTTAGTCAATCGGCGCAAGAGTTTCCCACTCTTGTATCGCTACTCATGCCTGCATTCTCACTCGTGAACCGTCCACAACTCGTTTCCACGGCTGCTTCACCCGGCACACGACGCTCCCCTACCCATCACCACACCCGTTAGGGCTCTCATGGCAATGACACGACTTCGGCGGTGTACTTGAGCCCCGCTACATTGTCGGCGCAGAATCACTTGACCAGTGAGCTATTACGCACTCTTTCAAGGATGGCTGCTTCTAAGCCAACCTCCTGGTTGTCTCTGCGACTCCACATCCTTTCCCACTTAGCACACGCTTAGGGGCCTTAGTCGATGCTCTGGGCTGTTTCCCTCTCGACCATGGAGCTTATCCCCCACAGTCTCACTGCCGCGCTCTCACTTACCGGCATTCGGAGTTTGGCTAAGGTCAGTAACCCGGTAGGGCCCATCGCCTATCCAGTGCTCTACCTCCGGCAAGAAACACACGACGCTGCACCTAAATGCATTTCGGGGAGAACCAGCTATCACGGAGTTTGATTGGCCTTTCACCCCTAACCACAGGTCATCCCCCAGGTTTTCAACCCTGGTGGGTTCGGTCCTCCACGAAGTCTTACCTCCGCTTCAACCTGCCCATGGCTAGATCACTCCGCTTCGGGTCTAGAGCGTGCAACTCAACGCCCTCTTCGGACTCGCTTTCGCTACGGCTTCCCCACACGGGTTAACCTCGCTACACACCGCTAACTCGCAGGCTCATTCTTCAAAAGGCACGCAGTCACGACGCAGAAACAAAGTCTCTGCGCGACGCTCCCACGGCTTGTAGGCACACGGTTTCAGGTACTATTTCACTCCGCTCCCGCGGTACTTTTCACCATTCCCTCACGGTACTATCCGCTATCGGTCACCAGGGAATATTTAGGCTTAACGGGTGGTCCCGCCAGATTCACACGGGATTTCTCGGGCCCCGTGCTACTTGGGTGGCTCTCAAGCAAGCCGCTGACGTTTCAGCTACGGGGGTCTTACCCTCTACGCCGGACCTTTCGCATGTCCTTCGCCTACATCAACGGTTTCTGACTCACCGACCGGCCGGCAGACCGATCAAGAAAGCTCCCACAACCCCGCACTGGCAACCCCTGCCGGGTATCACACCAATACGGTTTAGCCTCATCCAGTTTCGCTCGCCACTACTCCCGGAATCACGGTTGTTTTCTCTTCCTGCGGGTACTGAGATGTTTCACTTCCCCGCGTTCCCTCCACACTGCCTATGTGTTCAGCAGCGGGTGACAGCCCATGACGACTGCCGGGTTTCCCCATTCGGACACCCCCGGATCAAAGCTCGGTTGACAGCTCCCCGGGGCCTATCGCGGCCTCCCACGTCCTTCATCGGTTCCTGGTGCCAAGGCATCCACCGTGCGCCCTTAAAAACTTGGCCACAGATGCTCGCGTCCACTGTGCAGTTCTCAAACAACGACCAGCCACCCGTCACAACCTGCACCAAGCAGACCTACACCGGGACCGGCACACCGAAGGACGAGCAACGCTCGCACCCTCAGACACCCAACAGCGCGCCCAACACAACCAGCCAAGACCCCGCGTTCCACGCCGAAGCAGTACTAACAGTCCCAAACCGATCGTGCCGAATAGTCAACGTTCCACCCATGAGCAACCAGCATCAGACACTCGCCGATGTACTGGCCCCTGACCAAGCACAAAACTTGGTAAGAAGTGCTCCTTAGAAAGGAGGTGATCCAGCCGCACCTTCCGGTACGGCTACCTTGTTACGACTTCGTCCCAATCGCCAGTCCCACCTTCGACGATTCCCTCCCACAAGGGGTTGGGCCACCGGCTTCGGGTGTTACCGACTTTCGTGACGTGACGGGCGGTGTGTACAAGGCCCGGGAACGTATTCACCGCAGCAATGCTGATCTGCGATTACTAGCAACTCCGACTTCATGGGGTCGAGTTGCAGACCCCAATCCGAACTGAGACCGGCTTTTTGAGATTCGCTCCACCTCACGGCATCGCAGCTCATTGTACCGGCCATTGTAGCACGTGTGCAGCCCAAGACATAAGGGGCATGATGACTTGACGTCGTCCCCACCTTCCTCCGAGTTGACCCCGGCAGTCTCCTGTGAGTCCCCATCACCCCGAAAGGCATGCTGGCAACACAGAACAAGGGTTGCGCTCGTTGCGGGACTTAACCCAACATCTCACGACACGAGCTGACGACAGCCATGCACCACCTGTACACCGACCACAAGGGGGCGACCATCTCTGGCCGTTTCCGGTGTATGTCAAGCCTTGGTAAGGTTCTTCGCGTTGCGTCGAATTAAGCCACATGCTCCGCTGCTTGTGCGGGCCCCCGTCAATTCCTTTGAGTTTTAGCCTTGCGGCCGTACTCCCCAGGCGGGGAACTTAATGCGTTAGCTGCGGCACGGACGACGTGGAATGTCGCCCACACCTAGTTCCCAACGTTTACGGCGTGGACTACCAGGGTATCTAATCCTGTTCGCTCCCCACGCTTTCGCTCCTCAGCGTCAGTATCGGCCCAGAGATCCGCCTTCGCCACCGGTGTTCCTCCTGATATCTGCGCATTTCACCGCTACACCAGGAATTCCGATCTCCCCTACCGAACTCTAGCCTGCCCGTATCGAATGCAGACCCGGGGTTAAGCCCCGGGCTTTCACATCCGACGCGACAAGCCGCCTACGAGCTCTTTACGCCCAATAATTCCGGACAACGCTTGCGCCCTACGTATTACCGCGGCTGCTGGCACGTAGTTAGCCGGCGCTTCTTCTGCAGGTACCGTCACTCTCGCTTCTTCCCTGCTGAAAGAGGTTTACAACCCGAAGGCCGTCATCCCTCACGCGGCGTCGCTGCATCAGGCTTTCGCCCATTGTGCAATATTCCCCACTGCTGCCTCCCGTAGGAGTCTGGGCCGTGTCTCAGTCCCAGTGTGGCCGGTCGCCCTCTCAGGCCGGCTACCCGTCGTCGCCTTGGTAGGCCATCACCCCACCAACAAGCTGATAGGCCGCGGGCTCATCCTTCACCGCCGGAGCTTTCCACACGAAACCATGCGATCCCGTGTCATATCCGGTATTAGACCCCGTTTCCAGGGCTTGTCCCAGAGTGAAGGGCAGATTGCCCACGTGTTACTCACCCGTTCGCCACTAATCCCCTCCCGAAAGAGGTTCATCGTTCGACTTGCATGTGTTAAGCACGCCGCCAGCGTTCGTCCTGAGCCAGGATCAAACTCTCCGTGAATGCTTTACCCGACTGCGTTTAACTAAAAACCGCCGGTGAGACACTCGCGTTGAGCGGAACCACAAGGAGGAATAATCCCCGTGGTTCACAGCGTCCTCGCTGTGTGCGCCTCCCAAGAAACTTGGAAGGACTTTTCAAAGGAACCTCATCCCCCACGATGTGGGGAACGGGGTATCAACATATCTGGCGTTGACTTTTGGCACGCTGTTGAGTTCTCAAGGAACGGACGCTTCCTTCGGCCTGCCCTCGCGGGCTTCCTCCGGGCGCTTCCCTTCAGTCTTGCGTCTCCGACTCTATCAGATCCTTTCGGCCCTGATTTTCGCCGGTGCGATTCGACCTTTCGGTTTCTTCGCGGTTCCAACCTTACCAGATCCGTTTCCGTCTCCGGCCCCCCGTTGGAGCGGGGTTCGACCGCTTCGCTTTCGCTTTTCGGCCTTTCCGACTTTATCAGATCTTCTTTCGTTCCGGGCGGCTCCAGGAGGAGCTGCGGTCGGTTCGAATTTCGTTCCGATTCCCCGTCGGCGAGGTGATCACTACGTTAGCGGAATTCCTCGGTGACGCCTAATCAGACGCCCGGAATGAATTTCGACATGCGGAATTCAATCCCGTTGAAGGGCCGTGCAGTAGTGAGGTGCCGCGAAGCGGCGGGATGGTCACCGCAGAACCGTTCCGGCTCTTTGGCAACTCGGAGAACACTACGGATCGGGGGAGGGTGTGTCAACCTGGGTCAGTCGAGGTCGCTGAGGCGACCTTCGGCGTCCGGCTGGGCGGCCTCGACCCGGCGCAGCAGGCGGGTCAACGCGTCGCCGAGGATGCGGCGTTCGTCGCCGGAGAAGTCCTGGAGGAGCTCCTCCTCGAAAACCGTGGCCAGGCGCATCGCCTCCAGCCACTTCTCGCGGCCCTCGTGGGTCAGCTCGACGATGACGCGTACGCGGTTGGTCTCGTCGCGCTCACGGGTCACCAGGCCCTCGTTCGCCATGCGGTCGATGCGGTGGGTCATGGCGGCCGGGGTGAGGCCGAGGTGTTTGGCCAGTTCGCCGGGCCCCATGCGGTAGGGCGCCCCGGAGACGACGAGGGCCTTGAGGACCTCCCATTCGGCGTTGCTCATGCCGAGCGTGGCGGTCTGGCGTCCGTAGGCGACGTTCATCCGTCGGTTGAGGCGCTGGAGTGCGGAGACGACCTTCTCGACCTGGGGGTCGAGGTCCTGGAACTCGCGCTGGTAGGCCGCGATCTGTTCCTCAAGGCTCGGCTCGGCGCTCGGCCCGGCGGCCGGTTCTGCGGGCTCTGGCATGCGGCGAAGTATGACACGGAAGTCATTGGCGTTGAAGTTCTTCGTCATGTAGTCTTTAGCTTCGAACTTTAGGGTCGAAGTCTTGAGGGTGTGACTGTCCGGTCTTGGACGTCCCGCACCGTTCCTCGGCTCGGCCCGGGGGGTTCCTTACTCGTTATCCATCTTTGCGACCTGACCTAGGTAGGTGAGTGTGACCACCGCGATGGGCGCCGCGCTGCGCCGGATCCAGCTGGGGAACGCGCTGAGCGCGTTCGGCAACGGCTTCACCGTGCCGTATCTGTACGTCTACGTGGCGAACGTGCGGCATCTCGGTGCGAGTACGGCTGGTGTGGTGCTGGCGATGCTGGCGATCTCCGCGCTGGTCGTGCTGCCGCTGACGGGCCGGGCCATCGACCGGCGGGGGCCGCTGCCGGTGGCCGTCGTCGGTACGGTCTCGGCGGCCGTCGGTTCGCTGGGGATCGGGCTGTCGGCGAGCGAGCCGATGGTGATCGCGTCGGCGGCGGCGCTCGGTGCCGGTATAGCGGTGATCCAGCCCGCGCTCGCCACGATGATCGTGTGGTGCTCGACGACGGTGACCCGCTCGCGGGCGTTCGCCACCCAGTTCTTCCTGAACAACCTGGGGCTGGGGATCGGCGGCCTGGTCGGCGGTCAGTTGGTGGACGAGGCGCACGCGTCCAGCTTTGTGCGGCTGTTCGCCATCGAGGCCGTGATGTTCCTGGTGCTGGGTGCGGCGATCGCGACCGTGCGGCTGCCGCGGGCGCCGAAGGTCGAGGACGCGGTGCCGTCCGCGGATCGGGCTGCGGGCGCCTGGCGGACGCTGTTCGGCGACCGGCGGATGGTGTGGCTGTGCGTGCTGGGCTTCGTGCTGTTCTTCGCCTGCTACGGGCAGTTCGAGTCGGGGCTGGCGGCGTACGCCACGGAGGTCACCCGGATCGAGCCGGCCACGTTGGGCATCGCCCTGGCGGCCAACACCGCGGCGATCGTGGCGGCGCAGTTCGTGGTGCTGAGGCTGGTCGAGCGGCGGCGCCGGAGCCGGGTGATGGCGCTGGTGGGGCTGATATGGACGGTGGCGTGGATCGCCGCCGGGCTGTCCGGGCTGGTGCATGGGGCGCAGGTGGTGGCGACGGTGCTGCTGATCTCCACGTACGCGCTGTTCGGCGTCGGGGAGTCGCTGCTGTCGCCGACGGTGTCGCCGTTGGTGGCGGATCTGGCGCCGGCCTCGCTGATCGGTCAGTACAACTCGGCGTTCGCGCTGGTCAAGCAGTTGGCGTTGGCGGTCGGGCCGGCCGTCGGGGCGCTGATGGTCGGGCACGGGATGCATGTCGCGTACATCGCGATGTTGACGATGTGCGCGGTGGGGATCACGGTGCTGGCGCTGCGGCTGGGGCGGATGCTCACTCCGGCGCAGGACCAGCCGTACCGGGCGGCCGTGCCGGCGCAGCGGGTGGAGGCCGAGCCGGTGGCCGCAGCCGTCTGATCTGAGGCGCGTTCCAGGGGCGGCGGCCGTCGGTGGCACGGCCCCGCCCCGGCCGGGCGGCCCCGGTAGTGGGCCGCGGGCCGGGGATCAGCTCTTGGGCAGGGCGAATTCGCACCAGACCGCCTTGCCGCCGCCCGGGGTCCGGCGGGAGCCCCAGGACGAGGCGATGGTGGCGACGATGGAGATGCCGCGGCCGGTCTCGTCGACGGGCTCGGCCCGACGGCGGCGGGGCAGGTGGTCGTCGCCGTCGGTGACCTCGATGATCAGGCGGCGGTCGGTGCGGCGCAGGCGTAGGCGCATCGGCGGGGTGCCGTGCTGGAGGGAGTTGGCGACGAGTTCGCTGGCGGCCAGCACGCCGAGGTCGTGGAGTTCGGGGGAGAAGCGCCAGGAGGCGAGGACGCCGGAGGCGAAGGCGCGGGCCCGGGGCGCGGCCTCGGTGCCGCCGTGGAGTTCGAGCGCGGCGTTGTGGAACAGCTCGGCGTCGTGGCCGGTGCGAACCGGGTTCTGGATGACGAGGATGGCGACGTCGTCGTCGTGGGTGGCGGTGATGCCCAGGGAGCGCAGCAGCCGGTCGCAGACGATGTCGGGGGCGCCGGTGGCGCCGGCGAAGGCGCGTTCCAGGCCGGCGACGCCCTCGTCGATGTCCTTGTCGCGGCGCTCGACGAGGCCGTCCGTATAGAGGACGGCGCTGCTGCCGGGGCCGAGCGGGACGGTGCCGGAGGTGTGCAGCCAGCCGCCGGTGCCCAGGGGCGGGCCGGTCGGTTCGGCGGCGCGGCGGACGGTGCCGTCGGCGTCGCGGACGAGCATCGGCAGGTGGCCGGCCGAGGCGTAGACCAGGCGGCCTTCGTTGGGGTCGTGGACGGCGTAGACGCAGGTGGCGATCTGGCTGGCGTCGATCTCGGCGGCCAGGCCGTCGAGGAGTTGGAGCACCTCGTGGGGCGGGAGGTCGAGGCGGGCGTAGGCGCGGACGGCGGTGCGGAGTTGGCCCATGACGGCGGCGGCGCGCACCCCGCGGCCCATGACGTCGCCGATGACGAGTGCGGTGCGGCCGGCGCCGAGGGTGATGACGTCGTACCAGTCGCCGCCGACCGCGGCGTCGGTGCCGCCGGGTTGGTAGGTGGCGGCGACGCGCAGGTCGTCGGGCTGTTCCAGTTCCTGGGGGAGCAGGGAGCGTTGGAGGGTGACGGCGGCGGCGCGCTGGCGGGCCTCGCTGGCGCGGAGCCGCTCGGCGGACTCGATCTGGTCGGTGACCTCGGCGCCGAAGACCAGGACGCCCTTGTGCGGGGCGACGCAGGCGACCTCCGGGTCGGGGGCCGGGCCGCTGTCGGCGACCTCGATGGGGGTGCAGGTGAAGGTGTAGTAGCCGTCGCGGGTGCGGTCGCCGCCGGCGCCGGCGGGGACCTTGCGGGACTTGACGGTGCGTGGCTTGCCGCTGCGCAGGACCTGGTCCATCAGGGGCAGCAGGCCCAGTTCGCCGAGCTCGGGCAGGGCCTCGCGGGCGGTGCGGCCGGCGGGGCGGGGGCCGAAGACGCCGGCGTAGGCGCCGTTGACGTAGGCGATCCGGTGCTCGGGGCCGTAGACGACGGCGACCAGGGCGGGGATGGTGCCGAGGATGTCGTGGACGGAGAGCGCGTCGACGGTGGGCGGGGTGGCGTGCGGCGGGGCGTCCTCGCCGGCGGTGCCCTCGGCGCGGGCCGCGGGGACGGTGCCGGGCGGGCCGGCGGCCGTGTCGCCGGTGGGGGCGGGCGTGGCCGAGTGTGCGGTGGGCCCGGCGGGCGGGGTGGTCGACGGGGCGGCGCGGTCGGCCCGGGCGGCGGTGCGCCGCTGGGTACCCGGGAATTTGGCGCTCCAGCGCGTGAAGATCACGGAGGGATACCTCTTACTTCGCGTCGTCGCGCGGGGTCGGGCCGTTGGCATGGGGGAGCGCCCCGTGGCGTGGCTGGGGGCGCTGTCGGCACCCTCTGGTGGAATGCAGCAAACGTCCTGAATCCTCGTGATTGTCACTCTTCGCAGATACGAGCCCACCCATGGTCACACGTCCAGTGTGGCCGACTGGACGGTCATCCGTCAGACGCCGGGCGCGCGGGCGTAGTTCCCGGTACCGCGGTGGCCGGCCGGCATCGGTCGGGCGGGCGGTCAACGTCCCTGGTGGGGCGGTCGGTCAACTGGCTTCGTTGTGCCGGCCGGTGCCCGCGGCGAGTTCGAATTCGGCGCGCGGGTTCTCCAGCGAGCCGAGGGAGACGATCTCCCGCTTGAACAGTCCGGCCAGGGTCCATTCGGCGAGGATGCGGGCCTTGCGGTTGAAGGTGGGCACCCGGCTGAGGTGGTAGGCGCGGTGCATGAACCACGCGGGATAGCCCTTGAGTTTGCGTCCGTAGACGTGCGCGACGCCCTTGTGCAGGCCGAGCGAGGCCACCGAACCGACGTATTTGTGGCGGTAGTTGTGGAGCTCGCCGCCGCGCAGGGCGGCGGTGAGGTTCGCGGCGAGCGTCTTGGCCTGGCGGACGGCGTGCTGGGCGTTGGGGGCGCAGAGGGTGCGCGGGGCGTCCGAGGTGGCGGGCAGGGGCGCGGTCAGGTCCGGTACGGCCGCCGCGTCCCCGGCCGACCAGGCGTGCTCCGCGCCGTCCACCTGAAGCGCGGCGGTGCACTTGAGGCGGCCGTGGCCGGCCAGTGGCAGACCGCTGGCGGCGACGATGGGGTGGGGCTTGACGCCGGCGGTCCACACCAGCGTCCGGGCGGGGAAGCGGGAGCCGTCGCTGAGCCGGATCAGGCGCCGTTCGCAGGAGTCCAGGCGGGTCGTGAGCCGGACGTCGATGTTGCGGGCGCGCAGCTCGCGGACGGCGTAGCGGCCCAACTCGGGTCCGACCTCGGGCAGGATCCGGTCGGTGGCCTCGACCAGGATCCACTTCATGTCCTCGGACTGGATGTTGTGGTAGTAGCGGACGGCGTAGCGGGCCATGTCCTCCAGTTCGGCCAGCGCCTCCACGCCCGCGTAGCCGCCGCCGACGAAGACGAAGGTCAGCGCCGCGTCGCGGACCTCGGGGTCGCGGGTGGAGGAGGCGATGTCGAGCTGTTCGAGGACGTGGTTGCGCAGTCCGATGGCCTCCTCGACGGTCTTGAAGCCGATGCCGACGTCGGCGAGGCCGGGGACGGGGAGGGCGCGCGAGATCGATCCGGGCGCGAGGATCAGCTCGTCGTAGGCGAGGGTGTGGGCGGCGTCGCCGGTCTCCCGCGCGGCCAGGGTGGTGAGGGTCGCCTTCCGTTCGTCGTGGTCGATGGCGGTGACCTCGCCGATGACGACGGTGCAGTGCGGCAGCACGCGGCGCAGCGGGACGACGACGTGGCGCGGGGAGATGGAGCCGGCGGCGGCCTCCGGCAGGAATGGCTGGTACGTCATGTACGGGTCGGGGTCGACGATGACGATCTCGACCGTGCCCTGCCGCAGTTCCTGCTTGAGCGTGCGCTGCAGCCGCAGGGCGGTGTACATCCCCACGTAGCCACCGCCGACCACGAGAATGCGCGCCACGGCGTCCGAATGCTCCGAAGACACAGTCTTCACAGAGGTTCTCCTCGCGGTGTCGACCAGGCCGGGGCGCCACCGAGCGGGCGGCCGGGCCGGCGGCGCGGCCACCCGCTACGGGCGCTGTGCCCCCGGAGCGCACAGCACTGTTCCATGACGCACTGCCGCAACGGCTTTGTCCACAGGTCGGTCGAAAAGTATGGCCGGTACCCGGCGGTGGTGCGGAGCGGGACATTCCACATCACCGTTGCGAAGTACGCTGGTCAGCCGGAGATGGGCGCGAGGCGGGAGGAAGGGGGCGCCGAGCGAATCCGGCCCATTAGGCCGATCGGGGGGCGTAGTAGGCGGAGGACCCTCTTCAATCTTGACGCGGGCTCAACTATGTTCGTATCTCGTTGGGGTGCACCCTTTCGTCGGGTCACCCCGGCCGTCAGGGCGGGGAGTCTCCGGGGGGAGACGTCATTACCGGGGGATCACATATGCACATTCAGGGCTCTCAATGGCCGACGGCGGTCACCGTGACCGCCGCTTCCGACGGTGCCAACGGCGCCGGGGGCAAGGGAACGGGCGCCGCGACCGGCGCCAACGGTCGGAGCGCACCGCTGCGGGTCGACGCCCAGCGCAATTTGGAGCACGTGCTGCGCGCGGCGCGCGAGGTCTTCGGCGAGCTGGGGTACGGCGCGCCGATGGAGGACGTGGCGCGGCGGGCCCGGGTCGGGGTCGGGACGGTCTACCGCCGCTTCCCGAGCAAGGACGTCCTGGTCCGGCGGATAGCCGAGGAGGAGACCTCCCGGCTGACCGAGCAGGCGCGGGCCGCGCTGGGTCAGGAGGACGACCCGTGGTCGGCGCTGGCGCGGTTCCTGCGGACGTCGGTGGCCTCGGGGGCGGGGCGGCTGCTGCCGCCGGGCATCCTGCGGGTCGGCCCGGGCGAGGAGCGGGTGCCCGACGGCCTGGGCGAGGTCCGGGTGCCGGAGGGCGGGACCGAGGCGCGGGTGCCGTTGCAGCGGGCCGCGCCGGGCGAGGCGGACGCGGCGCGTCCCGGCACCGGCACCGGCACCGGCACCGAGGAGATGCCGGGCGGGCAGGCGTTGTTGGAGGTCGTCGGACGGCTGGTGGAGCGGGCCAGGGCGGCCGGTGCGCTGCGGGTCGACGTCACGGTCTCCGATGTACTGCTGGTGATCGCCACGGGCGCGCCGGCGCTGCCGGATCCGGGACAGCAACAGGCCGCCGCCGCACGGCTGTTGGAGATCCTGCTGGAAGGGCTGCGGTCACGTCCCACCACCTGATGCGGGGCGGCCGGCCCGGCGGCGCGGTGCATACGGCACGGAGGCGCGCGGGCGGGCGGTGCTTGGCGTTGGGGTGGGTCAGCGGGGGCGGTCGTCGCGTCGCCGGGCGTAACGGGCGTGCCAGGGCTGCCCGTAGGGGCGGGCCGTGGGCCCGGGGTTTCCGGGGCGGGTGTTCCGGATGCGGTGGCCGGGGCTGGTGTGGTGCGGCCGGGGCGGGCGGACCGCTGCCGGTGAACGTCAGTACGGGCGCCCCGGAGGGGTGGTTGCCCACCCGGGCCCTGAAGCTCGGGCCCCGGGTGTGGCACGCTTGCGCGGTGTTGCGGTGTGACGGTGGGTTCGGGGGCCTGGGCGATGGGCGTTGACGGGCGGGACGAGCGGCGCGGCGAGGGCGCGGGCGCAGTGTCGGGTCAGGTGCCGGGCCAGTCCGGGCCGTTGGGGGCGACGCCCCCGGCGGCCGGTCCGGAGGGCGCCGGGCCCAGCGTGCCGGCGCAGCGCAGGCACTCCCGGCGACGGGCACGGCCGGCGGAGGCCGAACCGACCGCTGAGGGCGTCGAGGCCGGACTGCCGCCGTCCGACGCCCAGTTGGTGGCCGCCATGCGGGCCGGCGACGACAGCGCCTACGAGGAGCTCTACCGCCGGCACGCCGAGGCGGTGCGCCGGTACGCGCGTAGCTGCTGCCGGGATGCCCACACCGCGGAGGACCTGACCGGCGAGGTGTTCGCGCGCACCCTCCAGGCGGTGCGCGGCGGGGCGGGGCCGGATTCGGCGGTGCGCGCCTATCTGTTGACGACCGTCCGGCGGGTCGCCGCGGTCTGGGCGAAGACCGCCCGGCGGGAGCACCTGGTCGAGGACTTCGCGGTGTTCGCGGTGACCGCGGCCGGCTCGTCCCTGGACGACGACACCCTGGACCTCGGCGCGGACGTCCGGGCGATGCACGAGGCCGAGCAGACGATGGCGGTGCGGGCGTTCCAGAGCCTGCCGGAGCGCTACCAAACGGTGTTGTGGCACACCACCATCGAGGACGAGTCGCCGAGCGAGGTCGCGCCGCTGCTCGGGCTGACCGCCAACGCCACCGCCGTCCTCGCGCACCGGGCCCGGGAGGGGCTCAAGCAGGCGTATCTGCAGGCCCATGTGAGCCAGTCGCTGACCTCGGGCGGCGACTGCGCGCGCTACGCCGACCGGCTCGGCGCGTACGCCCGGGGCGGGCTGCGGATGCGGGCCGAGCGGGGGCTGCGCAAGCACCTGGACGAGTGCGCCCGGTGCCGCGGCGCGGCCCTGGAGGTCGCGGATCTCAACCAGCGGATCGGTGCGGTGCTGCCGGTCGCGGTCATCGGTTGGTTCGCGGCCGGGTACGCGATCAAGGGTGCCGCGGCGGTGGCCGGCGTCGCCGGGGCCGGGGCCGCGGCGAGCGCCGGGGTGGCCGCGGCCGCCTCGGGCTCCGGGTCCGGGACGGCCGCCGGCGCCGGCGGGACCGCCGCGGGGTCCGGTGCGTCCGCTGGCTCCGGCGGGGCGGCCGTGGGCGAGGGGTTGGCCGCGCCGGTGAAGGTCGCCGTCGGGGCCGGGTTGGTGGTCGTGGCGGGCGCGGCGCTGGCGTTCGCGCTGTCCGGGTCGTCGCAGCCGGGCCCGAAGCCGCGGGCGCAGCCGCCGGCACCCTCGGTGCCGGCCGTGGAGCCGACTCCCCCGCCGTCCCACCCGCCGCGGCCCCCGGTGAGCGCCCCGGCCCCGAAGCCCAGCCCGACGCCCGCGCCGCCCAGGCCCACGCCGGCGCCGCCGAAGCCCGCCCCCACGCCGACCCCGACCCCGAAGCCGACACCGACTCCGACGCCGACACCACCGAAGCCCACGCCGACACCGACTCCGACTCCGACGCCCACCCCGACCCCGACCCCGACGTCCACGCCCACACCGCCGTCGACGTCGTATCAGGTCAACGCGTTGCCGTACGACTTCGCGGGCGACGGCACCAAGCCGGAGATCCGCGCCTTCGACAGCAGTTGGCTGTGGAAGCGGAACCACCCGAGCATCGGCGGCACGGCCTATCCCCACGGGGTGAGCGTGCACGCGTCGTCCTCCGTGGTCATCGACCTCAACCGGCAGTGCACCGCGTACGACGCGGTGGCCGGCGTCGACGACCTCAGCCTGGGGCTGGGCGCGCTGCGCTTCTCGGTGTACGCGGACGGGGTCCGGCTGTGGCGGTCGGCCGTGGTGCACGGCGGGCAGCCGGCGGTGCCGGTGCACGTCCCGTTGGCCGGGCGCAAGACGCTGCGCCTGGTGGTCGAGCCGGAGAGCGCGGGCGATCTGGTGGCGCTGGGGGACTGGGCGCGGTCGCAGATCAACTGCCGGTGAGGGAACGGGCGGTGGCGGGCGAGCCGGCCACCGCCCAGTAGCGGGGCGCGGTAATGGCAGTCACGTCGGAATGTGCGCCGGTGTGCGCCCCGGCCCTGGGCGCGCGGGGAAGACCGTGCGCCGGGTTGGTGCGCCGTTCTGCCGGGAGCACCGGGGCGGGGCCGTGCTCCGGTCGTCCGCCCTGCGGGAATACGGGCGGCGGGGCCGTTCCCAACGGGCCGCCCGCGCCGGGCGGTCGGGCAGCTCAGGCGAGCCGGGCGCGGGGCACCACGCCACCGGCGAGGGCCCGTTGGCGCGGCGCCTCCGCGCCCGTCCAGCACGAGCCGCGGCGGGCCAGCAGCCGGCGCAGCCACAGCTCGGTGGAGACCAGGTCGGCCAGCCCGTCCAGGGGCAGCGGGGCGCCCTCGGCGGCCGCCCGGAGCGCCTTGCGGACCACCCGCGCCTCGATCAGTCCGGCGTCGGCGAGCAGGGGCGCGTCGAAGAGCCGGAGCAACTGGCCGGCGGCGGCGCGCAGTCCGGCGCGGACCGCGGCGGAGTGCGGGTGGTACGCGGCGGCACCCCAACCGGACGGCAGGTCCCGGACGCCGGCGCCGGTCAGGACGGAGCGCAGGACGGCCGCGCGGGCGCCGGGCTGCACCCGGAGGGTGTCCGGCAGGGCGCGGCAGGCCAGCACCACCTGGTTGTCCAGGAAGGGGGCGTGCAGCCGCTGGCTGCGGACCTCGGCGGCCTGCTCGAAGATGCGGTGGTCGGCGGCCTGGCGGGCCAGCGCGGCCCGGGCCCGCCGCTCGCCGGGGCGGCCGGCGGCGGGCGAGCGGCGGGCCGCGTCCCCGAGGCGCGCCGCCACCTCGGCCAGCGCCTCCCCCGTGAGCCAGCGGGCCGCGGGCCCGGGGCGGCACCAGGTGAGCGCGGCCAGCGAGGCGTCCACCGCACCGCCGGCCACCGGCTCGTCGGCGAACTCCCGCTCCCGTAGGCGGCGGGCGGCCTCGGCGATCCCCGTGGCGTAGGGGGTGCGGGCGAGCCTCCGGGCGGCCCGGTAGACGGTGAACGGGACCAGGACGGAGTGCGCGGACGGGCCGTCCGCCCTGGCCAACGCGGTGACCGGGCGCAGCAGATGGCGCCGGCGGCGGTCCATGAGGAGGTCGGCGAGGCGGGCCGGGTGGGCGTCGAGGACCTGACGGGCGCCGTTCCCGACGAAGTGGTCGGCGCCGCCGGACACCAGCCGGCTGCGGTGCCGGCCGGCGACGACCAGCGCGGGGCCGGGCTCGTCCGTGAGCGGGAGGGCGTCGAGGCCGGTGTACGGGAGCGCCTCCTCGCCGGCCGCGACGACGACGTGGTGCAGCCGGGGGTTCTCGGCGATCCCGCGGGCGCGCTCCAGTTCTGCCTCGTGGTCGTCCTGACCGCCCCGGGTGGCGCGGTCGTTGAAGGTCACCGCCAACAGGCGCTCGCCGTGGCCGTTGATCCTCCCTGGCTGGCCGGGGAGTCCGGCGGCCAGGAGGGCGAGCGTTCCGGAGGCGCTGCCCCCGGAGAGGTCGGCGCCGATGCCGGGGGCCGGGCCGCCGCGCGCCGCGCGCCGCTCCGCGGGGCCCATGCCGGGCACCGGGCCGGGGTCGAGCCGGTCCAGGCCGTCCGGGTCGGGGGCGAAGCGGGGGGCCGCCAGGCGGGCGCGGACGGCCTCCACCAGGGCCTCGCGGACGCCGTCCACGGCCTGTTCCGGGGCGAGTTGGGGGGTGGCGACGGCGAGGGAGGCGGGCGGCTCGTAGGAGGCGCGCTCGCTGGTGCCGGTGCGCAGCACCAGGGCGTGGCCGGGTGGGACGCGGTGCACGCCGTCGTACGGGGTGCCGGTGCCGAGGGCCTCGGGGGCGTCCGGGCAGGCCAGCAGCGCGGCCAGGTGGCCGACGTCGAGGCTGGCCTCGACGAGGTCGGCGAGGGGCAGGGCGGCGGTGGCGTACGCGGTGCCGCCGGCCCAACGGGTGTGGAAGACGGGGCGGGCGCCGGCCAGGTCCCCGGTGACGGTGATCCGGCGTCCCACCTGGGCGACGGCGGTGTAACTGCCCGGCCAGGCGGTGAGGTGGCGCAGCGCGCCCCCGCGGGCGGCGAACAGGCCGACCTTCAACTGGTCGTCGGTGGCGCCGCAGACCCCGAAGACGGCGAGCCGGGTCTCCGGGTCGGCCTGCACGACGCGCACCTCATGGGGCCGCCAATCGCCCACCGCCCAGAGGGGATCGGGGTCGCCCCACAGGAGTTGGGCGCCCACCGGCAGCAGCGAGCGGCACCCCTTGTCGGTGGTCGCGGCACTGCTCCACCCCACCAGCCAGCGCATCGCCGCCTCCACCCGATTCCCCGTCCGCCCGGGTGGCCGGCGGCCGCCCCGCACAGCGGATTCCCCAGTCTGCCGTGCGGTCCATGCTGCCATGGCGCTGGCCTGCGGGCGGCTGCGGAGACGGCCCGTATGCGGGCGGTCCTTCGGTGCGCGGCGCCGGCGTTGAGCGGGTGTGGTGGTCGGGTGCCGGGCGGGCGCGGTGCGGGGCAACGGCCCCGGGTGGCCCCCCGTGTGGCCCCCGGAGCGGTCGACGGCGCGAAAGCACCACCCGTCGATTTTCGGCCAAAGTCCGTGCCGTTCCGCCGAGTTGGGTCCCGGCCGGCGTCCCGGACTCGACCGCCGTGCGGCGCGGCGGCCGGGTGGGCGCCCGGTCCCCGCGACGGTCCGGGAAGCGGGCTGCGCCTCCCGGACCGGACCGCCACCCGCGGGGAATGAGGTGGCGGTGTCCCCCAGCCCACTGGATCCAGTACAGCGGGCCGACCCACGCAGAACTCATCGAAGCGCGGGGGGCGTTGAGGGGCCAGCGCGCACGGACGGGCGCATGGGCACACGTACCCGGAGCACATGCCAATTCCCGCACCCCCGTTTGAACACGAATCTCGCCATCCAAGACACCGACCCTTAACGGTCGGGATCCGGCGAACTACTCTGGGTGGACGCATGCCCCGGGGTACGGGGCGGCTGTCGCTGTGTCGAGGGGTGCGCATGTCCAGGGATACACGCGGGCCGAACGAGAAGCTCGGCACCGTTCTCGCCCTCGCGGGGATCAGCAATGCCGGACTGGCGCGCCGGGTCAACGACCTGGGTGCCCAACGCGGTCTGACGCTTCGCTACGACAAGACGTCGGTGGCCCGGTGGGTCTCCAAGGGCATGGTGCCCCAGGGCGCCGCGCCCCATCTGATTGCGTCCGCGATCGGCAGCAAGCTGGGGCGACCGGTGCCGTTGCACGAGATCGGCCTGGCCGATGCCGATCCGGCGCCCGAAGTCGGGCTGGCCTTCCCCCGTGACGTGGGCGCGGCGGTGCGCTCAGCGACCGAGTTGTACCGTCTCGATCTCGCCGGCCGGCGGGGCAACGGCGGCGGCATCTGGCAGAGCCTGGCCGGATCCTTCGCGGTCAGCGCGTATGCGACCCCCACCTCCCGTTGGCTGATATCGCCGACCGACAGTTCGGTGGCGCGGGAGACGGCCGAGGCGCGGGAGAAGGACGCCGCGGCCGCCGGTGACGCCGGGACCCCGCAGCACGTCGGCCACAGCGACGTCACCAAGCTGCGCGAGGCGGCCGAGGACGCCCGGCGCTGGGACTCCAAGTACGGTGGCGGGGACTGGCGTTCGTCCATGGTGCCGGAGTGCCTCCGGGTGGACGCGGCGCCGCTGCTGCTCGCCTCGTACAGCGACGAGGTGGGCCGCGCGCTCTTCGGGGCGACGTCCGAACTCACCCGCCTGGCAGGCTGGATGGCCTTCGACACCGGCCAACAGGAGGCCGCCCAGCGGTACTACATCCAGGCGCTGCGGCTGGCCCGCGCCGCCGCGGACGTCCCCCTGGGCGGGTACGTGCTCGCGTCGATGTCCCTCCAGGCGACCTACCGGGGCTTCGCCGACGAGGGCGTCGACCTGGCCCAGGCCGCCCTGGAGCGCAACCGCGGGCTGGCCACCGCGCGCACCATGAGCTTCTTCCGCCTGGTGGAGGCGCGGGCGCAGGCCAAGGCCGGCGAGGCGCGCGCCTGCGAGGTGGCGCTGAAGGCGTCCGAGGGCTGGCTGGAGCGCTCCCGCAGCGGCGACCCGGACCCGTCCTGGTTGGACTTCTACTCCTACGAGCGGTTCGCCGCCGACGCCGCCGAGTGCTACCGGGACCTGCGGCTGCCCCGTCAGGTGCGGCGCTTCACCGAGCAGGCGCTCTCCCGGCCGACGGAGGAGTTCGTCCGCTCGCACGGGCTGCGCCTCGTCGTGTCGGCCGTCGCCGAACTGGAGTCCGGCAATCTGGACGCGGCGTGCGCCGCCGGCACCCGGGCCGTCGAGGTCGCCGGCCGCATCTCGTCCGCCCGCACCACGGAGTACGTCCGGGACCTGCTGCACCGCCTGGAGCCGTACGGGGACGAGCCCCGGGTGGTCGAACTCCGGGAGCGGGCGCGGCCGTTGCTGGCGGCGCCGGCGTAGCCGGCGGGCGCGGAGGGCGGCCGCGGGTGGCGGTCGGGGAACGGAGATCGGGCGCCCTGCGCGGGGCGGGTGCGCGGCCGCGGGTCGTCTTCGCAGGTCAGGCTGGATCGCTGCGGATTGTCGGTGCCGCCCGTCATGATGGACTACGGCGTCGGCGATGACGCGCGGGCCCGCGGCGACGGGCGGGCCGGCGGTCATGCGGTTGGGGAGGTGCAGTGGCGGCGTACGACTGCGATGTGCTGGTGATCGGTGCCGGGATCGTGGGGCTTTCCACGGCCCGTGCCCTCACGCGCGCCGCGCCGGGCATACGCGTCGTGGTGCTGGAGAAGGAGCCCGGTGTGGCCCGCCACCAGACCGGGCGCAACAGCGGGGTGATCCACAGCGGCATCTACTACCCACCCGGTTCGCTCAAGGCCCGCTTCGCCCTCCAAGGGGCGGCGGAAATGGTCAAGTTCTGCACGGAGCATGACATTCCGCACGAGGTCACCGGCAAGCTGATCGTCGCCACCGACCGCGGCGAGCTGCCCCGGCTGCACGGCCTCATCCAGCGCGGCCGGGAGCACGGGCTGCCGGTCCGGGAGCTGGGCCCGGCCCAGATCGCCGCGTACGAGCCGGAGGTGCGCGGCCTGGCCGCGATCCACGTCGGCACGACCGGCGTCTGCGACTTCGGCGCGGTCGCCCGGGAGTTGGGCCGGCTCGCCCAGGAGGACGGCGCGCGGGTCGTCCTCGGCGAGGAGGTCACCGCCATCGGGCGCCGCCCCGGCCGGGTCGCGGTCCGCACCGCCGGCGGCACGGTCTACCGCGCCCGCGCCCTGGTCAACTGCGCCGGGCTGCACTGCGACCGGATCGCCCGGCTGGCCGGCGACGCCCCGGGCATGCGGATCGTGCCGTTCCGCGGTGAGTACTTCACCCTCGCCCCGGAGCGCGCGGCCCTGGTCCGCGGCCTGGTCTACCCGGTGCCCGACCCGGCGTTCCCGTTCCTGGGGGTGCACCTCACCCGCGGCATCGACGGCGCCGTCCACATCGGGCCGAACGCCGTCCCCGCGCTGGCCCGCGAGGGGTACGACTGGCGCACGCTGCGCCCCGCGGAGCTCGCCGGGACGCTGGCCTTCCGCGGCTCCTGGCGGATAGCCCGCCGCCACTGGCGCTACGGCGCGGGCGAGCTGCACCGCTCGCTGTCCCGCCGGGCCTTCGCGGACGCGGTCCGCCGGCTGCTGCCCGACGCCCGGGAGGAGGACCTGCTCCCCTGCCCCGCCGGCGTCCGGGCCCAGGCCGTCCTCCCCGACGGCACCCTCGTCGACGACTTCCTCTTCGCCGAGTCCCCCGGCATGGTCCACGTCCTCAACGCCCCGTCGCCGGCCGCCACGGCCTGCCTCCCGATCGGCCGCGAGGTGGCCCGGCGGGTCGCCCGGCTGTTGGGCATACCGGCGGGCGAGGTGCAAGACGGCCGCTCCCCGGCGGGGAGCTGAGGCGCGCCCCCGTTACCTCGCCCACACCGCACCGCTCCCCAGGAGGCCGACGCCGCCCGCCCCGCCCGCACCGCGCCGCCCGTAGGCCACCGTGCCCCACCTGCGCCTCTACGGGCGGGCCGGGGCGCGGGCCCGCCGGGGCCGGGGGCGTCGGCCGGCGTTCTCCCCGATCACCGCGCCCGGCGGTGCCACCCTCGACGGTCCCTTCCGCCCCGGCGCCCTCCGTAGAATCGACGCACTGTGTCCGAGAACCCCGCCACCCCCAAGACCCTCGCCGCCGATGCCGACGCCACGGGCGCGGACGCCGCGGTGACCACCGTCGCGACCGCCGCCCCGGCCGCCGTGCCCCGGCGCGGCAAGCCGATGTTCCCCGACGGCACGGGGCCGGCGGCCGACCCCGCCGGCTCGCACCACGAGCGGCGGATCCGGTCCTTCCAACCCCGCCGCAGCCGCGTCACCGCCTCGCAGGGCGAGGCGCTGCGCCGGCTCTGGCCGAAGTGGGGCGTGGACGTCGACGGGCTCTCCCGCCTCGACCTCGACGCGTTCTTCGACGGGCTGCCGGTCGTCCTGGAGATCGGTTTCGGGATGGGCGAGGCCACCGCGCAGATGGCCGCCGCCGCCCCGGAGACCGGCATCCTCGGCTGCGATGTGCACACCCCTGGCCAGGGCCATCTGCTCGGTCTCGCGGAGCGGAACGGTCTGTCCAACATCCGGGTGGCCAACGGCGACGCGATCATCCTGCTGCGCGAGATGCTCCCCCCGGCGTCCCTGGCCGGCCTGCGCGTCTACTTCCCGGACCCCTGGCCCAAGAAGCGCCACCACAAACGCCGCCTGATCCAGCCGGAGTTCGTGGCGCTGGCCGCCACCCGGCTCGCGCCCGGCGCCCTGGTGCACTGCGCGACCGACTGGGAGCCGTACGCCGAGCAGATGCTGGAGGTCCTCTCCGCGGAGCCGGCGCTGGAGAACCGCTACCAGGACTACGCGCCGCGACCGGACTTCCGGCCGCTGACGAAGTTCGAGGGCCAGGGCCTGGACAAGGGCCACACCGTCCACGACCTGCTGTTCCGTCGCCGGGCCTGAGGGCCGCGGTCCCCTGGGGCCGTGCCCCGGCACCCCCGTGTCCTCGCTGGCGGCAAACTCGCCTGCCCGCGCCGCTCCACCCTCGTTAGGGTCGATGGGTGTACCCGTCACCGCCGCCGCTCCCCGAGCGCTCAGCCGGCCCGCCGCCGTACACACCCGCCGAGGCCCACCCCGGGCCCCGGCGCCGGTTCGCGCCCTGGCGCAGCCGGACCGTCCGGGCCATCGCACTGGCCGCGCTGCTCGCGCTCTCCGGCGTGCTCATCCTCGGCATCGTCCGGCGCCAGACCGGCACCGAGGGCTTCCTGGTCGGCCTCGGGCTGGCCGTCTTCCCCGTCCCGCTACTGATAGCGGCGTTCTGCTGGCTGGACCGCATCGAGCCCGAGCCCTGGCGGAACCTCGCGTTCGCCTTCGCCTGGGGGGCATGCGCCGCCACCCTCGTCGCCGTACTGGCCAACGGCTTCGCCACCGACTGGCTGGCCAGCAACCTCGCCACCGCGTCCCCGACCGAGGCCGAGGCATGGGGTTCGACGGTGGTCGCCCCGATCGTCGAGGAAGTGGTGAAGGCCGCCGCCATCGCCCTCCTCTACCGCTTCCGCCGCCGCGACTTCGACGGGATCACGGCCGGCATCGTGATCGCCGGCATCACCGCCACCGGCTTCGCGTTCACCGAGAACGTCCTCTATCTGGGCAGCGCCTTCGGCGAGGACCAGTCCATGGGCCACACCGGACTGACCTCCCTCACGGCCGGCACCTTCTTCGTGCGGATCGTGGTCTCCCCGTTCGCCCACCCGTTGTTCACGATCCTCACCGGCCTGGCGTTCGGCATCGCCGCGACCCGCTACCCCCGCCGCCGCGGTGCCCGGACCGGGCTCGTGCTCCTCGGCCTGACCACCGCGATCCTGCTGCACGGCGTGTGGAACGCCGCCTCCTCCCTCGGTGACGCCGGCTTCCTCACCGTCTACGGCGTCTTCATGGTCCCGGTCCTGCTGGCCCTGACGTGGCTGGCGCTCTGGGCCCGCCGCCAGGAGCTGCTCTCGGTCCGCGAGTACCTCGCCCCGTACACCGCCGCCGGCTGGCTGGCCGCGCCCGAGCCCACCGCCCTCGCCTCGCTGAAGACCCGCGCACTGGCCCGCGACATAGCCCGCCGCACCCACGGCCCGGCCGCCGCCCGCGCCGTCACCGCCTACGGCGCGCTGGCCACCGCGCTCTCCTTCCACCGACGCCGCGCCCATCTGACCGGCCCGACCGCCGACTTCGCCGCCCGGGAGCGGGAACTCCTGGACGGCCTGTGGCACTACCGGTCGTGGGCGGGCCCGGCGCTGCTCCAGGCATGGGCGGGCCGGACGGCGACGCCGGAAGCGGTGCCGGACCGGCCCGGGGGCGCGCCCGGTTCCGACGCGGCAACGGGCCGGCGCCCCGCCCCGTAAGGGACCGCGGTCGCGCGAGCGGCGCCGGCCGCCCGCCCCGCTCGACCGTGCCGCCCCGCGGTGCGGGGGCCGCGCGTAGGCTCGTGGGAGTTGTCCGCGAAAGGGAGGATTCTGCGATGGCTGGGATACCGACGAGCGTGGTGGCGGCCACCGGGCTGGTGGGCGGTTACGGCGTGGCCCGGTGGACCAAGAAGCGGCCCCTGGGCGGGGTGGCGCTCGCGGCGGCCGGCGCGGTGGCGGCCCGCGGCTGGCAGCAGAAGGCCGGCACGAAGGCGGCCGCCGCGCTGAGCGGCGCCTATGTGGCGGCGTTCGCGGGGTCCCACCCGCTGGCCAAGAAGATCGGGGCGTGGCCCTCGGTGTTCGCGGTGGCCGGCGGCGTCGCGCTGGCCTCATGGGCGGTGGCGGACCGGCGCGGCTGACGCCGGCGGCTCCACTGCGGGGCCGATCGCCAGGAGCAGACCGCAGAGGGGCCGGCCATACGGGCCGGCCCCTCTGCTGCGTCGCTCAGGCGGCTGCCGTTCTCAGGCCGACGCCTCCGTGAGGAGGGCGACCTCGGCGTCGGTGAGGGTGAGCTCGGTGACGGCCAGGAGGGCCGGGAGCTGGGCGGCGTTGCGGGCGCTGGCGATGGGGGCCACGACGGTGGGCTGGGCGGCGAGCCAGGCGAGCGCGACGGTGGTCGGCTCGGTGCCGTGGGCCGCGGCGACGGTGTCGAGCGCGGTGAGGACGCGGCGGCCGCGGTCGGTCTCCAGATGCGCGGCGGCCGTCCCGGCGCGGGCGCTGTCCACGTTGACGCCCGGGCGGTACTTGCCCGTCAGGAAGCCGGAGGCGAGCGCGAAATACGGGACGGCGGCCAGGCCGTTGCGGGCGGCCACGTCGGCGAGCTCGCCCTCGTAGGTGTCGCGGGAGACCAGGTTGTAGTGCGGCTGGAGGGCCGCGTAACGGGCCACGCCCTCGCGGTCGGAGAAGTCCAGCGACTCCTGGAGGCGCTGCGCGGAGATGTTGGACGCGGCGATCTCGCGGACCTTGCCGGCCTTGACGAGGTCGTCCAGGGCGGTGAGGAACTCGCTCACCTCGACGGACTCGTCGTCGAAGTGGGTGTAGTAGAGGTCGATGTGGTCCGTGCGGAGACGGGTCAGGGACCGGTCGACGCCGGCCTTGATGGTGGCCGCGGACAGGCCCTTGTAGTCGGGGTGGGCACCGACCTTGGTGGCGATCACGACCTGGTCGCGGTTGCCGCGGGCCGCGAGCCAGTTGCCGATGACGGTCTCGGACTCACCGCCCTTGTTGCCCGGCGCCCAGGCCGAGTACATGTCGGCGGTGTCGATGAAGTTGCCACCGCCGGCCACGTAGGCGTCGAGTACGGCGAAGGACTCGGCCTCGTCGGCGGTCCAGCCGAAGACGTTGCCCCCGAGGCAGAGCCGGGAGACGGACAGCGAACCGAGCGGCTTGCGGTCGGGAACGGAGCTGTGGGCGTGTGTCGCGGTCATGCCCTGCTACAACGCGGGAGCGCGGGGAATTGTTCCTCGCGCTGCGGGAGTTGTTCCCCGCTCCGGGCGGGGAGTTGAGGCCGGTGCCGGGCCCGGGAGGGCGCGCGGGTGGCCGCCCACGGGGTGCGGGCGGCCGGGTCGGGGCGTCAGACGGTGACCCCGCGGTCGCGCAGCCACGGCACCGGGTCGATCGGGGCTCCGCCGTGCGGACGGACCTCCAGGTGGAGGTGCGGAGTGGTGGCGTTGCCGGTGGCGCCGACGCGGCCGATCACCTCTCCCGTATGGACCCTGCCCGACGTCTTGACCATGGAGGACAGGTGGCAGAACCAGAGCTCCGTGCCGTCGTCGAGCGTGACGACGATCCGGTAGCCGTACGCTCCGGCCCAGCCCGCCTGGGTGATGGTCCCGTCGTGAACCGCCTTGACCAGCGTGCCCGTTGGGGCCGCGAGGTCCTGCCCGGTGTGGTCCGCGGCCCAGCGGTCGCCGGCCTGTCCGAAGCCGGTGGCCAGGGTGTGCGAGGAAACCGGGGCGACGAAGTCCTGGGCGGGGCGGGCGGGTTGGTCGGCTTCCGGAGAGGCGGGGGAGGCGGGCCGCGCGGCCGGGGCCGCCGGTTCCTGAGAGGTCTGGGTGGCCTGCGTTGTCTCCGTGGCCTGGGTGACCTGGGTGGTCTTCGCGTCCGGCTCCGGCGCCTGTGTGGCGGCCGGCGTCTCCTCCGTCCCCGTCTCCGGCGCCTCCTCTGTCTCGGACGCCTCCTCCGCCCCGGGCTTCTGCGGCGCGCTCTCCTGGGTCGCGGCCGCTCCCTTGGCCTCCGGCCCCACGGGGCCGCCCTGTTGGGCGTCGGCTCGGACGTCGGCTTGAGCATCGGCCGGGCGGACGCCGCCCTGCTGGAGGATGCGGTTGCGCAGCGCCTCGGCCGCGCCCGCACCCTGGGCGGCTTCCGCCGGGGCGCCGCCGGCCCGCGAGCCGTGCGCGGGGGGAGCGAAGGCGTCCGTGGCGGTGCTCGCGGCGGCCACCGGGGCGTTCGGGACGTCCACGGCGGCGTCATCGGCCGTCCCACCGGGATCGGGCATCGAGATCGGGGCCGGCGGCCGGCCCTCGGCCGCGGCCACCCCGCTCGCACCGACCGCCGCGATCACGCCGACCCCCAGGGCCGTACCGCCGCGCGCCAGACCGCCGCTGCGCTGCCTGGCCACCCGGTGCTTGCCGCGCAGCGCACGGAGGCCCTCTTCGTCGGCGCCGGCCTCGTCGAGATCCGCCTCATCGACGCCCCTCTCGTCACCCGTGCCCCACGCGCCCGCGACACCGCCCCCTTGGAGACCGTGCACCGCCCCACCATCGGCCAACCCGCCCTGGCCGACGCCCTCATGGGCCGGCCACTCCGGGGTCGGCCCATGGTGGGGCGCCCCCTGCTGGAGCATCGCCTCGTCAGCGGAAGAAGCGACGGAAGCGACGGAAGCAACGGAAGCAGCAGAAACGGTGGAGGCAGGGGAAGCGGGCGAAGCAGCGGCATCAACGAAGTCGCCACCCCCACCCGAAACATCCACACCAACACCACCGGAGGCAACGGGCCCGGCGGGGCCGCCGAGGCCGAGACCGAAGCCGATCGTGCCGCTGAAGTCGGCGGGGCCGCCAAGGCCATAGCCGGATGGAGCGTGAGGGGCGGGCCTGTTGGACGCCACGGGGGCGCTCTCCTTTCCTTCCTTCTCGCCTACCGGGTTAGCTGACGGGTTCGGAGCAGGAAGGTCTCCTACGAACGCCTCCTGGCGGGAAGCGCCCGATTCACCCCAAGAGGGTGGTTCCCCGGTTCCCTCCGCTCAATTCCCAGCAATTCCAGGCGGATCCGACGGGCATCCACCAAACCGGTCGATCCGGGCGGCGCGACGCGGGTCGGGGACACGGTCGAGCAGGGCGGCGGCCGGCTCGTGCGGGACGGGTCGGGGTCGTTCTGGGCGTGCGGAAAAAGCGCGTGCGGGATTCGGCGTCGGCGCACGGTGCCGCCACTTGCGACGGCTGGGACGACCGCGCTCCGTTATCGGACAGTAATAGAGACGACGAGGGAAATCCAAGCGTTCCCATGAATCCACAAGGGTTCCGCCCGGCCTTCACAGCGGCCCCGGCTGGAACATTTCCCTTCAAGCCATCCCAAACCAGGGCGAGTTGACGTCACCGCGTCAAACGATCTCGCGACGATTGTGCGCGACTTGTTATGCAGAGGGATGCCTCGCGATCACGGAGGGTGAGGGCGATAACGTCGCCCCATGGTCGTCAACGTTGCGAACACCGGAAACGTCGTCAACACCCCGCAGGAAGTGGCGGATCGGTACCGGGAGTTCTCCTGGCAGCAGGCGCGCGGGCGGTCCGAGGCGCACGAGGAGTTGGCCACCCGGATCGGCCAGGACGACGAGTTCTGCGAACTGCTGGCGGGGTCACTGCCGGCCGGCAACAAGCAGCAGCCGAACCTCCTGCTCGCCGCGGTGCGCTATCTGGACGGCCCGCACGCGGAGTTGGGGCCGCGCGGCGCGGCCGCGTACGGGCGCTGGCGCGAGTGGACGATCCGGCACTGGGACGAGGTCCGCTCGGTGATCATGCAGCGCGCCACCCAGACCAACGAACCGGCCCGCTGCGCCGCGCTGCTGCCGCTGCTGGCCCGTCTGGCGCAGCCCCTGGCCCTCCTGGAGGTCGGAGCGTCGGCCGGGTTGTGCCTGCACCCGGACCGGTACCGCTACCGCTACGTCCAAGAGGGGCGCGACGTTGCGTGCGGCGCCCCGGATTCCCCGGTCACGTTCACCTGCCGCACCAGCGGGCCGGCCCCCTTCGACGACGGCGACGCGACGACGCTGCCCGGCGGGCTCCTCCCCGACATCGTCTGGCGCGCCGGCATCGACCTGAACCCGCTGGACCCGGCCGGGAACCCGGACGACCTCCGCTGGCTGCGGGCGCTCGTCTGGCCCGGCGACGAGGCCCGCGGCGCGCGCCTCACGGCCGCCGTCGAGGCGGTGCGGCCCGCACCGCGCCCCGTGCTGGTCCGCGGCGACCTGGTCGATGAGTTGCCGGCGCTGGCCGCCCAGGCACCGGCAGCGGCGACGCTGGTGGTCTTCCACGGCTCGGTGCTGAACTACCTTCCTCCCGCCCGGCGCGAGGAGTTCGCGCACCGCGTGCGGACGCTGCTCGCCGAACGGGACGGCGGCGGGCACTGGATCTCCCAGGAGCACCACAGCGTGCTGCCGTGGATCACCGCACCGGAACACCGCTCCCTGCGGCCCGAGGACGGCATGCTGCTGACCCTCGCGGTGGACGAGCGCCCGGTCGCGCTCACGGACCCGCACGGCCGGAGCGTGCACTGGCTCCGATCCGCGCACCCGTAGGCGGTGCCGGACATTCCCAACGGCCCTACGGGGGCCGGGCCCGCGGCGGACGCGGGAAGCCGGGGCGCCACCGCGGCCAAGGGGGCGCGGCCCGCGCCCTACGTCCCCAAGGGGCGCTGGACCGCCAGCAGCGCCATGTCGTCCGCGGGCGCCTCGCCCGTGTACCGGGCGACGTCCTCGATCACCACGTCCAACAGGTCGTCGGGGCCGTCGAAGCGGCTGCCGCGCAACCGGGTGCACGGGTCGTAGAACGCGCCGGCCCGGTTGCGGGCCTCGGTCACCCCGTCGGTGAACAGGAACAGCATCCCGCCGGCCGGGAAGAAGACCTCGTCGGAGCGGTCCGGAAAACCCGCCACGTCGGTCAGGCCCAGCGGCAACGCGGCGGTGGCCGGCGGCAGTTCCCGTAGGCCGCCGTCCGGGGTGAGCAGCAGAGGGGACGGGTGGCCGCGGTTGAGGATGCGCAGGACGGACTGGTCTCCGGCGGGGACCTCCGCCAGTACGGCCGTGGTGAAGCCCTCGTACTCGTCGAGGCCCGCGCGGCGCCCGCCCTCCCGTTTGAGCGCCCGCTCCAGCCGGTGCGCCACCGCCTCCAGGGTGGCCTCCTGATCCGCCGCCTCCCGGAAGGCGCCGACCACGACCACCGCGGCCTCCACCGCCTCCAGTCCCTTGCCCCGCACATCGCCGACGATCATCCGCACGCCGTGCGGGGTGTCCTGGATGGCGTGGAGGTCGCCGCCAATACGAGCGCCGGCCCGGGCACCGACGTAACGGGCGGCGACCGCGAGAGACGCCAATCGATCGGGCGGGGCCGGCAGTACGGCCCGTTGGGCGGCCTCCGAGACATCCCGCACGGAGGCCAGCCGGGCGTCGCTGATCCGCACCACCCGGTTGATGCCGAGCGCCAGCAGGGCGACGACCACCACCGTGATCGCCTCGGTCACCGACTCGTAGTAGTCCTCGACGCCGTGGTACGTGGCGACCAGGAGCTCGCTGATGATGGCGGCCAACGCCGTGACGCCGGTGGCCCGTAGGGAGAAGAGGGGAGCCGCGACCAACGGGGCGGCGGCGAGGAACGGGGCCGCGGTGTACTGGGGCGGCGTGACGAGGTCGAAGAGCACCCCGATGACGACCAGGGCGGTGGGCAGCCAACGGGCCAACCGGCGGCCGAGCGGGGACATGTGGTCGCGGCGGGAGCGCCGTTCCCCGCTGCCCGTGCGGTTCCTGCCGCGTCGACGCATCCGCACCGGCCTCTTCCCACTCCGCCCGCCCGGTGGCGCGCTCGTTCCGCCCCCACCCGTCGTGCCGCCCTGGTCCGTTGCGCCGCCCGCGGCCCCCACGCCGTCCCCGGCCGTCCCGCCGATTCCCGCGCCCCGGGCCACCTGCGCCGCCCACTTCGCCTGCCGTGCGCTGTGCCCTCCCCCGCCGGCCTGCTGCCTGCTGCCTGCTGCCTGCTGCCTGCTGCCTGCTGCCTGCTGCCTGCTGCCTCAAGGCTTGCCGCCGCTCCACCGGGTGGCGAGTCCTCCTGAGCCAAATGGGGTAGGCACAGGCTGGGGCCACCCCGCCCCCTAAGGGGCCACCCCCTCACCCCCTTACGGCAACCACCCGTCGCCCCGCCCCCGCTCCCCCATTACGCCTCCGGGCTTTCCCCTCCGGGCTCCGGCACGATCCCGGTGCCTGCCCCGCCGCCCTCGCACTGGTTGACCGTGGCCCGCGCATGGGCGATGAAGCGCCGGGTCAGCGGATGCCCGTCGTGCCGCGGGAAGACGATGTGCAGCGGCATCAGGGGCGCGTCGGGGATCGCCACGAAGGCGATGAACGGGTGCACCCGTTGGCGGCCGATGGACTCCGGCACGACGCCGACGCCTCGGTTACCGGCCACCGCCTCCAGCCACTCGTCGAAGTTCCCGCACCGGACGGCGATTTCCGGCCGCTCCTCCGGCGGCCAGTCCGACGCGTCCGTCATCCCGCCGGCCTCGTTCAGCACCAGCGGCATACGGGCCAACTCCCGCCAGCCGACCTCGTCCCGGGCCGCGAGCGGGGAACGCACCGACACCGCGGCGATCCGCCGCTCGTGCAGCAGCGTCACCGCCGTCAGGCCCGGCGCGGTGACGTTCCCCCGCAGGATCGCGATGTCGACCTCGCCGTTGTCCACCCCGGCCAACGCCGCGTCCCGCCGGTAGACCCGCGCCCCGACACCGGTCTCCGCCTCGAACCGCTCGATGGCGGCCTGCGGCCAGGTGGCCGGAAACCCCCAGGCGAATCCGATCCGGAAGAGCGGCGCGTCCGGGGCCGGCAGGAGCGCCGTCTCCAAACGGGGCAGCAGTTCGCGGAGGTCCCCGTAGAGTCGCTCGCCGGCGGCGGTCAGGGTGACCTGTCGGGTGGTGCGCTCCAGGAGGCGGTAGCCGAGCAGTTCCTCAAGGCGGCGGATGGTGCGGCTGACCGTGGGCTGCGAGAGGCCGAGGCGGTCCGCGGCCCGGGTGAAGTGCCGCTCCTCGGCAAGGGCCGCGTAGCAACGGAGGTGGTGCAGCTCGATGCCCGGTATCGCCATGATCGGCATCCTAGGCTCCCGTACAGCGGCCCGAACGGGCTCGACGGCCCGGTCGGCCTCGATGGGCCACCGGACCACCGCCCCCGGACCACCACTCCCCTCACTCACCTCGCTCCCCTGTCTCCCACCTCCTTCAACTCACCCTTCATGCCCGCCTCTTCCGCCCCACCCGACGTCCCGCGGCGCCCCCGCATCCCGACCCAGATCACCAGGAACGCAACGACGGCCACCCCGCACAGCAGCCACATCGCCGCCTGGTTACCCCGGAGGAACAGCTCCCTGGAGAGCGCCTCGGCGCCGCGCCCGTCCAGCCCGGTGTGCGCGCGCAGCAGCCCGTTCCCCACCCCCGGGTCGGCCACCGCCCGCGACACCCACTCCCCGCCCGGCAGCCGGCGCGCGGCCAGCGCCCCGTCCAACGCGTCCCGCGCCGACCGGCGGTAGACCGCCATCCCGACCGCCAGCCCGATCGCCCCGCCCAGGTTGTGGAAGGTCCACGACGAACCCACCGCGGTCCCCGCCAGCCGCTCCGGTACGGCGGACAGCGCGGCCACGGTGGCCGGGCCGAGGACGAGGGCCCAGCCGATCCCCATCAGCGCGAACGCCGCCATCACGAGGACGACCCCGCTCTCCGTGCTGAACTGCGCCTGGAGCGCTGCCGACAGGGCGAACGCCACGAACCCGCCGCACAGCAGCAGCCGCGGCGGGAAGCGGTCCACCAGCCGCCCCACGACGGGCGACAGCACCGCCATCACCGCCGTGCACGGCAGCAACATCAGTCCGCTCGCGGTGCCCCCGTCGTGCCGTACGGAAACCAGGTACAGCGGCATCAGGAAGAACGCCAGGCAGTAGAAGAACGCCAGGGAGAAATCGGCGGTGAGCGCGCCCAAGAAAGTGCGGTTCCCGAACAGTTGGAAATCGATGAGGGGCGCCGCCACTTTGCGTTCCACCCCGCAGAAGGCGAGCACACCGACGATTCCCACGGCCAACAGCCCGAGAATGCGGACCGATGTCCAGCCCCAGGCATCGCCCAATGTCAGGCCGAGAACCACTGCGGGCAGCGCGAGGCTGATGAGCGCCAGCCCAGGCCAATCCAGCTTTCCTGTTCCGGCGACGCGCTTCCCTGACACCCGCACGGAGAAGAAGCACACGGCCAACCCGACGGCCGTCAGCGGCACGTTCATCCAGAAAACCCAGCGCCAGCTCAACTGCCCGACGATGAATCCGCCCAGCATCGGCCCGATCGCCAACCCGAGCCCGTTGACGCCGTAGAGCGCCCCGATGGCCCGGCCGCGCTGCTCCGGCGGAAAGGTGTCGGAGACCAGCGCGCCCGTACTGGTGTAGAGCACGGCGCAGGCGGCCCCTTGGACGAAGCGGCAGACGATCAGCATCCGGACGTCCCCCGCGCACCCGGCCGCCAGAGAGGCGAGGCCGAACACCGCGGTCCCGGAGTAGAGCACCCGCCGCCGGCCGTGACTGTCGGCCAACCGCCCCATCGTCACCATGAACATCGACAGCGCGACGATGAACATGTTGACGATCAGTTGGAGTTCGGTGACCGTGGCCCCCATATCCCCCTGGATGGCGGGAGCCGCGGTATTGACGATGGTGAGGTCGATACAGCCGAGAAAACTGATGACGCTCAGCCCGGCGAATGCCCACCATCGACGCCCGGCACGTTCCCTCCTCTCAACGGACCGCACGGATTCACCAACGGATACCCCGGGCGTCCTAGACGCCCCGCTCCCGCCTTCTCTGCGATCCGCCGCCTTCACGCACTCCGTCACAATTCCCCCTCCGGGCCGGCGAACGACGCCCTGCCGCTCCCCCGACATCCCCCGACGACGCTAAATACGGCGCCCCGCCCGGACAAATAGCCTTTCCGTCCGACCTATACGCACCGCGAATGAATCGACGCACGTCCGCCCCGATCGCCCCCCAGCGCGAGCCATAGTGGTCCGGCGTCGGCGCCGCCGTCCCCAAGGGGCAGCTCCCCAAGGCGAGGCGGTGCGCGCCTCCAACGGGCGGGGGCGGACGCGCTCGGCCGCCTCGGTCTCGGTCAACATGGCCGAAACCGAGCCGCTCGCGCCCGAGCGCCCGGCGGCAACCGGCTGGACGAGCCGTTCCGGCATCGCCCCCGGCACCGCGCCCGGCACCGCCTCATGCAGAGCTTCCGCCCCCGCCACTCCGCGATGTGACGCCGCGACGGACGTGGGGCGGGTGGGGCGCGATGACACCCGCGTGACTACCGACCGCCGGCGACGCCCTCACGGCGACCTCGGCACCGCCCGGCGAGCCCGCCCGCGGTTCGCTCCCGCCCCGCTCCTCAACGCCCCGACACCGCCCGCCGTTTGGGCCCTCGACCGGCTGTCCGACCGCCTGGAGCCCAGCGCCCCGCGGCATCCGGGGCCGGGAGACCGACGCGATCGGCGCCTCCACACCGCTCCCGAGGACCGCCGCACACCCGCCCCCACCCGACGGCCCGGGCCCGCACCCCGCCCCGGACCGACCAACGGAGCAACGCAGCCGTCGCAACGCGGCCGCGGCAATGCGAAACGCCCCGACCGGAGTCTTCCGATCGGGGCGCCGAACCGCAGGTCATGGTCCCTGTCCTGCGATGGATTTCGGTGGGCCATCAGGGGCTCGAACCCTGAACCAATGGATTAAAAGTCCACTGCTCTGCCAATTGAGCTAATGGCCCGCACCGAGCAGCATAGCCGGAGGTCCTGCCACAGCCCGAAGGCATGGCGGATCTGGCCAATCCACGGCGTGCCACGACGGCGCTCAGCCGGCCGCGCTCGCCCCGGATACGGACCTCCACCGCGCCCGCACGCGGCGCGCCGGGGCCACCGCGCGCCGGGTGCGACAGGCGCCCCGCGGTCCGCCAACACGCAGGGCCCGTACGGCACTTGCGTGCGTACGGGCCCTGCGCGAGCCGTGTGGGCTACCGGCCTGTATCGGCCACGGTCGGATCAGCCGTTGCGCTTCCAGCGCGGCTTGTCCTCGCGCCGGCCGAAGCCGGAGGTGCTACCGGAGCCGCGGTGGTCGTCGCGCCGGCCGTAGGGGCGGTCGCCGCCGGAACGGAAACCGGAGGACGGCCGGCCGCCGGAGCGGTCGTCACGGTTGAACGGACGGTCGCCACCACCGGGGCGGAAGGGGCGCCCGCCGCGGTCGTCGCGGTTGAACGGACGGTTCGGGCGCTCGCCACGGTCGCCGCGGTGGAGGCCACCGCGGTCGTCACGACGGTCGAACGAGCGGCCGCCGCCGAAGCCACCGCGGTCGTCACGGCGGTCACGGTCACGGTCGCGGCCGAAGCCACCACGGTCATCGCGACGGTCACGGTCACGGTCGCGGCCAAAGCCACCACGGTCATCGCGACGGTCACGGTCACGATCCCGGTCACGACCGAAGCCGCCCCGGTCATCACGACGGTCCCGGCCGCCGAAGCCACCGCGGTCGTCACGACGGTCACGGTCCCGGCCGCCGAAGCCGCCGCGCTCGTCACGACGGTCATCGCGGCGCTCGAAGGAACGGCCACCGCCGGAGCGGTCGTCACGACGGTCACGGTCGCGGCGCTCGAAGTTGCCGCGGTCGTCGCGGCGGTGCGGCCGCTCGTCACGACGGTCGTCGCGGCGCTCGTCCCGGCGGCGCTCGCCGGAGCCGGACTGGGTCGGCACCGCGGCCTCGGCCACCGCCTCGGCGGCCGCCTGGGCGTTGGCCGCCAGGGCCTCCGCCGGGTCCTCGCCGCGCTCGCGGGCGGCGCGCGCGGTCAGCCGGTCGGCCTCCTCGCGCAGCTCGGTGGCGCGGGCCTGGAGCCGCTCAAGCTCGCGGGTCATGGAGCCGACCTCGCGCTCGGCCTGCTTGGCGACGTTGTTCGCCGACTCGGCCTGGACCTCGGTGAGCGAACGGGCGCCGGTGATCTTGGCCAGGTCCTCGTCGAACGCGCCGGCGCCGCCGACGATGTGCCGCGAGGCGTCCACGCCCGCGTCCTCCATCAGCCGGAAGATCTGGCGGCGCTGGTGCGGCAGGGACAGCGAGACCACGGTGCCTTCCTGACCGGCGCGGGCGGTGCGGCCGGCGCGGTGCAGGTAGTCCTTGTGGTCACCGGCCGGGTCGACGTTCAGGACCAGGTCGATGCCGTCGACGTGGATGCCGCGGGCGGCGACGTCGGTGGCGACCAGCGCGTTGACGTAGCCGTCCTTGAAGTCGGCGAGGACGCGGGTGCGCGCGCCCTGGGTCATCCCGCCGTGCAGCGCGTCCGCCGTCACGCCCGCCTCGATGAGCTGCTCGGCGACCCGCTCGGCGCCCAACTGGGTGCGGACGAAGATGATGGTGCGGCCCTTGCGGGCGGCGATGGCGGCGGTGACCGGCGCCTTGTCCTTCGGCTTCACGACGAGGACGTGGTGGGTCATGGTCGTGACATTGCCCTGGGCGCTGTCGACCTCGTGACTGACCGGGTTGGTCAGGTAACGCTTGACCAGCGTCGAGATCTCGTTCTCCATCGTGGCCGAGAACAGCATCCGCTGGCCGCCCTCGGGCACCTGGTCCAGCAGCTCGGTGACCTCGGGCAGGAAGCCCAGGTCCGACATCTGGTCGGCCTCGTCGAGGACGGCGACCTGGACGTCCTCCAGGGAGCACGCGCCGCGGTTGATGATGTCGCGCAGCCGGCCCGGGGTGGCGACGAGGATGTCGACGCCGCGCTCCAGCGCGTAGATCTGGTTGCCCATGGACGTACCGCCGCAGACGACCTTCATCTTCAGGCCGAGCACGTCGCCGTACGGCTGGAGGGCGTCCGCGACCTGCATCGCGAGTTCACGGGTCGGGGTGAGGATGACCGCGCGCGGCTTCTTCTTCTCGGTGCGGCCGTCGGCCAGGCGGGCCAGGGTCGGCAGACCGAAGGAGAGCGTCTTGCCGGAGCCGGTGCGGCCACGGCCGAGGATGTCCTTGCCGGCCAGCGCGTCCGGGATGGTCGCGGCCTGGATCGGGAACGGGGTGGTGACGCCGTTCTGGGCCAGCTTGCGGACGACGCCCTCGGGCAGACCGAGGTCCGCGAAGGTCACGGTCCCGGCGTCGTCGTCCTCTGCGGGCTCGACGGCTTCGGTACCGGCGTCCTGCGCCACGGTCTCTTCGACGGCCTCGGGGGCCGGCTGGACGGGCTGGTCTTCGGGGGCCTCGCCGTTTGCGGGCAGGGCGGACTGGTCAGTGGAAACGGACATGCGAAATGCGAAACCTTCCGGAGTCTCGGCACGCGCCCACAACTCCGTGTGATTTCACAAAGACCGCCTCAATGCGGTCAGCCACGGCAAGGGAGAGAACGCGCCACACGGCGCGCTGTTTTCAGGGCGCCGGGCAAATGGGATCAAACGATCTACCACCATACGCACCCTTCCCCCGGCAATGCAAATGGCCTCCTCGCGGCCCTCCCCCGGCCCGCGCCCCGGCACCGTCAGGCGTCCCACTCCATCTGGGGCGTCATCGGCGAGGAGAGTGCGGAGGAACCGGCCCCCGGCGAGGAGGAGTGCGCGACGGACGACGACGGCTCGGCGGGCGGCGACTTCGAGCCGGGCGGTGGCGGGCCGGCCCCCGGCGCGCCCCCGCCCGACGGCCCGCCCGAGGGGCCGCTCGGCGGCGCGCTCGGCGAGCCGGGGGTCGGCGCACCGGGCGGGGACGACGGCCGGCCGGGAGCGGAGGACGAGGGCTGCGCGGGGCGCGACGGGCGTCCCGGGCCGGCGGTTCCGCCGCGGCCCGGCGCCCTACCGGGCTCCGGCCCGGAAGGCTTGGCCGGCTGCGCGGGCGCTCCCGGCCCCACCGGCGGCGAGGACGGCCCCGCGCTCGGCGACGGCCCGGCGTCCTCCACCCGGCCGGTGTCCCCCGCGCCCCCGCCGGCCGGCCCGCCGCGGGCCGCCGTGGCCCGGCCGCCGCGGCCCGGCGCCGCGGCCGTCGGCGGTCAGCCCACCGGGGGCGGAGTGCTTGCCCTTCCCGTCGCCGGGCCGGGCGGCGCTGCCCGACGGCGCCGGCCGCCCGGGATCGCTGACGCTCATGCAGCCGGCCAGCGAGGCGGCCAGCGCGGAGACGGTCAGCGCCGCGGCGGCGACCCGCTTCATCGAGCGCGTGCCCGTTCCGGAGGCGGACGTCGCGCCACCGGGCAGCGCGCCATCGGGCGTTGCGGACGCGGGCGTTCCGCCGACGGGAGCGGCCGCCCGGGCGCCGGGCGCGCCGGCGGCGGCGACCCCGACCGTCGACGGGTCGGTGGCGGACAGTGGGCGAGGGGGCAGCGAGTGCACGGGCGGGACCTCCGGATCCGGAGCGCAGGGACGGCGTCGGACGCCCTGCCCAACTCCCGCCCCCCACCTGAGGACACGCCACGACCGTCACACCCGCCCCGGCGCTCCACCGCACCCCGCCGGGCCCGCCCCCCGGCCGGTCAGCCGTAGCCGAGCGCGTGCAGCCGCGCGTCGTCGATCCCGAAGTGGTGGGCGATCTCGTGAACGACCGTCACCTCCGTCTCCGCGACCACGTCCTCCCTCGTGTCGCACATCCGCAGGGTCGGTCCGCGGAAGACGGTGATCCGGTCCGGCAGGACGCCCGCGTACCACTCGCCGCGATCCGTGAGCGGGGTCCCCTCGTAGAGGCCGAGCAACTCGGGGTCGTCGGCCGGGGGCTCGTCCTCGACGAAGACCGCCACGTTGTCCATGAGCCGGGTCAGCTCCGGCGGGATCCGGTCCAGCGCCTCGGCGACCAGTTCCTCGAACTCCTCGCGCGTCATTTCCAGCACGCCCCCATTGTCCGGCAACGGCCGCGCGCCGGGGGTCCACGCCCGGACACCAACCGGAGGCGCCCCGTCCCGCATGACGGACGGCGCAGCCGGGCATACCGGACCAATGGCCCGCGCCGCGCGCTCCCGGACCCCGCATCCCGACCCGCCAGGCCGCCCCCGCCTCCGCCTGCCGGGCCCCCGCCGTCCCGGCCGCCCGTTCCTGCGGCCCGGCACGGCGCGGAGACCGCCCGCCGCCCGCCGCCGCACGCGCCCCGGTGCCACGCTCGCGCCGCCCGCGCACCCGTACGCCCGGGCCGCCGGCCTGGTAGTCGTCAGCCTGCTCGGCGCCTGGTTGGGGCTGCTGCTCCTCGGGGGCGTCAAGGCCCCCGTCGGCCCGGTGGACACCAGCATGGCGCTGCGGCCGTCGCTGACCGGCGGCACCCGGATCACCGTCCCGCCCCTGGGCGACCTGGAGTTGGACAGTCACCGCGCCCCCGTCCGGCTCGACGTCGACGTCAACCGGCTGGACCCAGCCCGCTCCGCCGAACTGGTCGACCACCCCGAGCGGTTCGCCGGCCTCCAGAAGCAGGTCACCCACGACGTGCTGCGCGGCGCCGCCGGCCTGGTGGCCGCCTCCTGCGCCGCGGTGGTCGGCGGCGCGACCGCGCTGGCACTGGTCGTCTACCGCCGCCCGCGCCGCGCCCTGGCCGCCGGCGGCCTCGCCCTCACCCTGCTCACCGCCTCCGGCGCCGCCGCCTACGCCACCTGGAACCCGAAGTCCGTCCTGGAGCCGCGGTTCTCCGGACTGCTCTCCTCCGCCCCGTCCGTGGTCGGCACCGCCCGCAACATCGTCAGTGAATTCGACGTCTACCAGAAGGAGTTGGCGCGCCTCGTCACCAACGTCAGCAAGCTCTACGACACCGCCTCCACGCTCCCCGCCTACCAGCCGGACCCCACCACCCTGCGCGTCCTGCACGTCTCCGACATCCACCTCAACCCGGCGAGCTGGCACATCATCGCCTCGCTGGTGCAGCAGTACCGGATCAACGTCATCGTCGACACCGGCGACACCATGGACCACGGCTCGGCCGCCGAGAACCGCTTCCTGGACCCGGTCGCCACGCTCGGCGCCCCGTACGTCTGGGTCCGCGGCAACCACGACTCCCGCACCACCCAGCGCTACCTCGCCACCCGCCGGCACGTCACGGTCCTCGACGACGGCCAGGTCACCCAGGTCGCCGGGGTGCGCATCGCGGGCGTCGGCGACCCGCAGTTCACCCCGGACCGCTCGGTGGCGGCGGCCGGCGACGCGGCCGAGCGGACCGCCGGCGGCAAGCTCGCCGACGCGTTGCGCACCCAGCGGCTGGCCGGCACCCCGGTCGACCTCGCGCTGGCCCACAACCCGACCGCGGTGACCGAGGCCGACGGCCTGGTCCCCCTGGCGCTCGCCGGCCACCTCCACCACCGCGAGATCAGCACGCTCCCCCAGGGCACCCTGCTGATGGTGGAGGGCTCCACGGGCGGCGGCGGGCTGCGCGCCGTCCAGAACAAACAGCCCGCGCCCGTCCAGGCGTCGGTGCTCTACCTGGACCGCACCACCAAGCGGCTCCAGGCGTGGGACGAGATCACCCTGGGCGGACTGGGGCTCACCCGCGCCGAGGTCAGCCGCCACCTGCCCCGCGAGAACCAGCCCGCCGCACCCGGCGCCACCCCCTCCGCCCACCCGTCCACAACGCCTTCCGACGGGCCCGGGTAAACCGTTTTGGCGAACGGTCCTCCCATCCCATATGCTTCTCACGTCCCCGACGGGGCCGGTAACGGCGCCAAGGCGGGCCATCAGCCCTCATCGTCTAGTGGCCCAGGACGCCGCCCTTTCAAGGCGGTAGCACGGGTTCGAATCCCGTTGGGGGCACGCACCAACCGTGTGCGAGACTGGTTCACGCCACTCGCACAATGCAAGGTCCTGTGGAGCAGTTTGGAGTGCTCGCCACCCTGTCAAGGTGGAGGCCGCGGGTTCAAATCCCGTCAGGACCGCTGCGGCTGGGTAGCTCAGTTGGTACGAGCGTCCGCCTGAAAAGCGGAAGGTCGCCGGTTCGACCCCGGCCCCAGCCACACCCATTGGGAGAAGGTCCCGGTTCGATTCTCGAACCGGGACCTTCTTCGTTGTTCCGCAACCCCTGTTCCCTGTGGGGAACTTGGGGAGAAAATTCTTGGTGGGTTTTCTTGCGGGCTTGCCACTTGCCGAAGGGGCCGTCCCCGGGAGTTCTCCCGGGGACGGCCCCTTCGGCGTTGCTGCTCGTCGACGGCGCCCCTGGGTGCGTTCCGTCGACGCGTTCCGTTGGGTTCGGAAGCGCGGGGTGGTTCAGGCGCCGGCGGCGTGCGCCGGGGCGGGGGCCGGTTCGCGGCCGCCCGGGTGGCGGTGCCGCCAGGTCCAGAAGACCGTGCAGGAGACCAACGACCAGCCGGCCAGCACCAGGAAGGGGAAGGCGTGCTGGTGGCCGCGGAAGTAGACCGCGGCGTGCTGGGCGTTGACCGAGGCGCCCGGCGGTAGCCAACGGCCGATGAGGCCGAGGACGGACGGGAGCAGCGGCCAGGAGACCGCGCCGCCGGACGAGGGGTTGCCGAGCAGGACCATCAGGCCCCAGGTGGGGATCATCGCCCAGCGGCCCATCAGGGTGTTGAACATCGTGAAGACCATCCCGGACGTGAACATCGTCAGCGCGAGGATCAGCCAGGACTCGACGAACGGCAGGCGGAGCGCGCCCAGCCACCAGTCGGCCACCGCGACGATGGCGAAGCCGCCGAGCAGGGCGTAGGCGACGGTGAAGGCGATCCGCTCGGCCGGGTTGAGGCCGCGGGCGTGCACGCTGAGCTGGATGGCGCCGACGAAGCCGATGATCACGGCCGCGAGGGAGACGTAGAAGAGGGCCAGGCCGCGCGGATCGCCCTTCTGGAGCGGCTTGATGTCCCGGACGGTGACGGGCACCCCGGTGGCCGGGCCGACCTTGACGGCGGCCTCGGACAGGAGTTGGGCCACGGAGGCGCCCGAGGCGCCGGCCACGTCCAGCTCCACCCCGCGGCCGCTGGCGCGCAGCACCGCGTACTCGCGCTGCTCCTCGACGGCGTTCCGGGCCTCGGGGTAGGTGGCGTACTTGGTCAGTCGGAGGGAGGCGTTGAGGGCCTTCTCCAGGTCGGCGACGAAGGCCCGCTGCTCCGGGGCGGCGGGGCCGGTGACCACGGCGGTGGGGATGTGCCGGGGCGCCGGGTTGGCCATGGCGTAGGTGTACGAGCCGGCGAAGAGGCCGGCCGCGGCGGCGAGGATGACCGTCAGGACGACCGCCGGGAGGAACGGGGACTTCTTGAAGGCCGCCCAGTGCTGCGCCGCGGTCCGGGGCCGGCCGTGCGCGCCGTGCGGGGCGTGCGGGGCGTGCGGGGCGCTCTCACCTTCATGTTCATGATCATCCATGGGAAACACGCTAAGCCAATGATGTCGGACATACCGCCCGGGGGTCCGGTGCCGCCCGGCCGGCCCGTGGAGCGTTCCCGACCCGGGTACCGCCGTGAAATGGTTCGCCAGTCTTTTCCACGAGGTGAGATCCTGGGGGACGTATGTCCAGTCAGCCTGCCTCCGCCCCGTCCGAGAGCGCCGCGCCCGCGCTGCCCTCCCTGCTGAAGCGCCTTCCCGAGCTGATGCTGCGCGATCAGCAGCGGTTGGGGCGCCGGCTCGACGGCGCGCGCCGGATCCGTAAGCCCGAGGCCCGGGCGGAGGTGCTCGCCGAGATCGCCGCCGGCATCGACGAGGCGGAGCTGCGGGTGGCGCAGCGCCGCGCCGCGATGCCGCGGGTGAGTTATCCCGAAGAACTCCCGGTCAGCCAGAAGAAGGACGAGATCCTGGCGGCCATCCGCGACCACCAGGTGGTGATCGTCGCGGGCGAGACCGGCTCCGGCAAGACCACCCAGATCCCCAAGATCTGTCTGGAACTGGGGCGCGGCGTCCAGGGGCTGATCGGGCACACCCAGCCGCGGCGGATCGCGGCCCGTACGGTCGCTGAGCGGGTGGCCGAGGAGCTGCGGACGCCCCTGGGCGAGGCGGTCGGCTGGAAGGTCCGGTTCACCGACCAGGTCGGCGACGACACCCTCGTCAAGCTGATGACGGACGGCATCCTGCTCGCCGAGATCCAGACGGACCGCGAGCTGCGCCAGTACGACACCCTCATCATCGACGAGGCGCACGAGCGCAGCCTCAACATCGACTTCATCATGGGCTATCTCGCCCAGTTGCTGCCCAAGCGCCCGGACCTGAAGGTCGTCATCACCTCCGCGACGATCGACCCCGAGCGGTTCGCCCGGCACTTCGGCCGCTTCGCCACCGTGGACGCGACGGCGGACGACGAGAAGTCGACCGCCCCGATCGTCGAGGTCTCCGGGCGCACCTACCCGGTCGAGGTGCGCTACCGGCCGCTGTTGGAAGAGGGCGGCGCGGACCCCGACCGCGACCAGATCACCGCGATCTGCGACGCGGTGGACGAGCTCCGCGCCGAGGGCCCCGGCGACATCCTGGTCTTCCTCTCCGGCGAGCGGGAGATCCGCGACACCGCGGACGCGCTCAACAAGAAGAACCTCGCCGCCACCGAGGTGCTGCCGCTGTACGCGCGGCTGTCGCACGCCGAACAGCACCGGGTCTTCCAGCGCCATACGGGCCGGCGGATCGTACTGGCCACCAACGTGGCCGAGACCTCGCTGACCGTCCCCGGCATCAAGTACGTGATCGACCCGGGCATGGCGCGGATCTCCCGCTACAGCTTCCGCACGAAGGTGCAGCGGCTGCCCATCGAGCCGGTCTCGCAGGCCAGCGCCAACCAGCGCAAGGGCCGCTGCGGCCGGACCAGCGACGGCATCTGCATCCGGCTGTACTCGGAGGAGGACTTCCTCTCCCGGCCGGAGTTCACCGACGCGGAGATCCTGCGGACCAACCTCGCCTCCGTCATCCTCCAGATGACCGCGGCCGGCCTCGGCGACATCGAGAAGTTCCCGTTCATCGACCCGCCGGACCGCCGCAACATCAAGGACGGCGTCGACCTGCTGCGCGAGCTGGGCGCGCTGGACACCGCGCAGAAGGACGCCCGCAAGCGGCTGACCCCGCTCGGCCGCAAGCTCTCCCAACTGCCGGTGGACCCGCGGCTGGCCCGGATGGTACTGGAGGCGGACCGCAACGGCTGCGTCCGCGAGGTCATGGTGATCGCGGCCGCGCTGTCCATCCAGGACCCGCGCGAGCGCCCGTCGGACAAGCAGCAGCAGGCCGACCAGCAGCACGCCCGCTTCAAGGACGAGACGTCGGACTTCCTGGCGTTCCTCAACCTCTGGAGTTACGTGCGCGAGCAGCAGAAGGCGCTGTCCTCGTCCGCGTTCCGCCGGATGTGCCGCGGGGAGTTCCTGAACTACCTGCGGATACGCGAGTGGCAGGACATCTACTCGCAGTTGCGGACGGTCGCCAAGAGCATGGGCGTCCACCTGAACGACACCGACGCAGCGCCCGAGCACATCCACACGTCGTTGCTCTCCGGTTTGCTTTCGCACATCGGACTCAAGGACGCGGACGCCAAGAACGAGTACCTGGGCGCCCGCAGCGCCAAGTTCGCGGTCTTCCCCGGCTCCGCGCTCTTCAAGAAGCCGCCGCGCTGGGTGATGTCCGCCGAGCTGGTGGAGACCTCCCGGCTGTGGGCCCGGGTGAACGCCCGGATCGAGCCGGAGTGGATCGAGCCGCTCGCCGGACACCTGGTGAAGCGGAACTACAGCGAGCCGCACTGGGAACAGAAGATGGCCGCGGTCATGGCCTACGAGCGGGTCACCCTCTACGGCGTCCCGATCGTCGCGCAACGCAAGGTCAACTACGGGCGGATCGACGCCGAGGTCTCGCGCGAGCTGTTCATCCGGCACGCCCTGGTGGAGGGCGACTGGCGCACCCACCACCAGTTCTTCCATGACAACCGCAAACTCCTCGGCGAGGTCGAGGAGTTGGAGCACCGCGCCCGGCGCCGCGACATCCTCGTCGACGACGAGACCCTCTTCGACTTCTACGACCAGCGGATCCCGGCAGACGTGGTTTCCGGGGCGCACTTCGACTCCTGGTGGAAGAAGCAGCGCCACGACGAGCCGGACCTGCTCAACTTCGAGCACTCGATGCTCATCAACGAGTCCGCCGAGGCCGTCACCAAGGACGACTACCCGGACTCGTGGCGGCAGGGGAAGCTGAAGTTCAAGGTCACCTACCAGTTCGAGCCGGGCGCGGACGCGGACGGCGTGACCGTCCACATCCCGCTCCAGGTGCTCAACCAGGTCTCCGCCGAGGGCTTCGACTGGCAGATCCCGGGCCTGCGCGAGCAGTTGGTGACCGAGCTGATCCGTTCGCTGCCCAAGCCGATCCGCCGCAACTACGTCCCGGCGCCGAACTTCGCCGCCCGTTTCCTGGACTCCACCGTCCCGCTCCAGGGGGCCCTGCCGTCGGCGCTGGCCGCCGGTCTCCAGCGGATGGTGGGGGTCCCGGTGGACGCCGCCGACTTCGACCTCGGCAAGGTCCCCGACCACCTGAAGATCACCTTCCGGGTGGTCGACGAGCGGCGCCGCAAGCTGGCCGAGGCCAAGGATCTGGAGGCGCTGCGGCTCCAGTTGAAGCCCAAGACCCGGGCCGCCATCTCCCGGGCCTTCGAGCAGGCCGAGAAGCGGCCCGGCAAGGACCGCAGGGGCGGCGGGGACGAGGCCGCGCCGGCCGGCCCGGAACAGCGCACCGGCCTGACGTCCTGGACGATCGGCACGCTCCCGCGCACCTTCGAGACCCGCCGCGCCGGCCAGCCGGTGAAGGCGTACCCGGCGCTGGTCGACGAGGGCAGCAGCGTCGCGGTGCGGCTGTTCGACACCGAGGCCGAGCAACTGGCCGCCATGTGGGCCGGCACCCGCCGCCTCATCCTGCTCAACATCCCCACCAACCCCGCCAAGTTCGCCCAGGACAAGCTGAGCAACCAGCAGAAGCTGGCCCTCTCCCGCAATCCGCACGGCTCCATCGCGGCGCTCTTCGACGACTGTGTGACCGCCGCCGCGGACCGGCTGATCGCGGCCCGGGGCGGCCCGGCCTGGGACGAGGAGGCGTTCCGCAAGCTGTTCGACGCGGTCCGGACCGACCTGGTCGACGCGACGCTGAAGACCATCCAGCAGGCCCAGGAGGTGCTGGCCGCCTGGCAGGCGTGCGAGCGCCGGCTGAAGGCGACCGCGTTCCCCTCGCTGCTGCCGTCGCTGACCGACGTCAAGGAGCAGTTGGCGGCGCTGATCAAGCCGGGCTTCGTGACCGCGCACGGCGCCAAGCGGCTGCCGGACCTGATGCGTTACCTGGTCGCCGCCGACCGCCGGCTGACCCAACTGCCCACCAACGCCGAACGGGACCGCAGCCGGATGGCGAAGGTGAAGGAGATGCAGGACGAATACGCCTGGCTCCTGGAGCAGTTCCCCCAGGGCCGCCCGGTGCCGGCCGCGGCCCGGGAGATCCGCTGGATGATCGAGGAGCTCCGGGTGAGCTACTTCGCGCACGCCCTGGGGACCGCGTACCCGGTCTCCGACAAGCGGATCATGAAGGCGGTGGACGCCGCGGTTCCGTAGCCCGGACCGCACCGCGGGACGACGGCCGGGACCGAGTTCGACCGCACCCCCTGACCTGCTGTACAGTCTTGCTTCGCAGCCCGCCGCAAGCGGAAAGCGAAAAGCAAGGTCCTGTGGAGCAGTTTGGAGTGCTCGCCACCCTGTCAAGGTGGAGGCCGCGGGTTCAAATCCCGTCAGGACCGCATGTCACGGCCCGCACCGTTCACCGGTGCGGGCCGTTGTGGTGTTCGGCCCGCACCGGGTGTTCCCCGGTGCGGGCCGTCGCGTTTTCGGTGGACGGGGTGCGGGCGCGGCGCCTCGAAGACCCCGGTCGACGCGGACCGGACCCTTCGGCCGTCTTGACGGCGGCACCGGCCGCGGGTACTCACTGAGGCAGGGCGTGGGGCCGGGAGGTGGCGTGTGATGACGACCGCGGTACGGCACGAGACCAGGGCGCTGTTGCGCGCCCATCTGTCGGCGGCACTGCGCTACGGCTACCGCCACCGGACCCGGCAGTGCCCGGTGTGCCATCAACTGCTGCGGCTCGCCATGGAGCCGCACGGCGCCCGTTCCGAGCGCCCGGCGCCCTCGACCGCCCCAGATCCCTCCCCGGCCGCCTGCGAGCCGCCGACGGAGGACGAAAGTCCCGCCGCCCGGTGACCAAGGACGGCTGCGCCACCGGTCGTGCGGTGGAAGGCTGTTGAGAAGGGAACGGCGGAAAGGCGCTATACCTCAGCGCCGTTCACCCTTCAAGAACTCCGGGATGTGACGGGAGTCACCGAACAGGTTTCGCGGGATGGGGAACTTACTACCCGTCTACAACGGGTCAATTTAATATGTGCAATTGCACTACCCCTTAAGCACCCCGAAACAAGACCGCCAGGTCTGCTCTGATGGCACCCATCAGGGCCCTTGAAGGGGGTGTCACGCGCCTTTGGGCGCCGGTCGACGCCGGGGCGACCCAAGCGCCGCGAGCGGCCGGCGAACGGCCGCACACAAAAAGAGATCGCGCCGGACCCGGCGGAGTCCAGCGCGATCGATGACGTACCCGAGTGAAGTGGGTGTGGGCCTGTTGGGGCAGGCGCCGCGTCGTATGGAGCTGTGGTGGAGCAGGTGGTACGAAAGGGCGCTTCCGGGTTGGGGGGCCCGAAAACAGCCTGGTTATGCGGTTATTCAGGACTCGCTGCGCTGCTGCGGGATACCCGCGAGCAGTGCGCGGACCTCAGCCTCGCGGTAACGCCGGTGCCCTCCGAGCGTGCGGATGGACGTGAGCTTGCCTGCCTTGGCCCAGCGGGTCACCGTCTTCGGGTCCACGCGGAACATCGTGGCGACCTCAGCGGGGGTAAGCAGCGGCTCGGCGTCAGGGGTGCGAGCGGTCATGAGCGGCCTCCTCGGGAGAACCGAACCATCACGGTTCTTTCCTCTAAATTCTGCACCTTGACCCACGTTGCCCGAAATGGCGGACGCGGGCCGAGTCGGTTATAGGACGAACGGCTTGTCCTCGGCACTACAACTACACCATCTGTCCAGCCACGTCGGCCAAACCGATGGAATTGCCCTCTCAGGTGTTCAACCTTGGCGGATGCCGATGGACCGTGCCATAGCGGACAGTCACACCCCCGTGACGATCAGTCACAACATGACCAGCCGCCATGAGACCCCTCAAGGAGCGCAATACCGATCTATCCGCCCTTAGTTGGACGGAAGGAGCCCAAGTCAGGCTCCTTGTCCTATTTTGACACGAGGGTGCGCCTTGGGAGCAAGACCCGAAGTCAGTGCTTTAGGTCACGCTTGGGGCAATAGCCCGGATCAGGACCTACGTCCCGTACGTCCCGTCAGTTGCGGCGCCGCACCCGGCAACTGGGCGCCGACCCACCGGCGTTCAGCTGGAGAACTGACGTTCGCGCACCGCGCGCCACCGCTGCGAGAGCTTCTCGTACGCGGCGCCGGCCCGCTCGCCGTCCCCCTCGCGCAGCGCCGCCAGCCCCTCCGCCACCTCCGCGGCGGAACGGTCCTCGGCGAGCTGCCCCTCGGGCACCGCGTGCACCAGCCCTCCGTAGTCCAGCTCCACGAGCGAGCGCGGGTGGAACTCCTCAAGCCAGCGCCCCACATCTACCAGGCCGTCGATCAACGGTCCCTCTTCCAGGGCATCCCGAAGCGTACGCAGTCCGCGCGCGACCCGTCGGCGCGCCTGCACCATCGGCGTCCGGTAACGCAGCGCAGGGACCGGCTCACCCTTCGCGTACTCCCGCTCGTCGTCGTCGAAGAGGACGAACCAGCGCACCGGGATGTGCCAGGTGGACGCCCGGATCCAGGGCCGGGCGTCCGGATTGCGCTCGCGCCACCGCTCGTAGTCGGTGGTCGCCTGCCGGCGCACCACCGGGGGCAGCGCGGCATCCAGTACGGACGCCGGCAGCAGCTCCTCCAGGGAGGCCAGCGCCTGCCAGCCGCGCAGCCGGGTCCGCCAGGGGCAGACGCAGGTGACGTCGTCCACGACGGCGACGAACGCGTCCCCGCTCTCGTGCACCGGGACCGGCACCGGCGGGGTCGGCAACAGATCGGCCAGCGCCCGGCGCTGCTCGTCCAGGGCGGTGGGGGTGGCGTCGCGCTTGGCGTAGCGCGCCCAGTAGGAGCGCTCCGGCTCGGGAAACGCTGCCAGCGGTTCGTAGACCCGTAGATACGCCACATACGGGACCCGCACCGACGACGCCACGGCCACGCCCGCTCCTCCAAAGGAAAGCCCACCGGCCGGAGTTGCCTGCCTCCGCCCGGTCCGGATACGGCAGATCGTCCCACGCTCGTCCCCCGGGAGAGGGTGATCCTCCGTACCTGGCCGATCAACCCGCCCTCCAGGTCTTACGCTCATCCCAACCGGCCCTCCCCACCCACAGGAGGGCGTCCTTCGTGACTATGGGAGTCACCACAGTGACCGACGTACGTCCTGCCGCCTCCCCCGAGTTCTCCGCCCCGTTCGAGCCGGGGACGCCTCCCCCCGCCGCCCCCGGTGGCGCGTTGCAGACCCTGTTCCGCACGGAGCAGGGCGGCCACGAGCAAGTCGTCCTCTGCCAGGACCGCGCCAGCGGCCTGAAGGCCGTGATCGCCGTCCACAACACCGCGCTGGGCCCCGCCCTCGGCGGCACCCGTTTCCACGCCTACGCCTCCGAAGAGGAGGCCCTGCTGGACGCGCTGAACCTCTCGCGCGGCATGTCGTACAAGAACGCCCTGGCCGGGCTCGACCACGGCGGCGGCAAGGCCGTGATCATCGGCGACCCCGAACTGGTCAAGACCGACGAACTGCTGCTCGCCTACGGCCGGTTCGTGGCGTCCCTCGGGGGCCGCTACGTGACCGCCTGCGACGTCGGCACCTACGTCGCCGACATGGACGTGGTCGCCCGGACCAACGAGTGGACCACCGGCCGCTCGCCGGAGAACGGCGGCGCCGGCGACTCCTCGGTGCTGACCGCCTACGGCGTCTTCCAGGGCATGCGGGCCTCGGCGCAGCACCTGTGGGGCGACCCCACGCTGCGCGACCGGAAGGTCGGCATCGCCGGCGTCGGCAAGGTGGGACACCACCTCGTCGAGCATCTGCTCAAGGACGGCGCCGAGGTCGTGGTCACCGACGTCCGCGCCGGGGCGGTGGACCGGATCCTCGACCGCCACCCCCGGGTGACCGCCGTCGCCGACACCGCCGCGCTGATCCGCACCGAGGGCCTCGACCTCTACGCCCCCTGCGCGCTCGGCGGTGCGCTCAGCGACGAGACGGTGCCCGTGCTCACCGCGAAGGTGGTCTGCGGCGCCGCCAACAACCAACTCGCGCACCCCGGCGTGGAGAAGGACCTCTCGGACCGCGGCATCCTCTACGCCCCCGACTACGTCGTGAACGCCGGCGGGGTCATCCAGGTCGCCGACGAGCTCCACGGCTTCGACTTCGACCGGTGCAGGGCGAAGGCCGCGAAGATCTTCGACACCACGCTGTCGATATTCGCTCGTGCGAAGGCGGACGGTATCCCGCCGGCCGCGGCGGCCGACCGGATCGCCGAGGCGCGGATGGCGGAGGGGCGTCGCGCCTGATCCGACGCGGCCCAAGTGGCCAGAAACACACCCTTGTGCGGCCCGTCGCGGGGGCTGGGGGAGACATCTCTCACCACCCGTCGGCGGGTCGCCGTACAGGACAGGTTAAAATCGCAGTTGACCAGCGTGGACGGGGCGCCGTGCCGGTCGTACCGAGCGGTGGGTGATGCGGGCGACGTACCGTATGGCCGCGGAAGCAGGTACCGTTAAAGCCCTACAGGCCGGTCTCTCTGTCGAGAGCCCGCTCTGAATCATGAACGCGTGTCAAGACTCTGGGGCCAATGAGCCCCGTCACTGAGGGGGTCGACCCATGGGGCGCGGCCGGGCCAAGGCCAAGCAGACAAAGGTCGCCCGCCAGCTGAAGTACAGCAGCGGTGGGACGGATCTCTCACGACTGGCCGACGAGCTTGCATCGCAGTCGGACCAGCAGCCTCCGAACCGAGAGCCGTTCGAGGACGAGGACGAGGACGACGACCCGTACGCGCGGTACGCAGAACGGTACAACACCGAGGACGACGAAGAAGAGGGCCACTCCTCGAACCAGCGTCGTCGCGCCTGATCGCGCTGCTGACCGCCGGTCCAGCAGCGCCCAGGCGCCTTCACGCGTCGTGCGCTCACGGGACTCATAACACCATCACGGACCCGGTCCGGGGAATCCCCCAGGCCGGGTTCTGTGCTGCGCGCGGGACCACCGGACCGGCGGTCCCGCGTGCCTTCGGTGTCAGCTCGCGTAGTCACCGGTGAGGGTCACAGCCTCTGCGTGAGCGCCGCGCTCGACGATCTCGCCGCTGACCCAGGCGTCCACGCCGCGGTCGGCGAGGGTCGTCAGGGCGACGTCCGCGGACTCCTGGGGGACCACGGCGATCATGCCGACGCCCATGTTCAGGGTCTTCTCCAGCTCCAGGCGCTCGACCGAGCCGGCGGTGCCGACGAGGTCGAAGACCGCGCCCGGCGCCCAGGTGGCACGGTCCACCGTGGCGTGCAGGCCGTCCGGGATCACCCGGGCCAGGTTGTTGGCGAGGCCGCCGCCGGTGATGTGCGAGAAGGCGTGCACCTCGGTGGTGCGGGTCAGGGCCAGGCAGTCCAGCGAGTAGATCTTGGTGGGCTCCAGCAGCTCCTCGCCGAGGGTGCGGCCGAGCTCCGGGACCTCCTGGTCCAGGGACAGGCCGGCGCGGTCGAAGAGGACGTGGCGGACCAGGGAGTACCCGTTCGAGTGAAGTCCGGAGGAGGCCATGGAGATCACCACGTCGCCCTTGCGGATGCGATCGGCGCCCAGGACCCGGTCGGCCTCGACCACGCCCGTGCCGGCGCCGGCGACGTCGAACTCGTCCGCGCCCAGCAGGCCCGGGTGTTCGGCGGTCTCGCCGCCCACCAGCGCGCAGCCGGCCAGCACGCAGCCCTCGGCGATGCCCTTGACGATCGCGGCGACCCGCTCCGGGTGGACCTTGCCGACGCAGATGTAGTCCGTCATGAACAGCGGCTCGGCGCCGCACACGACCAGGTCGTCGACGACCATGGCGACCAGGTCGTGGCCGATGGTGTCGTAGACGCCCATCTTGCGGGCGACGTCGACCTTGGTGCCGACGCCGTCGGTGGCCGAGGCCAGCAGCGGACGCTCGTAGCGCTTGAGCGCGGAGGCGTCGAAGAGGCCGGCGAAACCGCCCAGCCCGCCGACGACCTCGGGGCGGGTGGCCTTGGCGACCCACTTCTTCATGAGGTCCACGGCACGGTCGCCGGCCTCGATGTCGACGCCCGCGCTCGCGTAGCTGGCACCGGTTGATTCAGCGGACATGGCTGAGAACTTTCGTTTGGGTGGGTACGAGCTCTACGGGCGACGCAGCGCGTCGGCGCCGCCGACCCCGGCGGTGAGCGTGCGGACGCCGTCCACGTCGGACGAGGCCGGGGCCTTGGTCTCGGACTCCAGGAGGTGCTTGCCCAGCAGCTCCGGGTCCGGCAGCTCCATCGGGTACTCGCCGTCGAAACAGGCGTGGCACAGCTTCGACTTGTCGATCGCGGTCGCCTCGATCATGCCGTCGATGGAGATGTACGCCAGCGAATCGGCGCCCAGCGACTTGCCGATCTCCTCGACGCTCAGCCCGTTGGCGATCAGCTCCGCGCGGGTGGCGAAGTCGATGCCGAAGAAGCACGGCCACTTGATCGGCGGGGACGAGATCCGGATGTGGACCTCGGCGGCGCCGGCCTCGCGCAACATCCGGACCAGGGCCCGCTGGGTGTTGCCGCGGACGATCGAGTCGTCGACGACCACCAGGCGCTTGCCGCGGATGACTTCCTTGAGCGGGTTGAGCTTGAGGCGGATGCCGAGCTGACGGATGGTCTGCGAGGGCTGGATGAAGGTCCGGCCGACGTAGGAGTTCTTGACCAGGCCGGAGCCGTAGGGGATGCCGCTGGCCTCGGCGTACCCGACGGCGGCCGGGGTGCCGGACTCCGGGGTCGCTATCACCAGGTCCGCGTCGGCGGGCGCCTCGGCGGCCAGCTTGCGGCCCATCTCCACCCGGGAGAGGTAGACGTTCCGCCCGGCGATGTCGGTGTCGGGGCGGGCGAGGTAGACGTACTCGAAGACGCAGCCCTTGGGGCGGGCCTCGGCGAAGCGCGAGGCGCGCAGGCCGTTCTCGTCGATGGCGACCATCTCGCCGGGCTCGATCTCCCGGATGAAGCTGGCGCCGACGATGTCCAGGGCGGCGGACTCGGAGGCCACCACCCAGCCGCGCTCCAGGCGGCCGAGGACCAGCGGGCGGATGCCCTGCGGGTCGCGGGCGGCGTAGAGCGTGTGCTCGTCCATGAAGCAGAGCGAGAAGGCGCCCCTGACGTGCGGGAGGACGCGCGGCGCGGCCTCCTCGACGGTCAGCGGCTTGCCGTCGTCGTCGACCTGGCCGGCCAGTAGGGCGGTCACCAGGTCGGTGTCGTTGGTGGCCGCGACCTGGGTCGCCCGGCCACCGTCGCGGGGCAGCGCGGCGACCATCTCGGCCAGTTCGGCGGTGTTGACCAGATTGCCGTTGTGGCCGAGCGCGATCGATCCGTGCGCGGTGGCGCGGAACGTCGGCTGGGCGTTCTCCCACACCGAGGCACCGGTGGTGGAGTAGCGGGCGTGGCCCACGGCGATGTGGCCTTGGAGGGAACTGAGGGAAGTCTCGTCGAAGACCTGGGACACCAGGCCCATGTCCTTGAAGACGAGGATCTGGGAGCCGTTGCTCACCGCGATGCCCGCGGACTCCTGTCCACGGTGCTGCAGCGCGTACAGCCCGAAGTAGGTGAGTTTGGCGACCTCTTCACCCGGGGCCCAGACACCGAAGACGCCACAGGCGTCTTGCGGGCCCTTCTCCCCGGGGAGCAGGTCGTGGTTGAGTCGTCCGTCACCACGTGGCACGCCCCAGAGTCTAGGGCAGGTCGCGCATTCATCCGAACCGGGGATGGTCGGCGGCCTGGAGGGATGCATGAACGGGACGTTGCGGATGGTTGACGTGCCCACGGCCACGCGGCCAGGATTCCTGCCCATGCAGACCCCGCAGCCCTTGGCGCGCCTGGTGCGTCACCGGGTGCCCCGCCGCGCGCCGCGCCTCGTCCGGCGCCGCCACGTCGATCTCGGTCGGCTGGCCAGCGCCGTCTGTCGCCGCGGCTGACGACAGTGGCCTCGCGCCGCCGCCGAGGCCGCGCCACCGCTTCTGAGCTGCACTTTCGCGTTCTTCGTCGCTGCTGAGGCAGAGCCTTTTCTGACCTTTTACGGCAGTTTTCCCGCACTGTCCGTATGCCACGGCGGTGTGAGATGCGCGACGTCCCGCTGACCGCCCGCCTCCCCGCCGTCCCCGGGGGCGCGGCGCGTGCCCGTACGGCCCCCGACGACTTCCAGGAGAGCCGACCGATGTCCTCCGTCGATCCCGCCCTTCCGTCCCCCGCCGACCGCTCCCCCGACCACCCGGCACCGGGTCTCTCCCGGCGCGCCTTCGGCGGGTTGGCCGGCGTCGGCGCCGCGGCCGCCGCGGGCGGGCTGGGTGCGCTCGCGGGCGCACCCGCCGCCGCTGCCGCACCGCCGCGGAACGACGAACGTCCGTTCCGGGCCGCCCCCGGCCGGCGCTCGCGGCGCCCCAACGTCCTGTTCATCCTGGGCGACGACCTCGGGTGGGCGGACCTCTCCTGCTACGGGGCGGCCGGCATCCGCACGCCGCACCTGGACCGGCTGGCCCGGCAGGGCGTCCGCTTCACCCAGGGGTACGCGGGGTCCGCGACCTGCTCGCCCACCCGCTTCTCGCTCTACACCGGCCGCTACCCGGGCCGTACGAAGGGCGGTCTGGCCGAGCCGATCGCGGACCGCGGCGTGGGGCTGGACCCCGGCCACCCCACGCTCGCCTCGCTGCTGCGGGACGCCGGCTACGCCACCGCGCTGATCGGCAAGTGGCACTGCGGCTATCTCCCGGACTACAGCCCCACCCGCTCCGGTTGGGACACCTTCTTCGGTAACTTCGGTGGCGCGCTGGAGTATTACTCGAAGCTGGGCCTCGCCGGGGAGTACGACCTGTACGAGGGCGACGCCACCCATCGGGACCTGCGCTACTACACCCGGATCCTCACCGAGCGGGCGGTGGACCACGTCACCACGGCCGGGCGGGGCGGCGGCCGGCCCTGGCTGCTGAACCTCAACTACACGACGCCGCACTGGCCGTGGATCGCGGAGGGTGACACCGAGGGGAGCGCCGAGATCGCCCGCCGGATCAGGGCGGGCGACCGGAAGGCGCTGTTCCACGAGGACGGCGGTTCGCTCGCGACGTACCGCGCGATGGTCGAGGACCTGGACCGCTCGATCGGTCAGGTGCTGGCCGCGCTCCGGCGCTCGGGCCAGGAGGAGGACACCCTCGTCTTCTTCGCCAGCGACAACGGCGGGGAGCGCTGGTCGTACAACTGGCCGCTGTCCGGGGAGAAGGCGTCGCTCCAGGAGGGCGGCATCCGGGTGCCGACGCTGGTGCGCTGGCCGGCCCGGATCGACGGCGGGCAGGTCAGCCACGAGCCGGTGTTCACGCCCGACTGGACCGCCACCCTCCTGGAGCTCGGGGGCGCCCGCCCGGACCGCGCCCACCCCCTGGACGGGACGAGCCTGGCGGGCTACCTGCTGCGCGGGGAACGCCTCGCCGAGCGGGACCTGTTCTGGCGGGTGCGCGGCGAGAGGGCACTGCGCCGCGGCGACTGGAAGTACTACCGCGGCAAGGGCGGCCGGGACCAGCTCTTCCACGTCGCCGCCGACCCCCGGGAGCAGGCCGACCGGGCCGGGCACGAACGGGAGTTGCTGGCCCGGCTGCGGGCGTCCTGGGAGGCGGTGGACCGGATGCTGCTGCCGTATCCGCCGCAGTGAGCCGCGGCGGCGCGCGGCGCCGGGCCCGGCCCGCTCAGCTCATCACGGGCAACAGGCCGCCGAGGTCGGCCCGTTCGCCACTGGCGCTGACCTTCGCCGCGTCCAGCGCCGCCGCCCAGTCGGCGCGGCCGGTGGCCAGCCGTATCCAGGTCAGCGGGTCGGTCTCGACGACGTTGGGCGGGGTGCCACGGGTGTGCCGGGGGCCCTCGACGCACTGCACGACGGCGAACGGCGGCACCCGGACCTCGACCGAGCCACCGGGCGCCTTGGCGGCCAGCCCGTCGGCCAACAGCCGGGTGGTGGCCGCCAGCGCCTGCCGGTCGAAGGGGATCTCCGTGCCGAGGGCGTCGGCCAGATCGTCGGTGTGGACGACGAGTTCGACGCAGCGGGTGACCAGATAGTCGCCGAGCAGCATCGCGCCGGGGCGGCACGGGATGACCCGGTCGTCCGGCTCGCCGGGCACCACCTGGGCGAACTCCTCGGCGGTGCGCTCCAGCAGCTCCACCGGGTCGTGCCCGGCCGCGAGTTCGCGGACGTGCTCGTCGATGCCGGTGGCGTACTGCGCGGTCGCGGACGGCCAGGCCAGGACGGTCACCTCCGGCTCGGGCGGGGCCGGCAGCCGCAGGGCGCGCACCACGCTGCCGACCGCCATGGACAGATGGGCGGCCAGCTCCCGCACCGTCCAGTCGCCGAGCCGGGTGGGCGCCGCGAGCTGCTCGGGGGTGAGACCGCCCACCACCCGCCGGACCTCCGCGTATTGGGCGGTGACGGCGGCGCGGGTCTTGGCCGGGTCGTACCGGCGGGGGCGCGGGGTGCGGGCGGCGGGAGACATGCGGCCAGCCTAAGCGGCACCACTGACAACCGGACCGGTTCGCCCGGCCGCCGCGGTGCCGCCCGGCGCCTCAAAGGGGCTGCCTGCCCCGCCCGTTGGTGGGGTGTCGGGGCGGCCGGAGGCGGTCAGCCGCTGCTGAGGCGGCGGCCCTGCCACGCGACGGCGCCGACGGTCAGCGACAGGCCCCACGTCGCGCCGGCGAAGCGGGAGAGCGCGTCCACGTAGATCGTGTCGTCGGCCAGGTAGAGCTGCATCGCGTAGGCGAACACCGCGGCGCCCAGCACGGCGAACGCCGCGGCGGCGGACCAGAGCAAACGGCTGTCGTTCTCGGACAAGTGGGCCTCCCCTAGGTGGGCCGGGCGTCGGAGCGCCCGGCGGCAATCAGCATCACCAGCAGCGGGACGACCCGCTCGACCGGTACCTCGTACCGGCCGCGGGTGGTCGTGCGCAGCCAGCCGGCAGCGGTCAACTGCCGTAGGTGGTGGTAGATCTGGCCGGTCGTGCCGGTGCCGTCGAGCTCGGTGAGCTCGGCGGCGGTGCAGCGGCCGTGGAGCACCTCGCGCAGCAGCCGCAGGCGCACCGGCTGGCCGAGCGCCGCGAACGCCTCGGCGGACGCGGCCCAGTCGCCGTCCATGACGGTGTCGGTGGGCAGCCCGTACTGCCACTCGTAGCGCAGCCCGGCCGGGGTCCGCACGGCACCGGTGAACATCACGCCCCCGTTGACGGCGCCCAGGCCGGCGAGTTGCTCCTTGAACCCGTTCAGGGCCCACAGCGCGTCGTTCGCCCCCCGCCTCGGCGTGGACGGTGGCGCGGCGGGCGCGGCGTCGGTCGCCCCGACGGCCTCTTCCAGCGCGGCCAGGCGGCGCTCCAACTCGGCCACCCGCTCTTCCAGATCCACTCCCCCAGATTACGTAGTTACGTAATTACGGGCAAGCCTCCTTGTGCAGCGCCCGGAACCGGCACAGGGCCCGCACCAACGCCAAAACGGCCCGCCAGGCACTCCTGGCGGGCCGTTCCGGCGCGAAAGGTCAACGGAGCGCGCGCACCGCCCTGTTGGGCGGGGCCTAGGCGACGATCCCCGGGAGGGTCGCCTCGTGGGCCGTCCGCAGCTCGCTCAGCGGGATGGTGAACTGCCCCTGGACCGCGAGCTCTTCGCCGTCCACCACGCCGATCCGGGTGGCCGGCAGCCCCCGCGCACCGCACATGTCGGTGAAGCGGAGCTCCTCGCTGCGCGGCACCGCGACGACCGCCCGGCCCGCCGACTCCGAGAAGAGGAAGACGAACGGGTCCAGGTCGTCCGGCACCACCAGCCGGGCGCCCTTGCCGCCGCGCAGGCACGACTCCACCAGCGCCTGGACCAGACCGCCGTCGGAGAGGTCGTGCGCGGCGTCGACCATGCCGTCGCGGGATGCGGAGATGAGGATCTCCGCCAGCAGTCGCTCGCGCTCCAGGTCAACCCGCGGCGGCAGCCCGCCGAGGTGCTCGTGGATCACCTGCGACCAGGCCGAACCACCCAACTCAGCGCGGGTGTCGCCGAGCAGGTAGAGCAACTGGCCCTCCTCCGCGAAGCCGACCGGGGTGCGGCGGGTGACGTCGTCGATGACGCCGAGCACCGCGACCACCGGGGTCGGGTGGATCGCCACCTCGCCCGTCTGGTTGTAGAGCGAGACGTTGCCGCCGGTGACCGGGGTGCCCAGCACCTGGCAGGCGTCGGCGAGCCCGCGGGTGGCCTCCGCGAACTGCCACATCACCGCCGGGTCCTCGGGCGAACCGAAGTTCAGGCAGTCGGAGACCGCGAGCGGCTTGGCACCGGTGGCGGCGACGTTGCGGTACGCCTCGGCCAGCGCCAACTGCGCGCCCGCGTACGGGTCCAGCTTGGCGTAGCGGCCGTTGCCGTCGGTGGCCACCGCGACGCCGAGGTTGGTCTCCTCGTCGATCCGGACCATGCCGGAGTCCTCGGGCTGCGCCAGCACCGTGTTGCCCTGCACGAAGCGGTCGTACTGGTCGGTGATCCACGCCTTGGACGCCTGGTTGGGCGAGCCGACCAGCCTCAGCACCTGGGCGCGCAGCTCGTCGGCGCCCGCCGGGCGGGGCAACTTCCCCGCGTCGTCGGCCTGGAGGGCGTCCTGCCACTCTGGGCGGGCGTACGGGCGGTGGTAGGTCGGCCCCTCGTGGGCGACCGAGCGCGGCGGCACGTCGACGATCTGCTCGCCGTGCCAGAAGATCTCCAGCCGCTCGCCGTCCGTCACCTCACCGATGACGGTGGCGATGACGTCCCACTTCTCGCAGATCGCGAGGAAGCGCTCGACCTTGTCCGGCTCGACGATCGCGCACATCCGCTCCTGCGACTCGCTCATGAGGATCTCCTCGGGCGAGAGCGAGGAGTCGCGCAGCGGAACGGTGTCCAGCTCGACCCGCATGCCGCCGGAACCGGCGCTGGCCAACTCGCTGGTGGCGCAGGACAGTCCGGCGCCGCCGAGGTCCTGGATGCCGGCGACCAGCTTCTCCCGGAAGATCTCCAGGGTGCACTCGATGAGCAGCTTCTCCTGGAACGGGTCGCCGACCTGGACCGAGGGGCGCTTGGCCGGCTTGCCCTCGGAGTCGAAGGTCTCCGACGCCAGCACCGAGACGCCGCCGATGCCGTCGCCGCCGGTGCGGGCGCCGTAGAGGATGACCTTGTTGCCGGACCCGGACGCCTTCGCCAGGTGGATGTCCTCGTGCTTCATCACGCCGACGCAGAGCGCGTTGACCAGCGGGTTGCCCTGGTAGCAGGGGTCGAAGACGACCTCGCCGCCGATGTTGGGCAGGCCCAGGCAGTTGCCGTAGCCGCCGATGCCGGCGACGACGCCGGGGAGCACCCGCTTGGTGTCGGGGTGGTCGGCGGCGCCGAACCGCAGCGGGTCCATGACGGCGACCGGGCGGGCGCCCATCGCGAGGATGTCGCGGACGATGCCGCCGACGCCGGTGGCCGCGCCCTGGTAGGGCTCGATGTACGAGGGGTGGTTGTGCGACTCGACCTTGAAGGTGACCGCGTAGCCCTGGCCGACGTCCACCACGCCGGCGTTCTCCCCGATGCCGACGAGCATCGCGTCGTTCTCGGGGGCCTTCTCGCCGAACTGCTTCAGGTGGACCTTGCTGCTCTTGTAGGAGCAGTGCTCGGACCACATCACCGAGTACATGGCCAGCTCGGCGCCGGTCGGCCGCCGGCCGAGGATCTCCCGGATCCGCGCGTACTCGTCTTCCTTGAGGCCGAGTTCGGCCCAGGGCTGGTCGGCGTCGGGGGTCGTCGCCGCGTGCTTGACGGTGTCGAGGCTCATGCGTTGACCAGCTTCTTCAGGATCGAGGTGAAGAACCCGAGGCCGTCGGTGCGGCCGGTGCCGATCAGCGGCTCGACGGCGTGCTCGGGGTGCGGCATCAGGCCGACGACATTGCCCGCCTCATTGGTGATGCCGGCGATGTCGCGGAGCGATCCGTTGGGGTTTTGGTACCCGTCGGCGGCCGGGCCGTCGGTGAGGTAACGGAAGGCCACCCGGCCCTCGGCCTCCAGCATGTCCAGCGTCCGCTCGTCGGCGACATATCGGCCGTCGATGTTCTTCAGCGGAATGCTGATCTCCTGGCCCCGGTCGTAGTCGGCGGTCCAGGCGGTACCGGCGTTCTCCACCCGCAGCTTCTGGTCGCGACAGATGAAGTGCAGGTGGTTGTTGCGCAGCATCGCGCCCGGCAGCAAATGCGTCTCGGTGAGGACCTGGAAACCGTTGCAGATGCCCAACACCGGCATACCGGCCCGGGCTTGTTCGATCACGGTCTCCATCACCGGCGAGAACCGGGAGATCGCCCCCGCCCGCAGGTAGTCCCCGTACGAGAAGCCGCCGGGCAGGACCACGGCGTCGACCTGGTGCAGGTCCTTGTCGCGGTGCCACAGCGGCACCGCCTCCGCCCCGGCCGCCCGGACCGCGCGCTGGGTGTCGCGGTCGTCGAGCGTGCCGGGAAAGGTGACGACTCCGACCCGGATGTTGCCGCGGCCCGAAGGGCCTCCGTCACGGGTGGTGGTGGGTGACGGGTGGGCGGTCATGACTCGGCCCGCGCGGCTTCGTCGACCCGGACGGTGAAGTCCTCGATGACGGTGTTGGCGAGGAAGGTCTCGGCCATCTCATGGATACGGGCGAGGGCGGCCTCGTCGAGGGGGCCCTCCACCTCAAGTTCGAAACGCTTGCCCTGACGGACGTCGGCGATGCCCTCGAATCCCAGGCGTGGCAGTGCGCGCTGCACCGCCTGCCCCTGCGGGTCGAGGATCTCCGGCTTGAGCATGACGTCGACTACGACGCGTGCCACTGGCACTCCCGGTGGTGTGGTGCGTAAGGCGGTGTCCTCACAGTACCGTGTTCGAAAATCTACGCGCATAGATATGCGACGTGCCCGATCCCGGGTCGGTTACCGGGAGCGTGCCTGCCAGGAAAAATCTGCGAAAAGAACGGGGGGCCGGATTGCGGCAGGACACGCTGACGAAATTAAATGGGCTTCACAATGCAATGCCCATCGCTGTACAAATGAAAAAGCATTGATCCCAATCAGCCGGATCTGGAGCATCACCCCACGTCAACAAGGGGTCGCTCGATGAAAGGACCGATATCCGTGGCGCAGCGCGTAGTAGTGACGCTCTCCGATGACATCGACGGAGGAGAAGCCGCAGAGACGGTCATCTTCGGTTTGGACGGGAAGTCGTACGAGATCGACCTCAATCCCACCAATGCGAAGAAACTGCGCGGCGCTCTCGCCCCGTTCGTGGAGGCCGGCCGCAAGCGGGCCAAGTCCGGCAAGACCTTCCACCGGACCGCGGTGACCGCCGACCCGGCGGCCGTCCGCGCCTGGGCCCGCTCCCATCAGATGGACGTCCCGCCGCGCGGCCGCATCCCCAAGAAGGTCTACGAAGCCTTCAACGCGGCCAACCACTAACCGACTTGCCGACGTCCGCGGGTGCGCACACCGCCGACTTGCACAGCACCCCTACTGATCAGCTAGAGTCTGGAGCACGCCGAGGGGCGAGGCCGAAAGGCCGGGCCCCGAGGAGTCACGCGGGTGTAGCTCAGTAGTAGAGCGCCCCCTTTCCAAGGGGGAGGCGCAGTGTGCAATCCCTGTCACCCGCTCTGACAGTTCAACCGGTCCAAATGATCAGGTAGAGTAGCTGTCGCGCCACCGGTGAAAGCCGAGTGGATGCCTGCGGACGTAGCTCAGTTGGTAGAGCGCAACCTTGCCAAGGTTGAGGTCGCGAGTTCGAGCCTCGTCGTCCGCTCAGAGAAAAGGCCCCGGTTCACGCGAACCGGGGCCTTTGTCGTATTCCCACGCCTCCAAGCCCTGAAGTCCCCAACTGCCCAAGTTCCCGAGTTCCCGGGCGGAAAGGCGGGGCGGCTCCCGGGATCTCGGCCGGCGGGGCGGCCGGGCGCGGTGTCGCGTGCCTTATCGCGGGAAATCGCGGCCACGGGCGCGATGTGGCGGTGAACACAGTGCGAGGCGGGGTGCCGGGGCGGCGGGCGGAAACCGGGCGGCGGGGCGGGCCGGACCTAATGGCGTGGCGACGGGCGGGAGTTGGGGTCGCTCGGGAGCGGGCGAGGGCCGCATCTGGGGCGCGGGTGGGACGCGTTCGCGGGGCGGCCGCGGACGGAGGTGGCTCCGGGGCGTGCGTCGGGGGCCCGGAAGTTGGCTATAGTAGGGCTCGCACCGCGCAGCGGCGAACGGAAACGGAAGCCGGCGCACGGAGCGTGCGGACGTAGCTCAGTTGGTAGAGCGCAACCTTGCCAAGGTTGAGGTCGCGAGTTCGAGCCTCGTCGTCCGCTCAGAGAAAAGGCCCCGGTTCACGCGAACCGGGGCCTTTGTCGTGGGGGCGTCAGGACCAGGGGTGGCCGGTCAGGCGCGCGTACGCCTCCAGGTACTTGGCGCGGGTGCGGTCGACGACCTCCTGCGGGAGGGCCGGCGGGGGCCGCTCGCCGGTGCGGTCCCAGGCCGCGGCGGGCGAGGTCAACCAGTCGCGGACGAACTGCTTGTCGAAGGACGGCTGGGCGCGGCCCGGCTGCCACTGGTCGGCGGGCCAGAAACGCGAGGAGTCGGGGGTGAGGACCTCGTCGGCCAGGGTGAGGCGGCCCTCGTGGAAGCCGAACTCGAACTTGGTGTCGGCGAGGATCAGGCCGCGCTCGCGGGCGATGTCGCGGGCCCGGCCGTAGACCGCGAGGGTCGCCTGGCGGAGCTGGGCGGCGGTCTCGGCGCCGACCTGGCGGGCGACCTCTTCGTAGGAGACGTTCTCGTCGTGGTCGCCGACGGCGGCCTTGGTGGCCGGGGTGAAGATCGGCGCGGGGAGTTCGGAGCCGTCGGTCAGGCCCTCGGGGAGCGCCAGCCCGCAGACCGTGCGGGACTCCCGGTACTCGGCGAGGCCGGAGCCGGTGAGGTAGCCGCGGGCGACGCACTCCACCGGGACCATGGCCAGGGAGCGGCAGACGAGGGTGCGGCCGGCCCAGTCGGCGGGGGCGCCCTCGGGGACCTCGGTGGACAGGACGTGGTGCGGGATCAGGTCCGCGAACTGGTCGAACCACCAGAGTGAGAGCCGGGTCAACACCCGCCCCTTGTCGGGGATTTCGGTGGGGAGCACCCAGTCGTAGGCGGAGATGCGGTCGCTGGCGACCATGACCAGGTCGCCGGCGGCGTTCTGGTAGAGGTCGCGCACCTTGCCGGTGTGCAGGTGGGTGAGACCCGGGACCTGCACGGGCTCGGGCTTTTCTACGAATCCGGACACGCTGCCTCCGCGTAGGTTGATCCAGGAGTCCCGGTGATTCTCCCGTATGCGGGGCGGGGGCTCCGCCGCAGGGTCGCCGTCGGGGGAGCGGCGGCCCCGCGACGGGCGGTCAAGCGGAGGTTCGGGCTCCGGGGCGGGCCACGGCGGCGAGGGTGAGCAGCGCCAGGGCGGCGACGGCGGCCAGGATCGTCGCCGTGGAGAACGCGCCGCCGAGCAGGGTGACCGCGTACGGGGTGCAGAAGCCCAGGTAGCAGACGGCCCAGAAGCGGGCGGTGACGCGGGCCAGGTGGTGCGGGGGCGCCAGGGCGCCGACCTCGGTCAGGCCGTAGGCCACGCACAGGCCGTAGCCGGCGCCGATCAGCGCGGCGGCGAGCAGGGCCACCGCGGGCTGGGCGTGCGCCACGGCCAGCGCGCCGGTCAGCAGGCCGGCGGCGGTGACGAGCAGGCCGGCGACTGCGGTGGCGAGGCGGTGCCGGGCGCTCAGCCGGCGGGCGAGCGGGGCGACGAGCAGGCCGGCCCCGGGGGTGACGGCGGTGACGATGCCCGCGTAGACGGTCCCCCAGCCGCGCAGGCCGGCGTCGACCTGCGCGGGCAGGACGGCGAAGGCGATCGCGGGGGCGGCGAACACCCAGGGGGCGACCGGGAGGACGAGGCGGCGGAACGGGGTGCGGTAGGCGGGGGCGGTGCGCTCCTGGGTCGCGGCGGCCGGGGCCCGGGGCGGGACCGTCTCGGGGGCGCGGGCGGCGCCCAGCGCGGCGGCCGCGGACAGGGCCAGGTGCGGGACGTAGGCCAGGACCATCGGGTGCGGGGCCCACTGGGCTATCAGGGAGGCGGCCAGGCCGCCGGTGGCGAAGCCCGCGGAGAGGAAGAGGCCGGAGCGGCGGGCGGCGGCGCCGGGGGTGGGGGCGGCGCCGTACGGCGCGGTGGAGAGCTCCTTGATCCAGACGCTGCCGGCGGTGAGCAGAGTGCCGGCGCCGACGCCGGTGAGGAAGCGGCCGGGCCACAGCAGGGCGGGCGCGACCGGGCCGCACATCAGCAGGCAGGTCGCCAGGGCCGAGACGGCCAGCGCGGTGAGGGCGACCCGGCGGCGGCCGTGCCGGTCGGCGAGCGGGCCGCCGAGGAGGAGGGCGGGGATCAGGCCGAGCACGTAGACGGCGAAGAGGGCGGTGGTGGTGGCGGCGGTCAGGCCGAGGTGGTCGCGGTAGGCGCCGAGGAGGGAGGAGTACTGGTTGGCGCTCCACCCGGAGGCCGTCATCAGCCAGCCGGCACGGAGCCAGTGGCGGGGGGCGGGGGCCGCGGAGGCGGCCGGGCCGACCGGGGCCGCCGGGGTGTGTGTCAGAGGCATGAGGGCTGTTGTACGGCGCGGGCGGGCCGGCGCGCCGCCCCCGTTCAGGAAATGTGAACGGCTCGGTGTGAACGCGCGGGGCCCGGCCTATCGTGGCCGGTATGGATCTGCGCCGGCTGTCTTCGTTCCTGGCGGTGGTCGAGGAGCAGCACTTCGGCCGGGCCGCGGCGCGGCTGTTCCTGTCGCCGGCCGCGGTCACCCAGCATGTGCAGCAGTTGGAGCGGGAGTTCGGGACCCGACTGTTGGAGCGCGGCCGGGGCCCGGTGGTCCCGACGGTCGCCGGGCAGCGGCTGGTCTCGCACGCCCGGACGCTGCTGGCCGCCGCGAACGCCGCGGTGGAGGACGTGACCGAGGCCGTCCGGGACCGGCCGGCGGCGGGGCGCGGGCTGCGGGTCGGGGTGATGAGCCACGGGTCGGCGGAGGTGACGCCGGCCGCGGTGAACGCCTTCCGCCGGGCCCGGCCCGATGTCCCGGTGTCGTTGGTGCAGTTGAACTTCACCGAGCACTGCTCCGCGCTGCGCGAGGACCGGGTGGACGTGGCGTTCGTCCGGCCACTGGTGCGGGCCGAGGGCATCGAGGTGGACGTGCTGACGACCGAGCAGCGGATCGTGGCGGTCTCCGCCCGGTCACCGCTGGCGGACGCGGCGCGCGAGGGGGTGCGGATCGCGGACGTGCTCGACCTGCCGTTCCTGCGGCTGCCGGCGCGCACCCCGCGGCCGTTCGTCGACTACCTCTACTTCCAGGAGGGCGAACGGCGGGCGCCGGACTGCGCGTTGAACCCGCACGACGTGCTGACGAGCGTGGCGGCGGGGCGCGGTGCGGGGTCCGGGCTGAAGTCCTTCGCCCGGTACTACCCCTGGCCGGGGACGGTGTTCGTGCCGGTGCTGGACGCGCCGAGCGCGCAGAGCGTGCTGGCGACGCGGGTCGGGGACGCCAATCCGGAGGTGCGGATCTTCCGGGCGCTGACGGTGGCGCTGGCACGGGAGTTGGGGGAGTACGCGGCCCGTTAGCGCGGCGGCCGGGCGCTTCAGTCGCGCTTGCAGATGCGGTCGAGGAGGTTGGCCGTGGCGCGCTGGACGCGCTGGTCGACGTGGCCGGGGCGGTCGAGCGCGGGCGACCAGGCGAAGGTGCCGGAGGAGAAGACCAGGGCGCCGCTGGGCGCGCGGTACAGGGAGGTCTCCTGGTGGCGGCGGACGCCCTCGCCGTCACGGTACGGGGAGTGCGCGAGCAGGATGCGGCGGGTGTGCTCGGGGAGGCTGGTGCGCGGGAAGTAGCGGTCGGCCTCGCCGGCGACCAGGCCGGCGAGCTCGTCGCCCTCGTGGGCGCCGGTGGCCTCCCACAGCCAGTGGTCGGCGTTGCGGACCACCAGGGGGACGGGCTCGGGGACCCGGCCGGCGTACTGGATGCCCATCAACCGCTGTTCCGGAGCGCCCAGTTCGCGCCAGAGGGCGGGGCGGCCGGGGCCCTGGCGCTTGCGGCAGTTCAGCAGCGAGTCCGGGCCGGCCGGCGACGGGGCGAGCTCCACCTGCCAGTACAGGGTGTTGGCGGAGAGGAAGACCAGGGAGGTGCCGGCGTCCCGGGCGGCCTCGACCGTGCGGCGCATCGGGACCGACCAGTACTCGTCGTGGCCGGGGAAGACCAGGCCGCGGTAGCGGGTGGGGTCGACGCGGCCGGCGTGCAGGTCGCGGGCGTCGGCGTAGGCGAGGTCGTAGCCGTAGCGCTCGGCCCAGCGGATGAAGTCGTAGGCGTGGCCGACGTGGAGGGGAAGACCGGCGCCGGCGTAGGGGCGGTCGAAGGAGACGGTGGTGGCGGCGTCCCGCTCGCCGAGGAGGGCGCCCTTCTCGTCCCAGGCGTGGTAGAGGCTGGCGCCGGTCCGGCCGTCCTCGGGGTAGAGGTTGTACGCCTGCCACGTGATGTCGGGGAGCAGCAGCAACAGGTCGGCGGGCTCGGCGTCGCGGACGGTGAAGGGGACGTGCGAGCGGTAGCGGCCGTCGGCGGTGGTCAACACGGCGACGTAGGCGCCCAGTTGCCAGTACGCGGGGACCTGGAGGCGCCAGGAGAGCCACCAGTGGTGGCAGGAGACGGTGCGGTCGACGAGCAGCGGGGCCGGCTGGACGATGCCGGCGAGGCGGGGGCTGGTGGTGATCTTGGCGGCGCCGGCGCCGGCGTAGTGGCCGATGCGGTAGACGTCGATGCTGAAGGGCTGCGGCGGGTCGACCGAGACCCGGAAGTCGATGGCGTCGCCGGGGGCCACCGCGCCGGGGACGGCGAAGCCCTTGATCTGGCGGTGGACGTCGTCGGCGGTGCGGGGGCCGTTGTGTTTTCGCGGTGCGGGCACCCGTAGGTCGCCGTGGGCGACGGCCGGGTCGACGTACCAGGGGATGATGCGGCCCGAGTCGAAGTAGGTCTCGCTGCCGCGGAGCCAGGGCAACGGCCCCTGTCCGAACGGGTCCGTGACCGCGTGGGCGAGGGCACCCGACTCCCAGCGCCTGATCTGTTCCGTCGCCACCCTGCACTCCCCTCCCGCGTCTCCCATGACCGCGGCCCACCGGGCCTACCCACCCCCCAGCACATCACATTACGCACTCACTTCGTCACCCTTCGTCGTGAATTTAGGTGCCCTTGCCCCGAAGCGCGAACTGGAAGGGAACATGCAGCCGGTGCGGCGGGCGCCGCGCCCTGGGCTCAGCCCAGCCGGACCGGCTTCTCCGGGCGGACGCCGACGCGGTGCAGCCAGCCGCGGAGCGGTTCGGCATCGCCCTCGTCGACCAGGCTGAGGACCGGGCGGCCCAGGTCGGCGCGGCGGGCGCCGTCCACCAGGAGGGCCGGGCCGTCGAGCCAGTCCAGACCGGGGGCGGCGCCGGCGGTGTCCACGGCGGCGCAGCAGACCATGGCGGTGACGTGATCGGCGAGCAACTCCCGGCCGGTGCGCGGCGGTTGGAGGGGGAAGAGCGGGAGGGCGCCGTCGCTCGTGCCGTCGCTCCAGGGGGCGTCGGCCGGCGGGGCGCCGTGGGCGGCCTGGCGGGCGGCCTGCTCGCGCTCCTCGCGGGCGACCTCGGCGCCCAGCCGGGCGGCGAGCAGATCGCCGGCGCGGGTGTCGCGGGCCAGCCGGTCGATGACCCGGGCCAGGGTCGGCCCGGGGGACGGGGCGGGGGCGGCGCCGGCCCGCTCGGGGCCGAGGGCGTGCGACAGGCCCGCGGGGTGGTGCGCGGCGGGCGTACGGGCGCGGGCCCCGGCGTAGGTGAGGCGCGGGGCCGGGGTGGGCCGGGGGGCGGGGGTGGAGTCGGGGGCGTCCGCGGGGACGGCGGGGCGGTCCGGCGTACGGGACGGCTCCGGCGCCGGGCGGTCGAGATCCGGGCCGGCGACCGGGAGTTCGTCGAGGACCCGGTGCAGGCGGGCGGCCTCCAGGCGCCACTTGCGGTCCACGATCTCCTGCGGGTACTGCTGCCAGCCGACCGGCGACCAGTCCGGGCCGGGCTCGGGCGGGCCGCCGTGGAAGAGCCGGGCGGCCAACAAGGAGGCGGCCCGGTCGATGGTGCCGGGCTCCTCCAGGAGGTCGCAGGCGGGCCGCTCGCCGAGCCGGGAGGTGAAGCCCTCGGCCAGGCGGTCACGGCGCGAGAGCTCGGTGAGCGCGGAGACCACGCCGGCGTCCAGGCGGGAGGGCCAACGCCCCATGCGCCAGGCGGGCAGCGCGACCCGGGTGAGCAGCCGGTCCCAGCCCGCGTACGCCAGGCCGACCTGCTCCTGGGCGACCAGCCGCAGGCCGTAGTCGACGCTCTGGGCACGCTCGGAGGCGGCGGCCGCGACCCCGCGCTCCATGAGCGTGGCGTGCTCGCGGGCGGCGCGCAGCAGCAGCCGGGCCACCCGGCCGACGAAGCGGAACGGGAGGGCGCCCAGCGGACCGCGGGCGCGGCCGGCGACCGCGACGGCCGCGTCCAGGCCGCGGATGAAGCGGCGGGCGGCGGCTATGTCCGGGTGTGCCGACGGGCCGGTGCCGGCGACGACGGGGGCCAGCAGGGCGCGCAGCTCGGCGACCCGCATCCACCACAGGAACGGCGAGCCGATCACCAGGACCGGGGCCTCGGGCGCCCGGCGGCCGCCGGGCCGGGCCGGGCGCGGCGGGCCGTGGGCGCGGTGGGTGCGGTCCTCCAGCCAACTGTCGCAGTCCGGGGTGAGGGCTATCGACGAGGGGGCGGGGACGTCGAGGCGGTCGGCGAGATCGCGGACCAGGCGGTAGAGGCCGGGGGCGGCCTCCTCGGCGATCGGCACGGAGGGGCTGAGCGCGGGTCGGGCGCGGGCGACGACTGCGGAGACGAAGGCCGTCAGCAGCAGGCTCAGCGCCGTGAGGCCGCCGGCGGTCCAGCGGGCGACGGCCCAGCCGCCCTCGGTGCCGAGCCGGCCGGTGGCGCCGCCGACGAGGAGCACCACGGCGACGGCGGCAGGCAGCAGGGCGAGGGCCAACGCCGCACCGCGGACGCGGAGCACCGCGAGGGCGCGGGCACGCGCCACCAGGACGCCTGTTTCCGGACTTGTCACGAGCCTGTACACCCCCAGCGGTCCTAGCGGAGCGGGACGGACGACGGTCGTGCGAGGTGCGGGCGAGCGAGCGACCCACTCCCCCACTGTGGCACCGGCCACTGACATCGCAATGCCGGTGGGCCAGTTGCCGGACGCGCTCGGGGCAACGCCCGGTGCACGCACCGTTCCCCGCGCTCGGGCGTCCACACGAGCGGGGGAGGCCCCGATGACCGGAGCGGCCAACCCCACACCCCCCGTTGTCGGCACGACGACCACAGGAGGCTTGCGCGGCACCCTAGTTGGGGCTGCGGAGTTCGTCAGCCAGATACCCGCCCGGTCACTCGATGGAATGGCTTTGGGTAAAGCCGCGGGCCCGGGAACGGCATTTCTGTGCTGCTTCCCGGCGGGCGGCACGGCCCCGCAACGCACCGAGGCATATGTCGGGGAAATGACATATGCCTCGGTCGCCGTGAAGGCGGGGAAGCGGGCGCCGGCCGCGGTGCGTTACGCCCCCGCTGCCGCCTTCGCGGCGATGTCGGTGCGGTGGTGCGAACCGTCCAACGAGATCTTGTCGACGGCGCGGTAGGCACGCTCCCTGGCGGTGGTCAGGTCGGCGCCGGTGGCCGTGACGGACAGCACCCGGCCGCCGGCGCTCAGTACCGCGCCGGACGCGTCGCGCGCGGTGCCGGCGTGCAGCACGTAGGCGTCGGGGGCGTCCTGCTCGGCGACCTCGGCCAGGCCCTCGATCGGGTCGCCGGTGCGCGGGGCGCCCGGGTAGTTGTGGGAGGCGATGACGACGGTGACCGCGGCGCCGTCGCTCCAGCGCAGCGGCGGGAGGGCGGCGAGCGTGCCGGTGGCGGCGGCGTGCAGCAGGCCGGCCAACGGGGTCTTCAGGCGGGCCAGCACGACCTGGGTCTCCGGGTCGCCGAACCGCGCGTTGAACTCGATCACGCGGACCCCGCGGGAGGTGATCGCCAGGCCGGCGTAGAGCAGCCCGGAGAACGGGGTGCCGCGGCGCCGCAGTTCGTCGACGGTGGGCCGGAGGACGGTCCGCAGCACCTCGTCGACCAGCTTGGGGTCGGCCCACGGCAGCGGGCTGTAGGCGCCCATGCCACCGGTGTTGGGGCCCTGGTCGTCGTCGTGGGCGCGCTTGAAGTCCTGGGCCGGCTGGAGCGGGACGACGGTCTCGCCGTCGGTCACCGCGAAGAGCGAGACCTCGGGGCCGTCGAGGAACTCCTCGATGACGACGCGGTCGCAGGCGCCCGCGTGCGCGCGGGCCTCCTCGACGTCGTCGGTGACCACGACGCCCTTGCCGGCCGCCAGCCCGTCGTCCTTGACCACGTAGGGGGCGCCGAAGGCGTCCAGCGCGGTGTCGATCTCGTCGGGGGTGGCGCAGACGTAGCTGCGGGCGGTGGGCACGCCCGCGGCGGCCATCACGTCCTTGGCGAACGCCTTGGAGCCCTCCAACTGGGCGGCCTGCGCCGAGGGGCCGAAGGCCGGGATGCCGCGCGCCCGGACCGCGTCCGCGACGCCGGCCACCAGCGGGGCCTCGGGACCGACGACGACGAGGTCGGCCTCCAGGTCGGCGGCGAGGTCGGCCACCGCCCGGCCGTCGAGGGCGTCGACCCCGTGCAGTTCGGCCACCCCGGCGATGCCGGCGTTGCCGGGGGCGCAGTGCAGCGCGCTGACGTCGGGGTCGAGGGACAGAGAGCGGCACAGGGCGTGTTCGCGGGCGCCGCCGCCGATGACGAGGACCTTCACGGGGTGCAGCCTAGACGAACGCACCAAACGGCCGGCCGCCGGGCGTGCCCCGATCGCACAAGGGTGGGCCCCGGCCGGAAACCACCGGCGCCACCGGCGTCCGCCCGCACGGCGAGAACTCTTTCGGGTGAGATCCGCGGGCGTCCTATACCGGATCCCGCACCACTTCCGGGCGGAAACCGGGTGATCTTGGGACAGAGCCCAACCGTTCGGCGGTAGGAAGGGAGGCGATGCGCGGCCCTCCCGTAGGCCGTGCGCGCACCGCACGGATCCGCGTACGAGGGAGAGCCACGGGTGAGTCAGCCGGAGATGCAGCCCGAGGGGCCCCTTCGGGGCGAGGGCGGGCCCGACCGGGGCCGCGGGCGGTCCCCGGACCGCGACCGGAACGGGGGCCGGCCGCCGCGCCGCCCCGCCGGGCTGCGCGGCCGCGGCGACCTCGTGGGGCGGGCGTTCCCGCACGGCGACTGGGGCGAGCCGGACAACCGGCTGGACGCGCTGTACCTCTGGAGCGAGGAGGGCGCGCTGCGCACCGCCGACTGGTACCTGCGCGACCGGCTGGCCAAGCGTCGGGGGGCGCGGGTGCTGCGGGTGGGGGCCGCGGCCGGGGTGACCGCGGGCGGGGCGCTGCCGCTGCTCGACCTCGCCGGGGTCTGGGAGCACGGGGCGCCGTGGGGCGCGCTGACGCTGCTGATGGCGGCCGTGTGCGTGGGCTGCGACCGGTACTTCGGGGTGACCGCGGGCTGGATGCGGGACCTGGCCACCGCACAGGCGATCCACCGGCGGGTGGAGGCGCTGCAGTTCGACTGGGCGGCCGAGAGCGTGCGGGAGGTGCTCGGTCCCGCGGAGGGCACCGCGAGCGAGGCGGCGGAGCGTTGCCTGAGCGTGCTGCGGCGATTCAACGAGGACATCGGGGAGTTGGTGCGCGCGGAGACGGCGGACTGGATGGTGGAGTTCCGGTCCGGCCCGGTGCCGCAGGCCACGCACGCGGTGCTGCCGTGGGCGGCGCCGCGGCAGGACGGCCACGGGCACCCGGGGCGCTACCCGTTGCCGCCCGGTACGCGGCCGAACATGCCGCGGCAGCGGCCCCCGGAGGCCCCCCGCTGAGCGCGGACCGGCCGGGAGCCCCGCGGGGCCTTCGGCGGCGCCCCCCGCCGGTCCGGCCCGCTCAGCTGAAGACGATCATGGAGCCCTGGCCGAGGCTGCGGGTGGCGGCCGCGTGCAGCCCGAGCCAGACGTGCCGTTCCCGGGCGAACGGGCCGTCGTCCACGGGGACCGCGGTGGCCCGCTCCTCCAGGGAGGTGGGGCCGGCCGGCGGCGCGGGCGCGGCCGGCGGGTTGGCCGGATCGATGCCCAGGGCCGGGGCGACCAGTTCGAGGTCCCGCAGCAGGCCGTGGGAGGACCCCAACGGGCCGCCGCCGGCGAGGAGTTCCTCGGTGGCCAGCGGGTGCGGGAAGTCCACCGGGACGTACGCGCCCGCGTGGTCGTAGTGCCAGACCAGGTGGGACTGTTGCGCGGTGGTCTCGAACATCTCCAGCAACTGCTCGTAGTCGCCGCCGAGTTCGTCGACCGGGGTCACCTCCAGGCCGCACAGCCGCAACAGGTAGGCGCGGCGCAGGAAGTGCAGCGCGTCGTAGTCGAAGCCGGCGACCGGAGCCACGTCACCGGAGAGGCCCGGCATGTAGCTGAAGACCGGGATCTCGGGCAGGCCAGCGCCCACCAGGGCGTCGTTGTAGGCGGCGATCTCTTCGGAGAAGGGGTTGTCGGGGCTGTGGCACAGCACATCGACGAGGGGTACCAGCCACAGGTCACATGCCACGGGTGGGGGCTCGCTTCCGGTCGGGGACGAGGGGCACCGGCGCTCGTAGAGCCACGGGTACGGCCCATTACGGCCGATGGTCGGGACAGCGTAGTGCTAGCCGGGCGTTCCGACGAGAGCGAGGGAGTGCGCGTTGTAGTCGGCGATCAGCCGCTGGGCGGCGGGCAGGTCGTGCCGCAGCAGGGCGTCGGCCAGTTCGCCGTGGCCGTGCCAGAGCAGCCCCTTGAGGCGCGGCTCGCGGCGCAGCAGCGGCACCGCGAACATCCAGGTCTGGACGCGGATCCGGTCCAGGAAGTCGCTGATGTAGGGGTTCTTGACGATGCCGCTCAACTCGCGCCAGAACCGCAGGTCGTAGCCGATGAGGACGTCCAGGTCACCGGCCCGGGCGGCGCGTTCGGCCTCCTCGGCGCGGCGGCGGACGGAGATCAGCACCTCCTCGGGGGCGGTCCGCAGCGCCCGTTCGGCGTTGCTGCGGAAGATCCCCTCGATGAGGAGGGTGCGGGCCTCGACCATGGCGCGGAAGTCGTCGGCGGTGAAGGCGTGCACCTTGAAGCCGCGGTGCTGCTCGACGTCGAGCAGCCCCTGGGCGCACAGGTCGAGCAGCGCCTCGCGCACCGGCGTCGCGGAGACGCCGTACTGGTCGGCGATCTCCTTGACGGTGAAGGGGTGGCCGGACGACAGCCGGCCCGCCAGGACCTCGTCGCGCAGCGCGTCGGCGATCTGCTCGCGCAGCGTGCTGCGCCGTATCACTGAGCTGTCCGGGCCCGGGGCCATGCGGTGCGTCTCCTTCGACGTCCATGACCGCAGGTCCATGCGGCCGCCGCCCACGATAGGCGAGGCGGCGGGAGTGCTCTCACGGGAAGCCGCGCGGCCCGGCGGCCCCGCCACGAGGGGCGGGGCCGCCGGGCCGCGTTCTCGGGCGGGGTGGCGGTCAGGCCGTGTGCGCGTCCGCGGTCGCCAGGGCCTCGTCGAGGGCGGCCAGGCCCTCCTTGGCCTCGGCCTCGGTGATGGTGCACGGCGGGACGACGTGGGTGCGGTTCATGTTCACGAACGGCCACAGGCCGCCGCGCTTGCAGGCGGCGGCGAACGCGGCCATCGGGGCGTTGTCGGCACCGGCCGCGTTGTACGGCACCAGCGGCTCGCGGGTCTCCTTGTTCCGCACCAGGTCGAGCGCCCAGAAGACGCCCAGGCCGCGGACCTCGCCGACCGACGGGTGCCGCTCGGCCATCTCGCGCAGCGCCGGGCCGATGACCTTCTCGCCGATCTCCGCGGCGTTCTCCACGATCCGCTCCTCGGCCATCGCGTTGAGCGTGGCGACGGCGGAGGCGCAGGCCAGCGGGTGACCGGAGTAGGTCAGGCCGCCGGGGTAGGGGCGCTGCTCGAAGGTGGCGGCGATCTCGGCGTTGATCGCCACGCCGCCGAGCGGGACGTAGCCGGAGTTGACGCCCTTGGCGAAGGTCAGCAGGTCGGGGGTGACGCCGAAGTGGTCGGCGGCGAACCAGCGGCCGGTGCGGCCGAAGCCGGCCATCACCTCGTCGAGGATGAAGACGATGCCGTGGCGGTCGCAGATCTCGCGGACGCCGGCGAGGTAGCCGGGCGGCGGGACCATGATGCCGGCGGTGCCGGGCACGGTCTCCAGGATGATCGCGGCGATCGAGGCGGGGCCCTCGAAGGCGAGGGTCTGTTCCAGGTGGGCCAGGGCGCGCTCGCACTCCTGGGCCTCGTTCTCGGCGTGGAACGGCGAGCGGTACAGGAACGGGCCCCAGAAGTGGACGACGCCGGCCGCGCCGGTGTCGGAGGGCCAACGGCGCGGGTCGCCGGTGAGGTTGATCGCGGCGGCGGTGGCGCCGTGGTACGAGCGGTAGGTGGAGAGCACCTTGGGGCGGCCGGTGTGCAGCCGGGCCATCCGGACGGCGTTCTCCACCGCCTCGGCGCCGCCGTTGGTGAAGAAGATCTTGTCCAGGTCGCCGGGGGTGCGCTCGGCGACCAGCCGGGCGGCCTCGGAGCGGACGTCCACCGCGAAGCCGGGGGCGAGGGTGCACAGCTTGCCGGCCTGCTCCTGGATCGCCGCGACGACCTTGGGGTGCTGGTGGCCGATGTTGGTGTTGACGAGCTGGGAGGAGAAGTCGAGGTAGCTGTTGCCGTCGTAGTCCCAGAAGTACGCGCCCTCGGCGCCGGCGACCGGGAGCGGATCGATCAGGCCCTGGGCGGACCAGGAGTGGAAGACGTGCGCGCGGTCGGCCGCCTTCACGGCCTGCCCGTCACCCGCCACCGCCCTTCCCTGGAATCGCTTCGTGCTGCTGTCTTTGTTCGTTGCGGGATCGGGGTGCGGCGTGGTCACGGTCAGTACCTCGGATCGGGTCGCTCGGTTCCGCCGCCGGACAGAGCGGCGAACGGCCCCAGCCTAGGGATCACCGTCCGTCTGCCGATACCGACACTGTGTATGGCGCTCACCGCGAGCGCGGACAGAATGTCTACGGTCCTGGAGGAAACTCCAGGGATGCCCGGGGGTGGGGTGCTTGCCCCCGGGCACCGTCAAGAGCCGCGGCGCTCAGGGCATGCCGCCCCGCGCACCGGTTCAGGCCGCCGCGGCGGTGGGGAACGCGGTCCGCACCGGGCCGCGCCAGTGGTTGGCGTAGAGGTGCGGGCGGAGCGCCGACAGCCCGCCGCAGTACTTGGTGAAGTCGGCGGCCGGGACACCGTACCCGGCCAGCAGCCGGTCGGCCTCGGTGAGCCGGCCGCAGGTCTTGGTCTCGACGACGACCAGGCCGCCGTCGGCCCGTACGGTGCGGCCGGTCTCCGGGTCCCGGCAGACGAGGGCGGCGTCGCAGGTGACCCGTTGGCCGTCGGCGACGAAGGTGGCCCGCTGGTAGTCGGTCTCGATGGAGCGGCCCAGTTCGGTGGGGGCCTGGATGCCGTAGGAGCGGTCGAGCACGGTGGCGAGGAAGTCGCGCGGGGCCGCGCCGAGCGCCGGGTCGCCGGGCATCAGCGGCTGCCGGTGCTTGACCGTCCTGCCGTGCTCCTCCTTGAGCTTGACCTCGAACTGCCGCTCCCCGGTGTCCGCGTAGAGCCGCTCGCGGATCTTGAAGCGGAGCACGTTGCGCTGCCGGTGGTCGTGGAAGGAACGCAGGTCGGGGGTGTCGTAGTAGACGGACCGGTAGCGGAACCAGCGGCGGCCGTTGATGCACAGCGCCGCGAACGGGCCGCCGGGGCGGGCGCGGTCGGTGAGTTCGGCCGCGAAGGCGGCGAAGACCTCGACCGGGACGAGGTAGGTGGTGCTGTAGCGGGCGAGGAGTTCGGCACGGGCCTGGACCTCGGCCAGGGGGACGGGGCGGGCGGCCATGGTGGCGCGCGCGATGGCTCGTACGGCGGGTATCACACGGTCTCCTTGGGATTCGGGGACGGGGGATCGTGCGGGTCCTGTCGTCGCTCTCTGCGGTTTTTCTCCTTTCTTTACGATCGATAACCCCGGAAAGTTCCGCGCCGCGGAATCGGCCATCCATTGCCCAGCTCCCGCCCGGTGCAGCATTTCTGACGTTATGTCAGTTTTCTGTCGACGCCGTGCCGCTTCTCCTGCCGTTACGGACGGCGCGCGAACTCCGGTGCCGGGCAAGGGGGAACGGCCGCCCTCCCCAACAGGCGGGCGTCTTGGCCGAATACCGCCCCCACGGCCGTCCGCCCGGCCTCGATATCCTCACCGCGGACGAGCAACGGCCGCTCCCACAGGGCGAAGCGGGGAGAGCCGGACAAAGGGGCGGCACATCATGGAACAGTCGGGACGGGCGGGGCAGCAGCGACGGGCGGGACGGGCCGGAGGGCTGACACCGCTCGGCGCACGCGATCCCCAACAGATCGGGGACTACCGCCTGCTCGGCCGGCTCGGCGAGGGCGGCATGGGGCGGGTCTTCCTGGCCCGTTCGGACCGCGGCCGGACCGTCGCGGTCAAACTGGTGCGCACGGAACTGGCCCACCAGGAGGAGTTCCGGGACCGCTTCCGCCGCGAGGTGCGGGCCGCCCGGACCGTGGGCGGCCAGTGGACCGCGCCCGTCCTGGACGCGGACACCGAGGCCGAGACCCCCTGGGTGGCCACCGGGTACATCGCCGGCCCCTCCCTCCAACAGGTCGTCGCCCGCTGCGGGCCGCTCCCGGAGCGCACGGTGCGGATCCTGGCCGCCGGGCTGGCCCGCGCGCTGCGCTCCATCCACGCCGCCGGCATCATCCACCGCGACCTCAAGCCGTCCAACGTCCTGCTGACCATCGACGGCCCCCGGGTCATCGACTTCGGCATCGCGCGGGCCCTGGAGGGCGTCACCACGAGCGTGGCCACCCAGACCGGCTCGGCCGTCGGCTCCCCCGGCTTCATGGCGCCCGAACAGGTCCGCGGCACGCCGCTCACCCCGGCCTGCGACGTCTTCTGCCTCGGCTCCGTCCTGGTCTACGCGGCCACCGGGCACCAGCCGTTCGGCTCCGCGACGACCCTGCCGCACGCGATGATGTACCGCATCGCCGAGGAGGAGCCGGACCTGACCGCGCTCCCCGAGGGGCTGCGCCCGCTGGTCGTGGACTGCCTCGCCAAGGACCCCGCCGGGCGCCCGACGCCCGAGGAACTGGTGACGCGGGCGGAGGGCGCACCGGACGCCACCGGGGCGGACGACGAACCGTGGCTCCCGGGGACGCTGGTCGCCCATCTCGGGCGGCACGCCGTGGAGTTGCTGGAGGCGGAGGACCCCCGGGACGGCGCGGAGCGGACCTCCGTCCCGGGGTCGGCCGACGCCCCGCCGGCCACCGTGGCGCCGTCGCCCCGTCCGGCCCCGGCGCACCGCCGCACCCGCCGGACGCTGCTGGCCGCGGCCGCGCTGGTGCTGGCCGGGGCGGCCGCCGCCACCGGGTACGCGCTGCTGGGCGGCTCGGACGGCAGCGCCGCCGCCACCGAGAAGTCCGCCCCGGCGGCGAACGGCGCCATCCCGACCGCATATCTGGGCATCTGGTCGACGACGGTCGGCGACTCCAACCTGGACGTCCGCCGCTTCACCCTCGTCCAGGGGAAGCCGGGCGAGGTCGTGCTGCGGATGGAGGCCACCGGCCCCACCTACGAGTGCCGCTTCACGGCCGCCCTGAAGAGCGCCGGCCCGCCGGTCCGCCTCGGCCCGTCCACGGTGGTCTCCGGCACCCCCGACACCTGCCGCCCCGGTACCGGCTCCACCCTGGAGCTGATGGCCGGCCAGCTGCGGCGCACCTTCGACGACGCGGGCGGCAAGGCGCCGTTGCTGTACACGAAGACGGGGTGACGGCGGGAGGCGCGATGCCTCCCGCCGCCACCCCGGACGGCGGTCGTCCCCAAGGGGACCGGCCGGCCGTCAGAGACCGGCCGCCGCGAAATGCCCTACGACAGGAACGAGTTGATCTCGATCGTCTCGTCCCGGCCCGGGCCGACGCCGATCGCGGAGATCGGGGCGCCCGACATCTCCTCCAGCGCCTTGACGTACGCCTGGGCGTTCTTCGGCAGCTCGGCGAAGGTCTTGGCCTTGGTGATGTCCTCGGACCAGCCCGGCAGCATCTCGTAGATCGGCTTCGCGTGGTGGAAGTCGGTCTGGCTGTAGGGCAGTTCCTCGACGCGCTTGCCGTCGATCTCGTAGGCCACGCAGACCGGGATCTGCTCCCAGCCGGTGAGGACGTCGAGCTTGGTGAGGAAGAAGTCCGTCAGGCCGTTGACCCGGGTCGCGTAGCGGGCGATCACCGCGTCGAACCAGCCGCAGCGGCGGTCCCGACCGGTGGTGACGCCGCGCTCGCCACCGATGGCGCGCAGCGCCTCGCCGTCCTTGTCGAACAGCTCCGTCGGGAACGGCCCGGCGCCCACGCGGGTGGTGTACGCCTTGAGGATGCCGATGACCCGGCTGATCTTCGTCGGGCCGACGCCGGCGCCGGTGCAGGCGCCGCCGGCGGTCGGGTTCGAGGAGGTGACGAAGGGGTACGTGCCGTGGTCGATGTCGAGCAGGGTGCCCTGCCCGCCCTCGAAGAGCACGACCTTGTCGTCGTCCAGGGCCTTGTTGAGGATCAGGGTGGTGTCGGCGACGTAGCCCTTGATCTTGTCGGCGTAGCCCAGCAGCTCCTCGACGACCTGACCGGCCTCGATGGCGCGGCGGTTGTAGAGCTTGGTCAGCAGCTGGTTCTTGACGTCGAGGGCCGCCTCGACCTTCTGGGTCAGGATCGACTCGTCGTAGAGGTCCTGGACCCGGATGCCGGTGCGGTTGATCTTGTCGGCGTAGGTCGGGCCGATGCCGCGGCCGGTGGTGCCGATCTTCCGCTTGCCGAGGAAGCGTTCGGTCACCTTGTCGACGGTGATGTTGTACGGCGTGATCAGGTGCGCGTTACCGCTGAGCAGCAGCTTGGACGTGTCGACGCCGCGCTCGTTGAGTCCGCTCAGCTCGGAGAGCAGGACCGCCGGGTCGACGACGACACCGTTGCCGATGACCGGGGTGCACCCCGGCGAGAGGATTCCGGAAGGGAGGAGGTGCAGTGCGTACTTCTGGTCGCCGACGACGACCGTGTGGCCGGCGTTGTTGCCGCCCTGGTAGCGCACCACATAGTCCACGGACCCACCGAGCAGATCGGTGGCCTTTCCCTTGCCTTCATCACCCCACTGAGCACCGAGCAGCACAAGTGCGGGCACAGGCGTACACCCCTTCCGGGCGGGGCATGTCCAACGTGCGTGGATGGCGCGGCGCTACGCGTGTGCTCGCGTGGCGTCGGCCAGAGCCGTCGGACCGGTGCCCCGGAATAGACGAAGCCCCTGGCGCAATAGCGCAAGGGGCTCTTGCACCGAGATGCTACCTGAGGAAGGACCGAGGTGTCGGCGCAGTCTTCTGGGCACTCTCCCGCGGACTCCGTTCGGGGGTGCCCCCTGCTTGTGGTCATCGACCCGGTCGCCCGCCGGGCGGACGGCGAATCCGTGCGGATCGCCAAGGACGTCCTGTGCGCCGGCGCGGGGGCGAAGATCTGTCTCCCGGAGGGGCCGGCGGAGTTCGCCCAGGCACTGTCCCGGCGCGGCCGGCGCCGCCCGGTGGTGATCGGCGACGACCGGGCGCTCCTCAGGGCGGTGGGCCTGCTCCACAAGGAGCGGGAGCTGGCCGGGGTGGCGCTGTCGATGGTGCCGGTGGGCCCGCCGGAGACGGTCGCGCTGAGCCGGACCCTGGGCGTCCCCACGGACGCGGTGGCCGCCGCGCGGGCCGTCCTGGACGGCGGGGAGCGGCCGATGGACCTGCTCACCGACGACAGTGACGGCATCGTGCTGGGCGGCCTGCGGATCCCGTGCGGCGATCCGGCCGGGCCGCTGGCGGAGTACGGGGCGGCCCACGGCGCGTGCCGGGAGCGCACGGAGCACGCCGACGACCGGGCGGCGGAGGCGGACCCGCCGGCGGAGCGGGCCGCGGCCCTCGGGGACGGCGGGTTCTCCGGTGGCGCGCGCCCGGGGGAGGGGATCGACCCGGTGGACCCGGCCGGCGGGCACCGCCCCTGGTGGGCGCCGGCCGCCCGCACCGCCCGTACGGCGCTGTCGCTGCTCGCCGCGCCCGGAGCGGGGCGGTGGGGCACCGCCCGCCCCGGCACGACGGGCCCCGGCGGGAGCCGGCGGGCGCGGGTGCCCGCGCAGCGGCTGCGGCTGCGGGTCGAGGCCGACGGGGCGCTGCTGGCGGATCTGGACCGACCGGTGCGCGGGGTGTCGGTGGTGGCGGGCACCGGCGACGACGGGCGGCCGGGCGGGCTGGCCGAGGTGATCGTGCACTGGCCGGGCGGGGAGCGCCCGGTGCGGGTCGCCGCGCGGGCGGTGACGGTGTCCGGGGCGGACTTCCACTACCGGGCGGACGCGCTGGTCGGCGGGCCCGTACGGACCCGGACCTGGACGGTGCAGCAGGGGGCCTGGCGGCTGCAGCTACCGCGGCAGAGGTGAGCCGGGGCGCGGGGTCGCCCTAATCCGCGCGGAGCTCTTCGAGGTGGTCGCGCCAGCGCTCCAGCATGCCGGCGAGCTCGTGCTGCATGAACTCCGTGAAGGCCAGCGTCTCGCCGATCCGGCGGCCGGCGGCGCTCTCCTTGCCGAGGCTCTCGACGCCCTCACGCAGGGTGTTCTCCCAGCGGGTGAGGACGCTGTCCCGGCGGGTCAGGGCCTCGTACCACTGGTCGCTGTGGACGCGGTAGCGGTCGCGGCGGGAGCCGGGCTCGCGCTCGCGGCTGACCATGCCCACCTGGGAGAGGTAGCGGATCGCGCCGGAGACGGCCGCCGGGCTGACCTGGAGCCGCTCGCCCAGGTCGGCGGAGGTCAGCACGCCGGAGTCGGACGCCAGCAGGCAGGCGAAGACCCGGGCCGGCATCCGCTGCATCCCGGCGTCGACCATCTGCGCCGCGAACCGCTCGACGAAGGTCAGCACCGCCGCGTCGTCACGGTCGGCCGTCCGGCCGGCTGCCCGCTCTCGCTCTTCGCTCATGTCCGCATCATCTCCCCTGATCAGAGCCGGTCCCTCAACTTTATACACTTTCTTAGCTTCACAATTTTGTGAAGCTCACGTATCTTCGAAACCATGACGCAGGCGCTCTCGCCCTCCCCCGCACTGCGGGTGGCCGGGCTCCACAAGTCCTTCGGCGCGACCCACGCGCTCGCCGGCCTCGACCTCACCGTTGAGGCCGGCGAGGTGCACGGCTTCCTCGGGCCCAACGGCGCGGGGAAGTCCACCACCCTGCGCATCCTGCTCGGCCTGCTCCGCGCCGACCGCGGCACCGCGCAGGTCCTGGGCCAGGACCCCTGGCGGGACGCCGTCGAGATCCACCGCCGCGTCGGCTACGTCCCCGGCGACGTGACCCTGTGGCGCAACCTCTCCGGCGGCGAGGTCATCGACCTCTACGGCCGGCTGCGCGGCGGGCTGGACACCGGCCGGCGGGACGAGTTGCTGGAACGCTTCGAGCTCGACCCCACGAAGAAGGGCCGCACCTACTCCAAGGGCAACCGCCAAAAGGTCGCCCTGGTCGCCGCGTTCGCCGCCGACGTCGATCTGCTGATCCTCGACGAGCCGACCTCCGGGCTGGACCCACTGATGGAGGAGGTCTTCCAGAGCTGCGTGGCCGAGGAGCGTGACCGCGGCCGCACGATCCTGCTCTCCAGCCATGTGCTCTCCGAGGTCGAGGCGCTGTGCGACCGGGTCAGCATCATCCGCAAGGGCCGCACCGTCGAGTCCGGCTCCCTGGGGGAGCTGCGCCATCTGACCCGGACGACCGTCGTCGCCGAGCTGGCCGGCCCGCCGACCGGACTCGACGGCCTGCCCGGCGTCCACGGCCTCTCCGTCCAGCCGGTCCACGGCGGCCCCGGCTGCCGCGTCCGGCTCCAGGTGGACACCGAGCGGCTGGGCGCGGTGCTCGGCCCGCTCGGCGCGGCCGGACTGCGCAGCCTCACCAGCACCCCGCCCACCCTGGAGGAGCTGTTCCTGCGCCACTACCAGGACGATCTCCCCCGCGACGGCCGGCCGGGCCACCGGTCGGGCGCCCGGGCCGACGGGGCGGTGGCCCGATGAGCGCCCTGACCGCGCCGACCACCGCGCGCTCCCGCGGCGGGCGCCAACTGACGGGCACCGGCGCCCTGTTGCGCCTGGCCCTGCGCCGCGACCGGCTGATGCTCCCGGCCTGGGTGCTGCTGCTCGGCCTGACCGTGATCGCCACCGGTTCCTCCTTCGCGGCGCTCTACGACACCGCCGCCAAGCGCGCCCAGCTCGCCGCGTCGATGAACGCCAACGGCTCGCTGCGCGCGTTGTACGGACCGGTCTTCGACGACTCCCTGGGCGGCCTGGTCGCCTGGCGGATGGCCGGGTTCGGCGCGGTGCTGGCGGCCGTGATGAGCCTGCTGATCGTCGTCCGGCACACCCGCGAGGAAGAGGAGACGGGCCGTCAGGAGCTGCTGTCCGCCGCAAGGGTGGGGCGGCGGGCGCCGCTGACCGCCGCGCTGCTGGCGGCGACGATCGCCGATGCGGGGGTGGCCGCGCTGACCGCCGCCGGGCTCACCGCGTCCGGGCTGCCGGTGGCCGGGTCGCTCGCCCTGGGCCTGGCGATCGGCGGCACGGGGCTGTTCTTCGCCGCGCTGGCCGCGATAGCCGCCCAGTTCACCGAGAGCGCCCGGCTGGCCAAGGGGTTGACCGGCGCGGCCCTCGGCGCCGCCTTCGCGCTGCGCGCCGCCGGGGACGCCTCCGCCGGCAGCGGCTCCCCCGGGAGCGGCGCCGACTCCCCGCTCACCTGGCTCTCCCCCATCGGCTGGGCGCAGCACGTCCGCGCGTTCGCCGGCGAGCGCTGGTGGGTGGTGCTGCTCCTCGCCGCCGCGACGGCGCTGGCCACCGCGGCCGGCTACGCCCTGACCGCCCGTCGGGACGTGGGCATGAGCTTCCTGCCGGCGCGGCCGGGGCCGGCCCGCGCGCCCCGTTCGCTCGGCGGCCCCACCGGCCTGGCCTGGCGGTTGCAGCGGACCGCCCTGGCCGGCTGGACGGCCGGCTTCGCGCTCGCCGGGGCGGTGTTCGGCGGGGTCGCCAAGGGCGCGGTGGACATGGTCGGCGGCAATGCGCAGACCCGGGAGATCGTCCAACGGCTCGGCGGGGAGCGGTCGTTGACGGACGCCTTCCTCGCCTCGATGACCGGCATGCTCGGCATGGTCGCGGCGCTCTACGCCGTGGGCGCGGTGCTCCGGATACGGGCCGAGGAGACCGGCGGCCGGGCCGAACCGGTCCTGGCGGGCGCGGTGGGCCGACTGCGCTGGGCGGCCGGCCATCTGGCCGTCGCGTTGGCGGGCACCGCGGTGCTGCTGACCGCCGGCGGGCTGGCCCTGGGGCTCACCTACGGCGCCTCGGCCGGCGATGTCGCCGGCGGCAGCGGCCGGGTGCTGGCCGCCGCGCTCGCCCAGGTCCCGGCGGCGTGGACGCTGGCCGCGGTGGCGATGTGCGTGCTCGGCCTGCTGCCCGCGGCCAGCGGCGCGGTCTGGGCGCTGACCGGCGGCTGCCTCGCCCTCGGCTGGCTCGGCCCGGTGCTGCGGCTCCCCCGGTGGGCGCTGGACCTCTCGCCGTACGGGCACCTGCCGAAGCTGCCCGGCGGTGCGGTGACGGCCGCGCCGTTCCTCTGGCTCACGGCCCTGACGGCGGTGCTGATATCCGTCGGCCTCGCCGGCCTCCGCCGCCGCGACATCGGCTGAGGCCGCCCCACCGTCGTGCGCCGTCGGGGCGGTAGCCGACCCCGGCGGCGCACTCGGCCCGCCCCGCCCCGGTCGTCCACAGGGTGTGGACGGCCGGGGCGGGCGGCACCGTCGACCGTCCCTCGCCCTCAGCCGCCCGGCGTGACCAGCCGCGCCTCGTAGGCGAAGACCGCCGCCTGGGTGCGGTCGCGCAGCCCCAGCTTCACCAGGATGCGGCTGACGTGCGTCTTCACCGTCGACTCGGCGACGACGAGATGCGCGGCGATCTCGCCGTTGGACAGGCCCTGGGCCACCAGCACCAGGACCTCCGTCTCCCGCTCCGTCAGGTCTCCGATGCGCTCCTGGGCCGGGGCGCGCGGCGACCCCAGCCGGGAGAACTCGTTGATCAGCCGCTTGGTGACGGTCGGGGCGAGCAGCGCCTCGCCGTCGGCGACGATCCGCACGCCCTCGGCGAGCTGCCCGGCCGAGGCGTCCTTGAGCAGGAAGCCGCTGGCCCCGGACCGCAGCGCCTGGTAGACGTACTCGTCCAGGTCGAAGGTGGTCAGCACCAGCACCTTGGCGTCCGCGTCGGCGGCGACGATCTCGCGGGTCGCCTCCAGGCCGTTCATCTCCGGCATCCGGATGTCCATCAGGACCACGTCCGGCTTGAGCAGCGCCACCTTCTGCACCGCCTGCCGGCCGTCCACCGCCTCGCCGACGACCTCGATGTCCGGCATGGCGTTGAGCAGGACGGAGAAGCCCTCGCGGACCATCACCTGGTCGTCCACGATCAGCACCCGGATCATGCGGCGCCCCCGCCCGTCGCGTTGGCCGCCGGCAGGAACGCCGCCACCTCGAAACCACCCTCCTGTGTCGGCTCGGCCGTCATCTCGCCGCCGAGCATCTGCACCCGCTCCCGCATGCCGAGCAGCCCGTGGCCGGCGCCCGGCGAGGGCTTGGCCAGCCGGCTCGGGGCACCGTTGACGATTCGCAGCCCGATCCCGCCCAGGACGTAGGAGACCTCCACCCGCGCCTCCGCGCCCGGCGAGTGCCGCAGCGCGTTGCTCAGCGCCTCCTGCACGATCCGGTACGCGGACAGCTCGACGCCCTGCGGCAGCGTCCGGGCCGCCCCCGTGATCACCGCCTCGACGGTCAGCCCGGCGCCCCGGACGCTCTCCAGCAGCGAGTCCAGGCTGGCCAGGGTCGGCTGCGGGGCCTCCGGGTCGCGTTCGGCGAAGGCGTCCGGGTCCTCGGAGCGGACCACGCCGAGGATGCGGCGGAGCTCGGTCAGCGCGGCGACGGCGTTCTCCCGGATGGTGGCGAAGGACTTGGCGAGCTCGGGCGGCGGATCGGCGACCCGGTACGGCGCCGCCTCGGCCTGGATGGCGATCACCGACATGTGGTGCGCCACCACGTCGTGCAGCTCCCGGGCGATCAGCGCCCGCTCCTCCAACAGCGTCCGGCGGGACCGCTCCTCGGCGGTGACGCTCTGGGTCTCGACGACCTGCCGGCGCTCCTCCCGCCAGGCCCGGACCGCCGCGGCGGAGACCAGCACCACCCCGGAGAAGAACGCCACCGGCGGCATGTCGCCCAGCGCACCGCCCCGCGCCACCAGCGACAGCAGCGTCCCCGCGCCGAAGGTGATCACCCACATCTCCACCGCCAGCCGCGGCCGGGTCCGCAGCACCACCAGCGTCATCACCACGAGGTGGATGGCGAAGGCGCCGCCCCAGACGCTGGCGTACGGCGAGAGGAAGCGGTCGCCGATCCACCACACAGCGACAGCCCCCAGCGACAGCCAGAAGGCGCCCACCGGCCGGAACAGGACCAGCAGCGGCGGCACCGCCACCGCCAGCGCCAGCGCCACGTCGATCGCGCCGCGCACCGGGCTGGTGTCGTAGCCGGGAGCCGCGGACCCCAGGAAGATGATGACCGCGAGCAGCGCCACGGCGCAGTGCGGGAGCCAGCTGGCCCACCGCCGGGCCCGGCCGGGCAGCCACGGCAGCCGTCGGGCCAGCTTGGCATCGTCCAGCGGCGGCATCGGTCGGAAGGCGAAGGCATCGACGCAGAGGTCCTGGCGCAGGGTGTGCAGCGCGCCGTGAGCCATGCGCGCCTCCGAGCGCAGGGGGCCCTGCGTCTGGGTCGTCTCGTTCACGTACACCACGGTAAGCAGCGACGACCCGCCCGGGCGTCCCCACCGAAGCGGATCTGCCGGGGTCCGTCTCAAGTACTACGCGGTGCGGTCGGGCCGCCACCGAGCGGTTCCCCGGGCGCCGGCCCGGCATCGGACGTATCACCGCGCAGCAGCGCGAGCAGCGTCCGGAAGGGCCCGGTGCCCGGTGTCAGCGCGGCGAAGTGGCCGGCGCCGGGCAGCTCGCGCAGCGCGGTGGCGGACGGGTGGGCGGCCGCGTAGCGGCGCGAGAGGTCCACGGGGACGTCCGGGTCGGCGGTGCCGTGCAGCAGCGTGACCGGGACGCCGGCCGGCGGGTGGCGGACCGGGTCGGCGGCGGCCAGCCGGCCGGCGAAGCCGGGGCCGGTGCCGAGCAGCCCGGCGACCGCGCCGTCGCTGAGGCCCAGCTCGTGGGCGCGCGCCAGATCGGCGACCGGCGCCACGGCGATGACCTCGGTCACCGGCGTACCGGGGCGGGCGGCCGCGAGCAGCGCGAGGTGGCCGCCGGCGGAGTGCCCGACGAGCACCACCTCCCGGGGCCCGGCCCCGGGCAGCGCCCCGGCGTCGGCCGCGGCCGCGACGGCCGCCGGCACGTCCTGGAACGTCTGCGGCGCGCCCCCGCCCGCCCCCACCCTGCGGTACTCGGCGAGCGCGACCGGCACCCCGTGCCGGGCCAACTCCGCCGCGCACGGCGAGAGATGGTGCCGGTCGTACGCGGCCCGCCAGAACCCGCCGTGCAGCAGGACGACGAGGGGCCCGGCCCCCGGCCAGCGCCCGTACAGGTCCACGACCTGGTCCGGGTGCGGGCCGTAGGACACCGTGCGGTCCGGCGCCACCGGGGCGAGCCCCAGCAGCGCCGCCTCCTCGTCCGCCGCGCTCACCCGGCGTCGCCGCCCGCCGCGGGCCCCTCGTCGGGCGCCGCCGCCGGCTCCCCGTCGGCCCGCTCCCGCAGGATCTCGCCGAGCACCCGCGCCGCCCGCTCCGCGTCGGCGAAGGTGGTGTAGAGCGGGGTGAAGCCGAAGCGCAGCAGGTCCGGAGGGCGGTAGTCGCCGACCACCCCGCGCCGGATCAGCTCCGCCATCACCTCGCCGGCCACAGAGGCGCCGTCCGGCCCCGGTGCGCAGGCGAGCGACACCTGGCTGCCGCGCCGCCGGTGTGCGGTCGGGGTGGCCGAGCGGACCCGCCCGGGCGGCGCGTACGCGGCCACGCACTCCAGGAAGAAGTCCGTCAGCGCCAGGCTCTTGGTCCGCACCTCCTCGATGGAGACGCCCTCCCACGCCTCCAGCGCCGCCTCCAGGGCCAGCATCGAGAGGATGTCGGGGGTGCCGACGCGGCCGCGCAGGGCCCCCTCGGCCGGGGCGTAGTGGGGCTCCATCCCGAACGGGTCGGCGTGCGAGTTCCAGCCCGGCAGCGGCGACTCGAACCGCTCCTGGAGGCTCTCGCGGAGGTAGAGGTAGGCGGGCGAACCCGGGCCGCCGTTGAGGTACTTGTAGGTGCAGCCCACCGCGAGGTCCACCCCGCAGGCGTCCAGCGCGACCGGCAGCGCGCCGGCGCTGTGGCACAGGTCCCACACCGCCAGCGCGCCCGCGGAGTGCAGCGCGGAGGTGATCTGGGCCATGTCGTTGAGCTCGCCGGTGCGGTAGTCGACGTGGTTGACCAGCGCCAGCGCGGTGCGCTCGGTGACCTCGTCGGCGATCCGCGCGGGCTCCACCGGGCGCACGGCGAGGCCGGCCATCCGGGCCGCGGAGCGGGCGACATAGCCGTCGGTGGGGAAGGTCGTGGCGTCGACCAGGATCTCCGTGCAGCCCTTCCCGGCCATCCGGATGCCGCCGGTCACCGCCTTGAAGACGTTGATGCTGGTGGAGTCGCCGACCACGACCTGGCCCGGCGCGGCCCCGATCAGCGGGGCGATCTTCTCGCCGATCCGCTCGGGCGCGGTCCACCAACCGGCCTCGGTCCAGGACCGGATGCGCAGCTCGCCCCACTCGCGGCCGATCACCTCGGCTATCCGGCCGGGCACCGAACGGGGCAGCGCGCCCAGCGAGTTGCCGTCGAGGTAGACGGTGTCGTCGAGGACGAAGCGGTCGCGGGTGGTCGTCAGCGGCCCGGCCGCGTCCAGCTCCGCGGCGCGGTCCGCCAGCGCGGGTGCCCCGGCGTCCAACGGGCCGGGGCGCTGCGGGGTGTGCGACCCCTGCGGGGTCTCGCGGCTCTCAGACATGGCTTCGCGCCGTCCACAGCTCGGGGAAGACGTTCTTGCGGGCCCGCTTCTCCAACCAGGCGACGCCCGCGGACCCGCCGGTACCCATTTTCGCTCCCATCGCCCGCCGGGTCGCCACGAGATGGTCGTTGCGCCAGCGCCAGACCAGCTCCGCGACATCGGTCAACAGCTCGGCCAGCCGCGCCAGTTCACCGTCCTGCGGCCCGTCGAGGATCCGCGCCCAGACCTCCTCGACGGCCTCGTCCGGCTCGTACCGCCCGGCCGGGTCGCGCCGCAGGACGGCCTCCGGTACGGGGTGGCCGCGGCGCGCCAGCAGCCGCAGCACCTCGTCGTACAGGCTCGGTTCGTGCAGCGCCTTCTCCAGCGCGGCGTGGTCCTCCGGGGAGCCGCGGTGCGGCACCAGCATCGCCGCGGACTTCTCGCCGAGCAGGAACTCCAGCCGCCGGTACATCGTGGACTGGAAGCCGCTGCCCTCGCCGAGCGCGCCGCGGTAGGCGTTGAACTGCGCCGGCGTCAGCCTGGCCAGCGGCTTCCAGGCGGCGTTCAGTGCCTCCAGCTCCCACGTGGAGCGGCGCAGCGCGTCCACCGCCACCGGCAGGTCGTCCCGGCGCAGCGCCTCGGTGGCGGTGTGCCACTCGTGGACGATCACGGTGAACCACAGCTCCATCACCTGGGTCGTGACGAGGAAGACCATCTCGCCCGGGTCGTCGGACTGGAGCTGCTGGAGGTGGGTGAGGACGTCCGCGCGGACGTAGTCCTCGTAGGGGGTGGTGGCGCTGGCGCCGATGCTCAGATCGGGACCGAACGGCGGCTCCGCCTCGGTGGCCGCGGCGTCCGGCTCCGGGGCGCCGTGCGCGGAATGTCTGGGAGACGGCTTCGACATGAGGGACTCCTCAGGTGCGAACTACCGGGTAGCGGTCCGCTCCTTCCTCGTCGGCTCGGGAGCCCCGGTCCCCTCGGGCCGGGGATGCCCCGACCCACTGAAATCATCGGTGCTGCACCACCACCGCGCAAGGGCCGGCCGCGATCGCGCGGCCGGCCCCTGCGGACCGCCCCGGAAGACCGGGACGGGGTGGTTCACGGTGGTTCGCGGCGACTCATCGTGGCGACCTGAGGAGGGACGGCGACCTCAGGAGAGGGTGTCGGCCGCGGTCGGCGAGGAGTCGCGGAGGAAGGTCGAGCAACGCTCGTACTCCTCCTGCTCGCCGATCGCCTGGGCGGCGCGGGCGAGGGCGTGCAGCGCGCGCAGGAAGCCGCGGTTGGGCTCGTGCTCGAACGGCACCGGGCCGTGGCCCTTCCAACCGGCCCGGCGCAGCGCGTCCAGGCCGCGGTGGTAACCGGTGCGGGCGTAGGCGTACGACTCGACGACCCGGCCGGCCTCGAAGGCGTCGTCCGCGAGCTGGGCCCAGACCAGCGAGGAGGCCGGGTACTTCGCGGCCACGTCGGCCGGCGCGGCGCCCGAGGCGAGCAGCTCGCGGGGCTCGGGGTCGTCGGGCAGGTGGGTCGGGGGCGGTCCCCCGAGGAGGTTTTCGTGAATGGGCATGGTGCCAGTTTGCCCCGTCGCTGCGCCTGGGCCGCCTCCCGCGTCGTCGGCTTTCCCGCCGTGGGGGTTGTTTGCGCCTGCGGCGCGGGGCCGCTGCGCGGGGCTGTCGGGTGCGGTGACGGGCCTGCGAGGTGGGGGTGCATGGGGGCTCGCGCTGGTGGGTTGCTGCGGGTGGTTACGGGGGTGTGGTGTCACCAGGGGCCGGACCCGTGGGCGGGTGGGGGGTGGTGTCGCCGGGGTCCAGGGGCGGGGAGGTCATGCCGCAGTGGTAGGTGCACTCGGTGTGGGACGGCTCCTCGGGGGGCTGGGGGGCCGTGCGGCGGACGGTCAGCCAGGCGATCAGGGCGCCTACGAGGAGGACCAGGGCGCACAGGGGCATGGCGCGGCGGAAGGCGGCGGCGAAGGCGGGGGGCGAGCGGTATGCCTCCGGACTCATGCCGGCCAGGAGCGGGAGGGCGGCGACGGCCATCAGTCCGGCGGCGCGGGCCGCGGCGTTGTTGATGCCGCTGGCCAGGCCCGCCCGGTCGACGTCCACCGAGGCCAGCACGGTGGCGGTGAGCGGGGCGACCAGGGTCACCATGCCGGCGCCCAGCACCACGAGGGCCGGCAGGACGTCGGTGACGTAGGTCGCGCCCGGGCCGACGCGGGTCATCAGGAGCATGCCGGCGGCGCAGAGCAGCGGGCCGACGGTGAGCGGGATGCGCGGACCGATGCGCTGTCCCAGTTCGCCGGAGCGGGCCGATAGGAGCAGCATCAGCACGGTGGTGGGCAGCAACGCGGTGCCGGCTTGGAGGGCCGAGTAGCCCGCGACGACCTGGAGTTGGAGGACGGAGAGGAAGAAGAAGCCGCCGAACGCGGCGTAGACGCAGACCGTCACCGCGTTCACGGCGGTGAACTGCCGGATGGCGAAGATCTGCGGCGGCAGCATCGGGTCGGCCCGCCGCCGCTCGACGCGCAGGAAGGCCGCGCCGAGCAGCAGCCCCAGCAGCGCGGGCACCAGCACGCCGGGGGAGGCGCCCCGGCCCGGCGCCGCGATCAGGGCGTAGCTGACGCCGGCCAGGGCCAGCGCGCCCAGGACCGCGCCCGGTACGTCGAAGCCGCGCGCCCCGGCCGCGCCCCGCTCGCGGGTCTCCGGGACGTGCCGCAGCGCGATCGGCACGCAGGCCACCGCCAGCGGCACGTTGAGGAAGAACACCCAGCGCCACCCGACGCCGTCCACCAGCCAGCCGCCGACGAACGGGCCGACCGCGGCGGCCACCCCACCCAGGCCGGACCAGGCACCGACCGCCCGCGCCCGGTCGTCGGGGTGGAAGACGGCCTGGATGAGGGCGAGCGAGCCGGGGGTGAGCAGGGCGCCGCCGATGCCCTGGAGCGCGCGGGAGGCGACCAGCACCCCGGCGTTCGGCGCCATCCCGCACAGCAGCGAGGCCACCGCGAACCAGACGACGCCGATGACGAAGACCCGGCGCCGGCCGTACCGGTCGCCGAGCGAACCGCCCAGCAGGATCAGGGAGGAGAGGGTGAGCATGTAGGCGGTGACGGTCCACTGGAGGACCGCCAGGTCCGTGTTGAGGTCCGCGCCGATCCTCGGCAGCGCGACATTGACGACCGTGCTGTCGAGCATCGCCATGCCCGAGCCGAGGACGGTCGTGGTCAGCACCCAGCGGCCCTGCGGCGAGGCCAACCGGATCCCGCCCGGCGCGCGGCTCGGCTCGCTCCTCGCCGGCTCATCCATACGGTGAGCATGCCCCGATCCGGGGCCGTCCGCCCGTCCGGCCGGTCAGGGATGCGAAGGGCCCCGCAACCGGTGCCGGTTGCGGGGCCCTTCAGAACCGCTTGAGCAGCGCTTACTTCAGCTTGGTGCCGGTGGAGCGCAGGTTGCCGCACGCCTCGGTGACGCGCTTGGCCATGCCGGCCTCGGCCGCCTTGCCCCAGGTGCGCGGGTCGTAGGTCTTCTTGTTGCCGACCTCGCCGTCGACCTTCAGCACGCCGTCGTAGTTGCGGAACATGTGGTCCGCGACGGGGCGGGTGAAGGCGTACTGGGTGTCGGTGTCGAGGTTCATCTTGACCACGCCGTTCTCCAGCGCGGTGGCGATCTCCTCCTCGGTGGAGCCGGAGCCGCCGTGGAAGACGAAGTCGAACGGCGCGGTCTTGCCGTACTTGGCGCCGACGCCCTGCTGGAGGTCCTTCAGCAGCTCGGGGCGGAGCACGACGTTGCCCGGCTTGTAGACGCCGTGGACGTTGCCGAAGGAGGCGGCGAGCAGGTAGCGGCCCTTCTCGCCCAGGCCCAGCGCCTCGGCGGTACGCAGCGCGTCGTCGACCGTGGTGTAGAGCTCGTCGTTGATCTCGTGGGTGACGCCGTCCTCCTCGCCACCGGTCGGGGTGATCTCGACCTCAAGAATGATCTTGGCGGCGGCGGCGCGGGGCAGCAGCTCCTGCGCGAGGGCCAGGTTGTCCGCGAGGGTTTCGGCGGAGCCGTCCCACATGTGCGACTGGAAGAGCGGGTTGCGGCCGGCCTTGACGCGCTCCTCGGAGATCGCGATCAGCGGGCGGACGTAGCCGTCCAGCTTGTCCTTGGGGCAGTGGTCGGTGTGCAGCGCGATGTTGACGCCGTACTTCTCGGCGACCACGTGCGCGAACTCGGCGAGCGCCACCGCGCCGGTGACCATGTCCTTGTTGTACTGACCGCCCAGGAACTCCGCACCACCGGTGGAGATCTGGATGATGCCGTCGCTCTCGGCCTCCGCGAAACCGCGCAGCGCAGCGTGCAGGGTCTGCGAGGAGGTCACGTTGATGGCCGGGTAGGCGAACTTGCCTGCCTTCGCCCGGTCCAGCATCTCGTTGTAGACCTCAGGGGTTGCGATGGGCATCTGTCCGCTCCTTGTGTGTGCGGGGTGTGCGTTCTTGGCCCTGACCAGGGGGCGACGGCTTCGCCGTGGCACATCCTCCCAGACTCACCGGATTGCTCCACATCCCCCATGGGACGGCCGGCGTCCGAAACCGAGGGATGTGGCGTCGAACGGCAACCGGTGTTTCACGTGAAACCCTGGCTGTGGCTTCCCGCGAAACACCGGTCCTACGACGAATCCGCAGGTCAGCGAAGACGACCCGATCGAGTTGTCAGCTCAGGCCGAGGTCGCCGAGCTGGTAGCCGGTGAGGTAGGGGAGCCCGGCGCCGTCGATGGCCGAAGCGGCACCCCGGTCGACGATCGTTGCCACCGCAACCACCTCGGCGCCGGCCTCGCGCGCCGCCTCGACGGCGGTCAGCGGCGAGCCGCCGGTGGTGGAGGTGTCCTCGACGACCAGGACCCGGCGGCCCTTGATGTCCGGGCCCTCGATGCGGCGCTGCATCCCGTGGGTCTTCTGCGCCTTGCGGACGACGAAGGCGTCCAGCCGGCGGCCGCGGGCGGCGGCGGCGTGCAGCATCGACGTCGCCACCGGGTCGGCGCCGAGCGTCAGCCCGCCGACCGCGTCGAAGTCGAGCTCGGCGGTGAGGTCGAGCATCACCTGACCGACCAGCGGCGCCGCCTCGCTGTCGAGGGTGATCCGGCGCAGGTCGATGTAGTAGTCGGCCTCCTTGCCGGAGGAGAGCGTCACCTTGCCGTGCACCACGGCCTTGTCCTTGATCTGCTGCAGCAGCGCGCCGCGCACGTCGTCAGTCATGCGCACGAGCTTAGGACAGCGCCCTCACCCCGGCGCTCGCCGGCTACAGCGCGCGCCAGCGCCAGGTCGTCGAGACCTCCAGCGGGTCGATCGGGGTGACCAGCCGCGGGGCGGTGTTCAGGCCGTTCGGCGGGCCGGACTGTGGCTCCACGCAGACCGCGGCCTCCTGCTCGTCGTAGACCACGACCCACTCGGCGCGGCTGGAGACCGTCAGCTCCAGCCGGCCCGGCCAGGTGAGCGTGACGTCGACGCCGCGCGGCATCCCGAAGCAGTCGTCCCACGGCCCGGGCCTCGGCGTGATCCGGCGGCCGGTCGGGAGGTGGTCCGACCCGCGCTCCTCCTGCCACTCGGGAGCGAAGTCGACGCGGACGTCGTCGCCCCCGTCGAGGTTCCGCAGGAACCACGGGTGCCAACCGGCCTGCGCCGGGAAGGAGTCGCCGGTCGCCTCGACGCCCATGCTGAGCGTGAGCGACCCGCCGTCCTCCGCCAGCTCGACGACCTGGGTGACGGTGCCCGGATACGGCCAGGGGGCCGCGGGGTCGGCCAGGTCGTAGGTGAAGGCGGCCCCGGTGTCGTCGACGCGCGCGGTGCGCCAGCGGAGGTCGCGGCCGGTGCCGTGGATGGCGTGCGGCGGGGAGTTGACCGGCATCCGGTGCAGCTCGCCACCGTTGCGGAACCGTCCCTGGTCGATCCGTCCGCACCACGGGACCATCGGGAAGCAGCCGTACTTGTCGCCCTGGCGCAGCAGTTCCGTGCCGCCGATGCGCAGGCTGCCGAGGCGGCAGCCGTTGTCCGGGTGCACGGTCAGTTCGGCGTCCCCGGCGGACAGCAGCACGCCGTCCGCGCCCCGCTCCTGCATGGTGTTCTCGGTGCTCACGGAAGCGACCCTAACGGTGCGCCAGCCCGCGGCCGGGCATCCGGGCCGCGCCGCCGGCGGTGGCCCACCCCGGCACACCAGGCACCCGCCCCCGCGGGCCGGCCGGTCACCGGCGCCGCCGCAGCACCCGTCCGACCACCACCGCCGACGCCAGCACCACCGCGGCGGCGGGCGCCGCCCAGCGCAGCGGCACCGCGCCGCCGCCGGGCTCCGGCGCGGGCACCGGCGCGTAACGGCCGCGCGGCGGGGCGTGGTCGACCTCCTCCGCGCTGCGGCCGATCATCGTCCGGCGGGCGTGCGCGGCCTCCGCGGGCGCGGCCGTGGTCAGTTCCTCCGGATCGTCGGGGCCGGGGCCGTCGGCGGTGTCGAGGTCGTCGGAGTCGTCGAGCGCGGGGGCGGCCTCGTCGGGGGCGGCCCCCACCGCCTCGGTCCCGGCCGGGTCCTCGGGGTCGGCGACCACGCTGACGTCGTCCTCGGCGTCGCTGAGCGGGTCGAGCGACGGCGGCGGCACCTCGGTGTCGAAGATGCTCTGCGGCACCGTCCCGGAGTCCTCGGGCAGTGCGGCCAGCGGACGGTCCGCCAGGTCCGCCGCGAGGTTCTCCGCGAAGCGGTCCAGCAGCCGGCGCCCGGCGGTCCCCGCCAACTGGCCCTCGGCGGCGGCCAGTCGGCCGCCGAGGGTGACCGCGCCGGTGCACATCAGCGTCGTCCCGGGGCCGGGCTCGGTGGCCGGGGCCAGCCGCACGGTCAGCGTCACCGCCACCGAACCGTCGCCCCGGGTCTCGGTGCCGGACATCTCGACGGTCACCGGGGCGAGGGGGCCGTCGACGCCGGGGGAGGCGTCCCCCGGGGCGTCGGCCGGGCCGCCGTCGACGGTCAGGGTGCCGCGGTAGGTGATGGTGGAGCTGCCGACCCGCAGCCGCAGCCGGCCCTGGGGGCGGTGCGCGGCGGCGTCGGCGTCGAGTTGGACTCCTGGGACGCAGCGCGCCACGCGCTCCGGTTCGGTGAGCGCCCGTCGCACGGTCCGGACGGGAAACGGAACGTACACCTCATGCTCCATGGCATGGGAGCCTAATTCCTCTGCCCGTGCCAGGGGCACCCCTCGGCGCGGTGTCCGTGCCGCTCATTGCCCGTACCGCGGGTGCATCAGCGTCGAGGGCGGCAGCCCGGGGATGCGCTTGCGGGCCCCGCCCCGCCAGCCGTCCCACAGGTCGCGCAGCGGGGCGGCGGTGGGCGGGGCGTCCGGCGCCGCGACGAGCCGGGGCGGCCGCCGGGCGGCCAGCACGAAGCCCCAGTACCGCGTGGGGCCCGGCGGCGCCGCGGACGGCGGACCGCCCCGCGCACCGGGCCCGGCCGGCGGGGGGAGCGGGGCGACCGAGCGGTCCGGGCTACCGGAGAAGTCCGCTCGCCGGCCGGCGACCTGGTACGGCACTGTCGCGAGGCCCACCGAGCGCAGCGTCGCCTCCACCGTCCAGTACACCCGGGCCCGGGCGAGCGGCGGCCCGGCGTGCACCGCCAGCCGCCCGTCGGGGGCGAGCGTCCGCAGGGCGAGGCCGTAGAACTCCTGGGAGTAGAGCTTGGTGCTGGCGGTGATGCCGGGGTCGGGGAGGTCGGAGACCACCACGTCGTACCGCGCGGCCCGGCCGCGGCGCGAACGGACCTGCTGCCGCAGCCAGTTGAAGGAGTCGGCGGTGACCACCCGGACCCGGGGGTCGTCGAGCGCGTGCCGGTTGAGGGCGGACAACCCCGGGTCGGTGCGCGCCAGTCGGACCACCTCCGGGTCGATCTCCACCACCGTCACCGAGCGGACCGCGCGGTAGCGCAGCAGCTCGCGCGCGGCCAGGCCGTCGCCGCCGCCGAGGACCAGGACCCGGGCGTGCCGGCCGCCGGCCATCGCCGGGCCCACCAGCGCCCGGTGGTAGGCCCGTTCGCTGTCGGAGCTGACCTTCAGCCGGCCGTCGAGATAGAGCTCCAGCGGCCTGCCGGAACCTTTCCTCCCGCGTCCCGAGCCGCTCCCCGCGCCACCGTCGTCGTCCTGCGGGACGTCCGTGCCACCGGTCAGCACCACCTCCTGGACGCCGGTCTGCTCCGCCACCCGGGCCGCCGTCCCGTACACCGCCCGGCGCGCGGCCTGCTCGAACGGGCCGGCCAGCGCCATCCCCGCACCGAGCAGCGCGAGCGCCAGCGCGTTGGCGGCGAGCAGCACCCAGCGCGCGCGGGGGGTCAGGTCGCGGCCGAAGAGCCACAGCACCAGCACCGCGCCGGCGAGGAGGTTGACCGCGCCAGTGACCAGCGCGCCCGTCAACTGCCCCAGGCAGGGCAGCAGGAGGAAGGGGAAGGCCAGTCCGCCGACCAGCGCGCCGACGTAGTCCGCGGCGAACAGGTCGGCCACCGCGCCGCCGGCGTCCTGCCGGCGCACCCGCTGGATCAGCGTCATCAGCAGTGGTATCTCGGCGCCGATCAGCACGCCGATGCCGAGCGAGAAGCCGACCAGCGCGGTGCGGGACTGGCCCAGCCAGGCGAAGCTGGCGTGGAGCGCCATCGCGGAGCCGCCGCCGACCAGCGCCAGCACCGTCTCGACCGCGCCGAAGCCGACCGCGGCCCGGCAGCGCAACCGCTTGGCCAGCAGCGCCCCGACGCCCATCGCGAACACCATGAAGGACAGCACGACCGACGCCTGGGTGACCGAGTCGCCGGTCAAGTAGCTTGCCAGGGCGACCAGTTCGAGCTCGTAGACCAGACCGCAGGCCGCGCAGACGAAGACCACGGTGAGCACCAGCAGCCGACCGAGCCCGCACGGCACCGGCAGGCGGGCCGGCGTCAGGACCTCCGGCGGCCTGAGCGCGCCGACGACGAGGGGCTCTGGCGGGTCGATCATGACATGAACGCTACGTGACGAGAAGGCGGCACTACGTCACCCACAGGAGTGCACTCTAGGTGCTGCGCACACCAGTTGAAGCATCCACGGAAGCGGCACACCACACGCCTCGATCGACACCACGGAGATCCGTCAGAAGCACCCTAGGCCGCGACCGCCGCCCGCACCCCGACCCGCGTCCGGGTGGCCACCAGCCGCCCCTCCTGCGGATAGGCGTGCCAGGTGCGCCAGCGCACCTGACCCTGCTGACGCCGCGCCAGCATGGCGGTGAAGGCGTGCGGGGAGCCGGGGAACGTGCCGGCGAGGCCGTTCGGATGCTCGGCGACCAGCGCGAGCAACTCCTGCGCCCGGCCGGCGAACGAGCCGCGCGAGAGCGTCTCGACGTGCGCCGCGAACTCGTACTCCCAGTCACCCAACCGTTTGGCCACGCCCAGCGGCAGCGGCGTGCTGCTGCCCGGCATACAGGCGACGGTCTCGGAACACGTGCCGTGCTCCTCTTCGAGCAGCACCTGATGAGAGGCCCCGAGCAGCCTCAACTGCACGTGGGCTCCGTCGAGTTGAAGATTCAGTACGGCCAGCGCCGGCAGGGGTTCCCTGCCCAGGGCCCAGGCCAGATCGGATGCTCGGGTATCGGTGTAGGCCGTTTTCAGGGTCGTGAGCATGGGGCGGCTCCGCAAGCACGCAGGGGTTGGTGGGTCGGCCCGTCCGTGAAGGGGATCAGGGAGCAGTGACTGCCTGCCGGCTCGTGCCCACGCGAGGTCCGAGAACTGGGGGATTCCCAAGGGAGAGGGAATCACGAATCGGGTGGTGCTCACAGCGTTTTTACCCATCTTCGCCCTGGTTTCCATCCCCTAGAGGGCCCCGCAGTTCACCTGTTCAACACCCCATCGCACAAAGGGTGTTGGGCCATTTCACGCCACTCGCCGGGCGCATATGCGAGGCCGCATGAGCTGGCCGCATGTGTGTCGACGGGGAGCCCGGAGAAGCCCCATATAGACGGTTCTGGACGCCCCGGAAAAGGGCGGTGCCCATGACCGCGGACGGATGCGTTCCGCGGTCATGGGCACATGCGTACGAGCGCCTCCCGGAGGCTTCATCGGCCCCCGGCGCCACTGTCAGGAGCCGCCACCGCAGCCACCCCCGCCACCGCAGGAGGAGCCCCCGCCACAGGAGTGTCCGCCGTGGTGGCCGCCGCCCCCGCCGCACGAGGAGTGGTGAGGGTGGTGCCCACCGCCCCCGCCGGAACCCCCGTCGCTCCCGGCCACCCACCAACTGCCGCCGCTGCCAACGCTGCTGGCGCTGCCGGCCCCCGCGTACCTGCCGCCACGGCCCCGCTTACGGGAGCCGCCCCGCGCGGCCAGGCCCACCGCCACCAGCACGAGGATCACCAGCACCGCGAACACCACGAATCCCAGCATGACTGCCTCACACCCCTTCCGTTCCCCCGAAGCGTGGGGCACCTCCCGCGCCTTCGGGCAGGGGGAGGGCATCGCTCCGTCGGCGCCGGTACGCCGCTGCCGCGCCGCCCCGCGCCACCGGCCGCCCGGTCGGGCCGCCGCCGTCTTCCATGGTCAGGTGGCTTGTGCCCGGCCCGCGGCGACTCAAAAGCACAGTTGAGGAACTCCAGAGGTTGGGCGGAGGATGGCGCCCATGGACCGACCGCTGCTCAACCGCCGCCTCGCCGCCTTCGGCACCACGATCTTCGCCGAGATGTCGGCGCTCGCCCAACGCACCGGCTCCATCAACCTCGGCCAGGGCTTCCCCGATGCCGACGGTCCGGAGGAGGTCCGGGAGGCGGCGGTGCGCGCCCTCCGCGACGGTCGTGGCAACCAGTACCCGCCGGGCCCCGGCATCCCCGAACTCCGCGCCGCCGTCGCCGCCCACCACCAGCGCTTCTACGGACACCGCGGCCTGTCCTACGACCCCGACACCGAGGTCCTGGTCACCGCCGGCGCCACCGAGGCCATCGCCGCCGCGCTGCTCGCCCTGGTCGAGCCGGGCGACGAGGTCATCGCCCTGGAGCCCTACTACGACTCCTACGCCGCCTGCATCGCGATGGCCGGCGGCCACCGCGTCCCGGTGACCCTGCGCCCCTCCGCGGAGACCGGCCGGTACCACCTCGACCTCGACGAGCTCCGCGACGCCCTCACCGACGACACCCGCCTGCTCCTCCTCAACACCCCCCACAACCCCACCGGCACCGTCCTGACCTCCGAAGAGCTCGCCGCCATCGCCGAACTCGCCGTCGAGCGCGACCTGTTGGTCATCACCGACGAGGTCTACGAACACCTGGTCTTCGAGGGCGAACACCTGCCGCTCGCCTCGTTCCCCGGTATGCGCGAGCGCACCGTCACCATCGGCTCGGCCGGCAAGACCTTCTCGTTCACCGGCTGGAAGGTCGGCTGGGTGACCGCCGCCCCCGCGCTGATCACCGCGGTCCGCTCCGCCAAGCAGTTCCTCACCTACGTCTCGGCCGGCCCCTTCCAGTACGCCGTGGCCGAGGCGCTGGCCCTGCCCGACTCCTACTTCACCGGGCTCCGCGACGATCTGCGCGCCAAGCGCGACATCCTCGCCACCGGCCTGGCCGACGCCGGCTTCCAGGTCTTCCGCCCGGCCGGCACGTACTTCATCACCACCGACATCCGCCCGCTCGGCGAGGGCGACGGCTTCGCGTTCTGCCGCTCGCTGCCCGAGCGCGCCGGCGTCGTCGCCATCCCCAACGCCGTCTTCTACGACCACCAGGACCAGGGCGCGCCCTTCGTCCGCTTCGCGTTCTGCAAGAGCGTCGAGGTGCTCCGGGAGGCGGCGGACCGCCTCAAGCGGCTGTAGCCGCCCACCGGCGCGCCACCCGATCCGACCACCCCGCTCGCACGCCCCGGCACGGGCACCGAGAGTCGGGTGCGACGACGGGTGAGCGGAGGTGGGCGGTGGTCGCCGAGACGTTGGGGGGCGGCGGGGAGCCGTCAGCGGCCGGCGGGGAACGGGTGGCGGCCGCGGCGCGACGGGCGGGGCCGGCGCTGCTGCTGTTCGCCGGGATCCGGGGCATCGGGGTGCTGTGCGTGGCGGGCTGGGCCCGGCACACCGGCCGGCATCCGCGGACGCTGCTGGGCGCGTCCTGGGACTCCCAGTGGTACCTGAGCATCGCGCAGCACGGCTATGGTTCGCCGGCCGTGACCCGGACCTGGCCCCAACTGCCGGCGGCCGACCTGGCGTTCTTCCCGCTGTACCCGTGGCTGGTGCGGGCCCTACGGGCGGCGGTGCCCCTCGGTGCGGCCTCCGCGGGGCTGCTGGTCTCCTGGGCCGCGGCGCTGGCGGCGGCCTGGGGGATCTTCGCGGTGGGCGAGCGCCTGCACGGGCGGCGCACCGGCGTCCTGCTCGTCGCCCTGTGGGCGCTGCTGCCGCACGCCGTCGTCGAGTCGATGGCGTACACCGAGCCGCTGCTGACCGCGCTGGCCGCCTGGTCGCTGTACGCGCTGCTGACCCGGCGCCCGGTGTGGGCCGGGGCGCTGGCCGCGCTGGCGGGGCTGGCCCGGCCCAGCGCGCTGGCGAGCGTCGCCGCGGTGGAGCTGGCGGTGGTGGCCGTGGCCTGGCGGCAGCGCCGCCCGGACGGCCGGGCCGGCGGGCGGGTGCCACCCGGGCGACTGTGGGCGGCCGCGCTGCTGGCGCCGACCGGGTGGCTGGCGTACGTGCTGTGGGTGGGGTGGCACACCGGCCACGGACCGCTGGGCTACCTCGACGTGCAGGCACTGTGGGGCTCGCGGTTCGACCTCGGCCGGGACACGCTGCGCGCGGTCCGGCGCCTGGTGCTCACCGGGGCGCCACCGGCGTACTGCATGGCGCTCGCCGTGGTCGCGGTGGCGCTGCTGCTGTACGCCCTGCTGGTGGCGGACCGGCCGCCGGCCGCGGTGCTCGGCTACGTCACCGTGCTGGTCGTCCTCGCCCTGGGCGGCACCCACTACTTCGCGTCGAAGCCGCGTTTCCTGCTGCCGGCCTTCCCCCTGCTGCTGCCGGCGGCCCGGGCACTGGCCGGGGCCCACCGGCGCACCACCGCCCTGCTGTGCGGCGCGTTGGCCGCGCTCTCCTCCGGGTACGGGGCGTACCTGCTGACCGTCGCCGCGATACCGCTGTGAGGCGGCCGGGCGCCGGCCCGGGAACGACCGCGGGCCCCGGAGCCGACGGCGTCGGTTCCGGGGCCCGGGCAGCCAGGACGCGAGGGGCTCTCAGCCCTCGTCGTCGCCCGGCTTCTCGTCGGAGTCGCCTTCGATCTCGGCCTCCAGGCCGAGCTGCTCGACGATCCACTTGTCGAATTCGATCGAGGCACGTACCCAGCTCACCGTGCTCGACACGAAGTGTTCGAGCGAGACGCCGGTGCCGACCAGCATCGATGCCTCACCGATCAGACGGACGCTGCCGTCGTCGTGGGTGTGGGTGTACACCTTGGGCCAGAGCGTCCGACGGTTCCAGTCGTCGATCGCCTCCAGCAGCTTCAGCTTCTCGTCGATGTCGTGGGCGCGGTCGTAGAACGTGCGGACGGAGAAGATCTCCTGCTCCGCCTCACCGCGGAACATGAAGTACGTGCGGAACTGCTCCCACGGGGCGGCGAGGTCACCCTCCTCGTCGACGACGTACTTCAGCTCCATCTGGTCGAGCAACTGCTTGACCAGGTCCTGGTCGGGGACGACGGGCCCCTCAGGCCCCGACGGCTGCGGTTCGGGCTGGCCCCCGAAATTCGGAATCGAGGACGGGTCGATGCTCACCGTGGAATTCCCTTCGTATGGTCCCTGCCATCCTCCCCCATACGCTCCCGGTCCTGGCAACCCCGGGGCGGCGGACCGGCGCGTATGGGGGCGACGGCGCGGCCGCGGGGCGCCCGGCGCCGTCAGGCCGCGGGGCGCACCGCGGCCACCGACAAGCGCTCGCCGTCGGTGTCCACGTCCACCCGGACCGTGTCCCCGTCGAGCACGTCGCCGGCCAGGATGGCGCGCGCCAACTGATCACCGATGGCCGTCTGGACCAGGCGGCGCAGCGGGCGGGCTCCGTAGGAGAGGTCCGGGGCCGGAGCGTCGACGACCGGCTCCTGGCCGAGCCAGGCGAGCCAGGTCAGCGCGCGGTCGGTGACGTCCAGGGTGAGGCGGCGGTCGCCCAGGCGACGCTGCAGGTGGTCCAACTGAATCCGCGCGATCCGCTGAAGCTGATCAGTGCCCAACGGATGGAACACCACCAGATCATCAAGCCGGTTGAGGAACTCCGGACGGAAGGCGGCACGCACCGCCTCCAGCACCTTCTCCCTCTTCTGCTCCTCCTTCAGCAACGGATCCATCAGGAAAGCGGAGCCGAGGTTGGAGGTCAGGATGAGGATGGTGTTCCGGAAGTCGACGGTGCGCCCCTGACCATCCGTGAGCCGACCGTCATCCAACACCTGCAACAAGATGTCGAAGACCTCGTGATGCGCCTTCTCCACCTCATCGAGCAACACCACACTGTACGGACGACGACGTACCGCCTCCGTAAGCTGACCACCCTCCTCATACCCAACGTAACCAGGAGGCGCGCCCACCAGGCGGGCCACGCTGTGCTTCTCGCCGTACTCCGACATGTCGATGCGGACCATCGCCCGCTCGTCGTCGAAGAGGAAGTCGGCCAACGCCTTGGCCAGTTCGGTCTTGCCCACCCCGGTGGGACCAAGGAAGAGGAAGGAGCCGGTGGGCCGATCCGGATCAGCGATACCCGCACGGGTGCGGCGCACCGCGTCGGAGACCGCGCGGACCGCCTCGCCCTGACCGATCAGCCGCCTGCCCAGCTCCTCCTCCATGCGCAGCAGCTTGTGGCTCTCGCCTTCCAGCAGTCGTCCGGCGGGGATGCCGGTCCAGGAGCCGACCACGTCGGCGATGTCGTCCGGGCCGACCTCCTCCTTGACCATCGACTCCTTGGCCGCCTCCTGCTCGGCCTCCGCCTGCGCGGCCTGCGCCAACTCCCGCTCCAGGCCCGGGATCTCGCCATAGAGCAGTTGGGAGGCGGTGTCGAAGTCGCCGTCGCGCTGGGCCCGCTCCGCCTGCCCCCGCAACTCGTCCAGCCGCTCCTTGAGCTCACCGACGCGGTTGAGGGACTGCTTCTCCTTCTCCCACCGCGCGGTCAGCCCACGCAGCTCCTCCTCCTTGTCCGCCAGGTCCTTGCGCAGCTTCTCCAGCCGCGCCACCGAGCCGGCGTCGGTCTCGTTCTTGAGCGCCAGCTCCTCCATCTTCAACCGGTCCACCGAGCGCTGGAGTTCGTCGATCTCCACCGGCGAGGAGTCGATCTCCATCCGCAGCCGGGAAGCCGCCTCATCGACCAGGTCGATGGCCTTGTCCGGCAGGAAACGGGAGGTGATGTAGCGGTCGGAGAGGGTGGCCGCGGCCACCAACGCCGAATCGGCGATCTGCACCTTGTGGTGCGCCTCGTAACGCCCCTTCAACCCCCGCAGGATCGCCACCGTGTCCTCAACGGTCGGCTCCGCCACCAACACCTGCTGAAAACGCCGCTCCAACGCCGGATCCTTCTCGATCCGCTCGCGGTACTCATCCAGCGTCGTCGCACCCACCATCCGCAACTCACCCCGCGCCAGCATCGGCTTGAGCATGTTGCCCGCATCCATCGCCGAATCCCCACCAGCACCCGCACCAACCACCGTGTGCAACTCATCAATGAACGTGATCACCTGCCCATCACTGGCCTTGATCTCCGCCAAAACGGTCTTCAACCGCTCCTCAAACTCACCCCGATACTTCGCCCCCGCAACCATCGCCCCCAAATCCAACGCAACCAACCGCTTGTCACGCAACGACTCCGGCACATCCCCCTTCACAATCCGCTGCGCCAACCCCTCCACCACCGCGGTCTTGCCCACACCCGGCTCACCAATCAACACCGGATTGTTCTTCGTACGACGGGACAACACCTGCACCACCCGCCGAATCTCCTGATCCCGCCCAATCACCGGATCCAACTTGCCCTCACGAGCCGCCGCAGTGAAATCCGTACCGAACTTCTCCAACGCCTTGTACGTGCCCTCCGGATCGGCGTTGGTCACCCGCTGGCCGCCGCGGCTGGCCTCGAAGGCGGCCAGCAGCTTCTTGGCGGTGGCGCCCTGCTGCTCCAGCAGCTCACCGGTGCGACCGCCCTTGGCGGCGATGCCGATGAGCAGGTGCTCGGTGGAGATGTAGGCGTCGCCCAGCTCCTTGGCGCGCTGGGCGGCGTCCGCGATGACGGCGAGCAGCTCGCGGTCCGGCTGCGGCGGGGCCACGGTCGAGCCCTGGATGCTGGGCAGCCCGGCGAGCTGCCGCTCGGCGCCGGAACGGAGCTGGGCGGCGTCCGCCTCGACGGCCGCCAGCAGATCCATGATGTTCTCGTTGTCCTGCCCGGCGAGCAGGGCGAGCAAGAGGTGCGCGGACGTCATGTCCGCGTGCCCGGCGGTGACCGCCCGCTCATTGGCGGCGCTCAGCGCCTCCCGGCTCTTGTTGGTCAGCTCGGCGTCCACGTCTGCCTGATCCTCCTCGTGCGTCCGGCGCTCCGCGCGCTCCCCTATCCAATCCTGCCTTGCTCAACATGCGATAAGTTGAGTCTACTCCACTCAAGTAAATCGCTCACGCTTACGAGTGAAGATCCGACCATCGGCTTCATCCCGCCGGCGGGGCCCGTGACACTGGCCTTCGACCACAAGGAGGTGCAGCATGACGGCTATGGCACACGAGCCGATGGCCACGGACAAGGAAACCCTCCTGGACTTCTTTCTCAGCCTGGACACCCCTGAGGGGTTCCGGGCCGAGCTCGTCGAGGGGGAGCTTGTTGTGACACCGCCGACGGACGGCGACCACGAGGACTACCTGGGCATCATCAACGAGCAGGTGTATGGGCAATCGGCAACGCCCATGCGGAGCTCGGGCGGCAAGGGGTTGGTCCTCTCCAGCTCGGGCGACCATCCCGCAGACCATGTGATCCCCAACGCCACCTTCGCCCCGCGCTCCTTGCGCCTCTTCCGGGGCGCACCGCCCTGGATGCCCAGCGACGGCGTCGCCATGGTCGTCGAGGTGACGTCGAGCAAGCCCCGCAACGACCGCGAGGGAAAGAGGTACGCCTACGCGCGTGCCGGTATTCCGCTCTACCTCCTCGTCGACCACGACAGGTCGGCAGTGACGCTGTTCAGCGAGCCTTCCGACGGGGACTACGGGGGCAGCACCACCGTCCCCTTCGGCAAAGCCCTCCCCCTCCCCGCCCCCTTCTCCTTCGACCTGGAGACGACCGAGTTCGAGTGACCGGCCGGGGGCCGCCCTCCGGCCCCCAACTACCCTGGCCCCATGGCCCACGACCTGAGCGCACTGCCCCCCGAGTACCTCGCCTTCTGGGACGAGCACCTCATGTCGACCCTCACGACGCCGCGGGCCAACGGCACCCCGCACGTCGTCCCGGTCGGCGTCACCTACGACGCCGGGCAGCGGATCGCGCGGGTCATCACCCGCAAGGACAGCACCAAGGCCAAGAACGTCCTCGCCGCCGGCGTCGACGGGGCGCGGGTGGCGGTGTGCCAGGTGGACCGCCGCCGCTGGGCGACCCTGGAGGGCATCGCCCGGGTGCGGACCGACGCGGCGGCGGTGGCCGACGCCGAGCGCCGGTACGCCGAGCGGTACGGCCGGACCCCGTCGCCCAACCCGGACCGCGTGCTGATCGAGATCGCGGTGGCCCGGGCCCTCGGGCGGGCCTGAGCGCCCCGCCGGCACCCGCCCCGCCACCCTGCGCGCCCGCGCACCACGCCCCTGGTATCGGCCGTATGCCCGCCGACGCGCCTGGCCGGTACGGGTACCGGGCGGGCCGGCCCGTCCACCAGGTCCGGACCTGGCCGAAACCGGACCGTTCAAATCCGCTCCTGGGCCCCCAACTGGTACTCAAGAACGGCAGGAACCGAACACCTCCGCACATCCGTGAGCGGCATCGGACCTGTCCCGGGCAGAAAAGACGGCAGTGGGAGGCCGCATGGCGTCGGCACTACGCAACACGACGACCGTTCCGCGCCCGCTGCCCGGGAAACGCACCAGGCGTCCCCGCCCGTGCGCCGAGAACTGCCCGCGCTGCGGCGGGCAGTTGGCCGTGAATCAGGACGGCTGGAAGATCTGCCACGCCTGCGGATATGCGTCGCCGCCCGGCGCCGCCCCTCCACCCCGGGCCCTTCGCGGGGGTATCGTCGCCCCCACAGTCGCCACGCCCCGGAGGGCACGATGAACTCGGTCCGAGTGACGGCGATCGCCTGCCTGATGCCGCTGTCCGAGCTGGACGAGGATCCGTTCCTGGTCGATGACCGCAGCCAGCACGCCATGTGCAAACAGTGGGCGGCAGCCCGTGACTACCGCCTGACCTGCCAGCTCAGCCTGCACCAACTGCGCGCCGACCACAGCGCACTGTGGCACGACGTCGAAAAGGGCCTGGTCGACGTGTTCGTCGCGCCCAACCGCCGGGCGCTGGAGTACGCCATCAACGGCGCCGACGAGTTCACCGAACGCTGCGCGGCGGCCGGCGTCCGACTGGAGACCGCCGACCTGGACGAGCCGGTCTACACCCTGGCGATGAAGTCGCGGGTGCACCGGCGGCTGTCGATGCCCACCGCGGGCTACAACGGCTGCTGACCACGGGGGAGTTGGGCGGGAATGCGCGAAGGGCCGGGGTGGCTGCGCCATCCCGGCCCTTCATCGCGTCGACCGCGGCGTCACTCCGACGACCGCTTGGGCCGCCAGACGACCAACGCGCTGGTCTGCTGCACGTCCTGGTACGGCACCAGATCGCGGCGGTACGAGGCGTGCACCGCCGCCTCCCGCTGCCGCATCGTGCTGGCCGCGCCCTCCAGGGCGCCCTGGAGCTCGGCGACCCGCTGCTGGAGCGCCGCGACCTGGTTCTCCAGCTCGATGATGCGCTTGATGCCGGCGAGGTTGATGCCCTCCTCCTGCGACAACTGCTGGACGGTGCGCAGCAGTTCGATGTCGCGGGCGGAGTAGCGGCGGCCCCGCCCGGCCGTGCGGTCGGGCGAGACCAGCCCCAGGCGGTCGTACTGCCGCAGGGTCTGCGGGTGCAGGCCGGAGAGCTGGGCCGCGACGGAGATGACGTACACCGGCGATTCTTCGGTCAGTTCATACGGGTTACGACGCTGCCCGCCCCGGCTGTCCATCTCATGCTCCCTTCGCGGCCTGGAACAGCTCCGCCCGCGGGTCCGGGCCCGCGGTCGCCTCGCGATAGGACTCCAGCGCCTGCCTGGCCTGGTCGCCGAGGTCCTTGGGAACGACCACCTCTATGGTGACCAGCAGATCACCGCGGGTGCCGTCCTTACGGGTCGCGCCCTTGCCGCGGGCCCGCATGGTGCGTCCGTTGGGCGTGCCGGCCGGCAGCTTGAGCGTGACCGGCGGGCCGCCCAGCGTCGGCACCTTGACCTCGCCGCCGAGCGCGGCCTCCGGGAAGGTGACCGGCACCGTGACGGTGAGGTTGTCGCCCTTGCGGCCGAAGACCGGGTGGGCCTCGACATGGACGACCACGTAGAGGTCACCGGCCGGGCCGCCGTGCTCGCCCGGAGCGCCCTTGCCGCGCAGCCGGATGCGCTGCCCGTCGGAGACGCCCGCGGGGATGCGGACCTGCATCGTGCGGGCGCTGGACGCCCGGCCGCTGCCCTTGCAGACCTCGCAGGGCTCCTGCGCGATCAGGCCGCGGCCCTTGCAGTCGGCGCACGGGTCGGTGAGCGAGAAGCCGCCGCCCGCGCCCCGGCTGATCTGGCCGGTGCCGACACAGGTCGGGCAGACCCGCGGCGTACCGTTTTTGTCGCCGGTGCCCGAACACGCCTTGCAGGGCGCCTGGCTGGACATCCGCAGCGGGACCGTGGCCCCGTCGACCGCCTCGGTGAAGCTGAGCGTCACCTCGGACTCGATGTCCTGGCCGCGGCGCGGCTGCGTGCGGGTGCCGGTGCCGGCGCCGCCGCGGTTGAACAGGCCGCCGAAGACGTCCCCGAGCCCGCCGCCGAAACCGCCGGCACCGGAGCCGGAGCCGCCCGCGCCCCCGGCGCCCCCGAAGAGGTCGCCGAGGTCGAAGTTGAAGCTCCCGCCCCCGCCGGGGCCGGGCCGGAAGCCGCCGTTGCCGAACAGCGCCCGGGCCTCGTCGTACTCCTTGCGGCGCTTGGCGTCGCCGAGCACGTCGTTGGCCTCGGAGATCTCCTTGAAGCGCTCCTCGGCCTTGGCGTCGCCCTTGTTGGCGTCCGGGTGGTTCTCCCGGGCCAGCTTGCGGTACGCCTTCTTGATCTCCGCTTCGGTGGCGTCCTTGGGGACGCCGAGGACCTTGTAGTAGTCCTTCTCCACGAAGTCCTTGGTGCTCATCCTCGACGTCCCTCCTTCCGAACGGCTCTCGTTCCGGCCCGCACGTCAGCCCTCGTCCGGGCCACCGTTCTCCTTGTCCGCGGCCTCGGCACCCTCGGCTCCCTTACCGCCCTCGGCGCCCTTGGGCTCCTCGTCGGAGGCCGACTTGGCGCCCTGCGCACCCGGCTGCGGCTCGGCGACCGCGACCCGCGCGGGGCGGATCGTGCGCTCACCGATGCGATACCCGGGCTGCAGGATGGCGACGCATGTCGTCTCCGTGACGTCGGGCGCGTAGGAGTGCATCAGCGCTTCGTGGATCGTCGGGTCGAAGGGCTCGCCCTCCTTGCCGAACTGCTGCAGACCCAGCTTGGCCGCCACCGTCTCCAGCGATTCGGCCACCGACTTGAAGCCGCCGACCAACTCGCCGTGCTCCCGGGCCCGACCGATGTCGTCGAGCACCGGCAGGAGCTCGGAGAGCAGGTTGGCGACCGCGATCTCCTTGACCGACACACGGTCCCGCTCCACCCGGCGGCGGTAGTTCTGGTACTCCGCCTGGAGGCGCTGGAGGTCGGTGGTGCGCTCGCTGAGCGCGGTGCGCACCTGGTCCAACTGAGCCGTCAGACTTGCGTCCTGGACGTCCCCGGCCGGGGCCGAGCCCGCCTTGTCGGCGGACTCGGCCGGTGCCGCGTCTTCGGGGGCGGCATCGGAAGGGACGTCGGGCTTCTCCTCGAAGCCCGGGGTCTCCTCCGTCACGCCGCACCGTCCTTCTTCGGCTTCTCGTCGTCGACGATCTCGGCGTCCACGACGTCGTCCTCGGCCTTGGCCTGCTGCTGGCCGCCGGCCTGGGCGCCCTCGGCACCCTGGGCCGCCTGCGCGTCGGCGTACATGGCCTGGCCCAGCTTCTGGGAGACCGCGGCGACCTTCTCGGCCGCGGTCTTGATCTCGGCCGTGTCCTCGCCCTTGAGCTTCTCCTTGAGCTCGCCGACGGCGGTCTCGACCTCGGTCTTGACCTCGGCGGGCACCTTGTCCTCGTTGTCCTTGAGGAACTTCTCGGTCTGGTAGACCAGTTGCTCGCCCTGGTTGCGGGTCTCGGCGGCCTCGCGACGCTGGTGGTCCTCCTCCGCGTAGCGCTCGGCCTCCTCACGCATGCGGTCGACCTCGTCCTTCGGCAGCGAGGAGCCGCCGGTGACGGTCATCTTCTGCTCCTTGCCCGTGCCCAGGTCCTTGGCGGTCACGTGCATGATGCCGTTGGCGTCGATGTCGAAGGAGACCTCGATCTGCGGGACGCCGCGCGGCGCCGGCGGCAGGCCGGTCAGCTCGAACATCCCCAGCTTCTTGTTGTACGCCGCGATCTCGCGCTCGCCCTGGTAGACCTGGATCTGCACGGACGGCTGGTTGTCCTCGGCCGTCGTGAAGATCTCCGAACGCTTCGTCGGGATCGTGGTGTTGCGCTCGATCAGCTTGGTCATGATGCCGCCCTTGGTCTCGATACCGAGGGACAGCGGGGTGACGTCCAGCAGCAGGACGTCCTTGACCTCACCCTTGAGCACACCGGCCTGGAGGCTGGCGCCCATGGCGACGACCTCGTCCGGGTTGACGCCCTTGTTGGCGTCCTTGCCGCCGGTCAGCTCCTTGACGAGCTCGGCGACGGCGGGCATCCGGGTCGAGCCGCCGACCAGGACCACGTGGTCGATCTCGGACAGCGCGATGCCGGCGTCCTTGATCACGTTGTGGAACGGGGTCTTGCAGCGGTCGAGCAGGTCCGAGGTGAGCTGCTGGAACTGCGAGCGCGTGAGCTTCTCGTCCAGGTGCAGCGGGCCCTCGGCGGAGGCGGTGATGTAGGGCAGGTTGATCGTCGTCTCGCTGGACGAGGACAGCTCGATCTTCGCCTTCTCGGCGGCCTCGCGCAGGCGCTGGAGCGCCATCTTGTCCTTGGCGAGGTCGACGCCGTGGCCGTTGTTGAACTGCTTGACCAGGTAGTCGACGATGCGCTGGTCCCAGTCGTCACCACCGAGGTGGTTGTCACCGTTGGTGGCCTTGACCTCGACGACGCCGTCACCGATCTCCAGCAGCGACACGTCGAAGGTGCCACCGCCGAGGTCGAAGACGAGAATGGTCTGGTCTTCCTTCTCCAGGCCGTAGGCCAGGGCGGCGGCGGTGGGCTCGTTGACGATGCGCAGGACGTTGAGGCCCGCGATCTCACCGGCCTCCTTGGTGGCCTGGCGCTCGGAGTCGTTGAAGTACGCCGGGACGGTGATGACCGCGTCGGTGACCTTCTCGCCGAGGTAGGACTCCGCGTCCCGCTTCAGCTTCTGCAGGATGAACGCAGAGATCTGCTGCGGGTTGAAGTCCTTCTCGTCGATGTTGATCTTCCAGTCAGTGCCCATGTGGCGCTTGACCGAACGGATCGTCCGCTCGACGTTGGTCACCGCCTGGCGCTTGGCGACCTCGCCGACCAGCACCTCGCCGTTCTTGGCGAAGGCGACGACGGACGGCGTGGTCCTGGCGCCCTCGGCGTTGGTGATGACGGTGGGCTCACCGCCTTCGAGAACACTGACGACGGAGTTAGTCGTGCCCAGGTCGATGCCGACCGCACGTGCCATTTCGATTCCTCCAGCTAACTTGAGTGGAACAGGCTCAAGCGTGCAGCACCCGATCGATCCTGTCAACAGACCTGAGTCAGGGCCACTCAACTTTTATGGGGCGCTTATCCTCACCAGACCCTTCGGGAGGACGCCGGCGCCTGCGCGACGGTTGCGTGCGCGACACAGATCACCGGCCGGGCGGCTTCATGGGGCCCGGAATACTGGGTAACCTCAGCGCAGACCCGAAAAGTTACCGCTTAGTAGTTCCGCTCGGATCCCGCGGCCCGGCCGCTTCCGATCACGCGGAGCGCCTTCAGATTTCGCCCGCTCTCGCAGGTTCGAGGAGCCTCCCATGCAACTCGCCGCGATCATCGTGTCGCTGGTCCTAATCGCGGTCGGCGTCGCGCTGTTCGGCCGTGCCATCCTGCAGATCTTCCGCCAGGTCCGACTCGGCCAGCCGGTGCCCGCCGGCACCCGCACCGACGAGCCCGTGCAGCGCACGGTCACCCTGGCCAAGGAGTTCGTCGGCCACACCCGGATGAACCGCTGGGGCGTCATCGGCGTGGCCCACTGGTTCGTGGCGGTGGGCTTCCTGTCCCTGCTGCTGACGATCGTCAACGCCATCGGGCAGCTCTTCAAGGCCGACTGGATCCTGCCGGTGATCGGCAACTGGCTCCCCTGGGAGCTGTGGGTCGAGGGCATGGGCACCCTGACGACCCTGGGCATCCTCGTCCTGATCGCCGTCCGGCAGCTCAACCGGCCGGGCGGTGCGGGCCGCAAGTCCCGCTTCGCCGGCTCCAATACGGGCCAGGCGTACTTCGTCGAGGCCGTCATCCTCATCGTCGGCATCTGCATCGTGTCGCTGCACGCGCTGGAGGGCGCCCAGCACGGCGTCGACCACTACGAGGCGGCGTACTTCGTCACGTACCCCCTGGTCGCGGCGTTCAAGGGGCTGAGCCTGGGCACGCTGCAGAACCTCACCTACTTCTTCGCCGGCCTGAAGATCGCGACCTCCTTCATCTGGATGATCACGGTCGCCCTGAAGACCGACATGGGCGTGGCCTGGCACCGCTTCCTGGCCTTCCCCAACATCTGGTTCAAGCGCGAGGCGGACGGCGGCACGGCGCTCGGCGCGCTCCAGCCGATGGTCTCGGCCGGCAAGCCGATCGACTTCGAAGACCCGGGCGAGGACGACCAGTTCGGCGTCTCACAGATCGAGCACTTCTCGTGGAAGGGTCTGCTGGACTTCTCCACCTGCACCGAGTGCGGCCGCTGCCAGTCGCAGTGCCCCGCGTGGAACACCGGCAAGCCGCTCTCCCCCAAGCTGCTGATCATGTCGCTGCGCGACCACGCGCACGCCAAGGCCCCGTACCTGCTCGCCGGCGGCGGCAAGGACGCGGAGGGCACCGAGAAGGCGACCGAGGAGCAGCTCAGGGACGTCCCCGCGGCCGCCCTCGCCGAGGCCGAGCGCCCGCTGATCGGCACCCTCGCCGAGAACGGGGTCATCGACCCGGACGTGCTGTGGTCCTGCACCACCTGCGGCGCCTGCGTCGAGCAGTGCCCGGTGGACATCGAGCACGTCGACCACATCGTCGACATGCGCCGCTACCAGGTCATGATCGAGTCCTCGTTCCCGTCCGAGGCGGGCACGATGCTCAAGAACCTGGAGAAGAAGGGCAACCCCTGGGGTCTGGCCAAGAAGCAGCGGCTGGCCTGGACCAAGGAGGTCGACTTCGAGATCCCGGTCGTCGGCAAGGACATCGAGGACCTCACCGAGGTCGACTACCTCTACTGGGTCGGCTGCGCCGGCGCCCTGGAGGACCGCGCCAAGAAGACCACGAAGGCGTTCGCCGAGCTCCTCCACATCGCGGGCGTGAAGTTCGCGATCATGGGCGGCGACGAGGCGTGCACCGGTGACTCCGCCCGCCGCATGGGCAACGAGTTCCTCTTCCAGCAGCTCGGCCAGCAGAACGTCGAGGCCCTGAACACGGCCTTCGGCGAGGACGGCGAGGACGAGTCGACGAAGAAGCCCAAGTCGTCGAAGAAGATCGTCGCGACCTGCCCGCACTGCCTGAACACCCTCGGCAACGAGTACCCGCAGCTCGGCGGCGACTACGAGGTCATCCACCACACGCAGTTGCTCCAGCACCTCGTCGACGAGGGCAAGTTGATCCCGGTCACCCCGGTCGAGGGCCTGATCACCTACCACGACCCGTGCTACCTGGGCCGCCACAACAAGATCTACACGCCGCCGCGCGAGATCATCGGCAAGGTCCCGGGCCTGCGGAACGAGGAGATGCACCGCCACAAGGAGCGCGGCTTCTGCTGCGGCGCCGGCGGCGCCCGGATGTGGATGGAGGAGCGGATCGGCAAGCGCATCAACGACGAACGCGTTGATGAGGCCCTGTCGTTGAACCCCGACATCGTCTCCACCGCCTGCCCGTTCTGCCTGGTCATGCTGACCGACTCGGTCAACGGCAAGAAGAACGACGGCAAGGCCAGGGAATCCGTCCAGGTCGTCGACGTCGCCCAACTGCTGCTGGACTCCGTCAAGACGCCGATGGATCCGCCGGCGGGCGACGAGGAGACGGCGGGCACGCCGGAGCCGGCCCCCGCGACGTGAGTTCTCGACGTCCCGGACACCGGGGCGTTTGACGGCCGGTCCCCTAGGGGACCGGCCGTCTCCCTTTTCGCCCATCCACCGCCGGCCCGCTGGCGCGGAGCACTCGGGCCGCCAGGCTGAGCAGTGACCGTAAGAAGACCGGTCAGCTCAGCCCCAACTCACCTGTTCTCCCACCCGTCACCGCACCCGACAGCCCCGCGCAGCGGCTCCGCTTCGCCCCGCGCAGCGGCTCGGCGGCACGGCGGGAGAGCCGACGACGCGCGGCGCGGCCCGCCGCAGGCCCACGGCCGGAAAGCCGGAATCGTGGGGCCGGCCAAGTGCAGCGAACTGTCACAGCTCGGCCCCAATGGGCCACCGCCGCTCCATCGCGGGCCACCCGATCTGCCGGACCAGGTACGTTCGGGAGCGTGGCTGGATTCAGGATGGGTCGCGGACGGGACGCCCGTCCCGCGCAAGACGGACAACAGGCGGGGCCGCAGGGGCCGCCCGGGTACGGGCCGCCGGCGACGTACGGGCAGCAGCCCCCGCAGCCCCCGCCCACGCCCCCGCGGGGCCAGTGGCCCCCGGCGCCGCAGCCGTACGGCGGCCCGGGCCAGCAGGGACGCCCGCAGGGGCAGGGGCCGCAGGGCGAGCCCGAGTACTTCGGCGACGGCGGCGGCTACGCACCGTACGACGCCCAGAACAACGCCCCGGGCCACACCCAGCAGTTCAGCGTCGGCGAGGCGCCGGACGGCTACGGCACGTACGGGGACGGCTACGGGCCCGGCGACGAGCAGTACGCGGCGGGCGGCACCTACCGGGCCGGGCAGACGTCCGCGCCACCGGCCGGCCCCCGGCTGCCGTGGAAGGAGCTGCTGTCCGGCATCGTGCTGCGGCCCACGCCCACGTTCTGGCAGATGCGGGACCACCCGTTGTGGGGCCCGGCGCTGATCGTCACGTTCCTCTACGGACTGCTCGCGGTCTTCGGCTTCGACAAGGCCCGCGAGGACGTGCTCAACGCCACGTTCAGCAACAGCGTCCCGTGGGTGCTGATCACCGCGGTGATGTTCATCGTCGGTGGGCTGATCCTGAGCGCGGTCACCCACACCATGGCCCGCCAGCTCGGCGGCGACGGCGCCTGGCAGCCGACCGTCGGCCTGGCCATGTTGATCATGACGATTCCGGACGTTCCGCGGCTGCTTTTCGCCATGTTCCTGGGGGGCGACAGCCCGCTGGTGCAGGTCCTGGGGTGGGCCACCTGGCTCGCCACCGGCTATCTGATGACGTCCATGGTCAGCAAGTCGCACGACCTGCCGTGGCCCAAGGCGCTGGGCGCCGCCGCGATCCAACTGGTCGCGCTGCTGGCCCTGGTGAAGCTCGGCACCCTGTAACGGGCGCGCGGCGCGATCCGGCCCACGGAAGAGCCCATGGCTGAGGGGCCCGTCCCGGGAGAGACATCTCCCGGGACGGGCCCCTCAGCCGTACCGAACGGCAGGCGTTCACGCGAAGCGCTGCGCCGCCGACCCGTCGCACTTCTGGAGCCGCAGCGGGTCCTTGGCCGCGCCCAGCGTCAGGCAGAGCGTCGGCGCGGCGGTCGGCCGGAGCGTGCCGCCGTCCCGGGTGAACTGCTGGTTGGCCGCGCCGGAGCAGCTCCACAGGATCAGGTTGGCCCCGGCCTCGTAGCGGGCGCCGGGGACGTCCAGGCAGCGGGCCTGGGTCAGCTCCACGTGCAGCGACTTGCGGTCCGGGTCGTACCACCAGCCCTGGTTGCGCTGGCCGTTGCAGTCCCAGCCGCCGACCGCGGTGCCGTTGCGGGACAGGCCGCCGGTGGCGTCCACGCACGCGCCGGTCGCGGCGTTCGTCAGCGGCCGGTAGGCGTCGTCCCAGGCGCCGGCGTACAGCTTGGGCTGCCCGGTGTCCGCGGGGTCGGCGCAGGACGCCTCGCGCAACTGCGGCGCCGCGTAGAGCTGGGTCAGGCAGGACGCGAACGCGGCGTGACCGCGGGCGTTGGGGTGGAACGACTGGCGGACCGAATTGGCGTCCGGCGGGAAGGGGTTGGCGATGTTGACGTACAGCCCGCGGGCCCAGGTGTTGGCCATGCACACCTCGTGGCCGTGGAAGAGCCGCGAGGAGTCGAGGTAGGTGACGCCGGTGTCCTGGGCGATCTTGCGGACGCCGCGCTCGAAGGCCGGCACGGCGGCGTTGCGGCCCCAGCCGGCGTCCGAGGTGTAGCCGGTGCAGCCGCCCGGGAGCTTGCCGGGGTAGTGCGGGTTGTCCTCCACGTCCGGCCCGATCGGGCTCGGGTACGACATCACCACGAACCGGTAGTCGCCGTCGGCGTATCCGGCGCCGCGCATCACCGTGCGCAGGTCCCGCACGGTCGTCTCGACCTTCGGCACCAGGCCGTCGACGCGCGCCTGCCACCCCGGTTGGTACTTCGGCTCGCAGGTCCCCTGCAACAGGAACCAGCGCTCGACGCAGTCCGTCATCACCGGGCCGAACTGGAGGTCGTCGTTGGCGCCGGCGACCAACAGCACCATTTTCAGCCGGGTGTTGCGGGCCGCGATCGCCAGGCTGTCGCTCTGCACCAGCTCGTCGGGGTACTGCTTGCTGCCGCCGATCCGGATGTTGCCGGTGTACGCCCCGGAGCAGGCGACGTTGTACGTCACGTCCGCCGCGATCCCGGTCCGGTGGATCGCCGAGTCCGGCGACCGGTGGCACCAGTTGGTGGGCCCGTCGGTGCCCGGCTCGTACGTCCCGACGCCCTCGCCCGAGATCTCGCTGTCGCCCAGCGAGATCAGCGAGGTCTTCCGGTCGGCGAGCGGCCGCACCGCGGGGTCGCCGTACAGCTTGGTCGCCTGCTGTGCCCGGATCCGTTCCAGTTCCGGCGCCAGGGGGGCAACGGCCCCCCGGCCGGCCGCCGTTCCGGCTCCCGCCGTCGTGGGCCGGACCCCGACGGCGCTCGCGCCGCCGGCCGTCACCGTGAACGCGGCAGTCAACACCGCCGCCGACAGCGCCACGGCGGCCCGCAGCCGCCGCCCTCGCCCGCGTCTCGCCCGCACCATGGGCCTCCCCTCCGGTCTGCTGTTACCGCCGGTTTTTACTCGGAGGTAGTGACCGGCGGAACACCGGGGACGGAACTGGCCGAAAGGCGCGCCACAAACGCCACGAGCCCGCGGAAGAACGCGGGCTCGTGGGAAGGCGACGGGGCGGCCGTCAGGCGTCGAGGATCTGACCCTCGCGCCGGACCACCGGCGGCTCGACGCTCCACGGGAAGTTGATCCAGTCGTCGGTGCGCTTCCAGACGTACTCGCACTTCACCAGCGAGTGCGGCTTCTCATAGATCACCGCGCTGCGCACCTCGGCGACGGTTCCCAGGCAGAAGTCGTGCACCAGCTTCAGCGTCTTGCCGGTGTCGGCGACGTCGTCGGCGATCAGCACCTTCTTGTCCGAGAAGTCGATCGCGTTCGGCACCGGCGCGAGCATCACCGGCATCTCCAGGGTGGTGCCCACCCCGGTGTAGAACTCGACGTTCACCAGGTGGATGTTCTTGCAGTCCAGCGCGTACGCCAGCCCGCCGGCCACGAACACCCCGCCCCGGGCGATCGACAGCACGATGTCGGGCTCGTACCCGTCATCCGCGATCGTCTGCGCCAGTTCCCGGATCGCTCCGCCGAACCGCTCGTACGTCAGGTTCTCCCGCACGTCACCCACGACTCTCCCAGACCTTCTCTTCGTCTCCGGGACCCGCACCGGCCCCGCCTCGCACCTGCATGAGGTGCCTCACACCTGCGTACGGTGGAAATTCTTGAACGACCGGGACGGGGTCGGACCGCGCTGCCCCTGATAGCGCGAGCCGTAGCGCTCGCTGCCGTACGGGTGCTCCGCCGGCGAGGTCAGCCGGAACATGCAGAGCTGCCCGATCTTCATGCCCGGCCACAACTTGATCGGCAGCGTCGCGACATTGCTCAGCTCCAGCGTCACGTGCCCGTTGAACCCCGGGTCGATGAACCCGGCGGTGGAGTGCGTCAGCAACCCCAGTCGCCCGAGGCTCGACTTGCCCTCCAGCCGCGAGGCGATGTCGTCCGGCAGGCCGATGACCTCGTACGTCGAGGCCAGCACGAACTCACCGGGGTGCAGGATGAACGCCTCGTCGCCCTCCGGCACGACCTCTCGGGTGAGGTCGGGCTGCTCGACGGCGGGGTCGATGTGCGGGTAGCGGTGATTCTCGAACACCCGGAAGAAGCGGTCGAGCCGCACGTCGATGCTGGACGGCTGCACCATCCCCTCGTCGTAGGGGTCGATGCGCACCCGACCTGCGTCGATCTCGGCCCGGATGTCCTTGTCTGAGAGAAGCACGCAGACGAGGATACGCGCCCGCGCACACCCCTTTTGCACGACGAGGGCCCGGCCCCCACCGGGGACCGGGCCTCTCCTGTCTCACGTCGACGTCACGCGCGGAGATCGCCGTCGGCCTCCGCCGCGACCTCGCGACCGCCGCTACCGCTTCGCGTGCTCCACCGGCACCGCGTGCCGCAACCGAGCACAGCGCGGGCAGCGCAGCAACCGCCCCGGACCGAGCCGGTCGGTGGTCTGCATGGGGAACGAAGCGGTGCTGAACACGTGCCCCTCGGCACAACGTACGACGGTGCGCTCCATCAAGTCCCTCTCCCAACTGCCTGGACAACAAAAGCCACATTAGGGGATGAACTGGATGGACTCGCGGGCGGCACTCCGGTGCCCCACCGTACGCCTCAACTCCCTTCCCCCGCACCCGCGTCCCGCCCCGCGGCGCCCCCCGAACCGCCCCGAAATCCGCCCCGCCACACGGCCCTTGGACATGCCAAATGCACCGCGGCGCGGTGATGGGGTAGAGTGTGCGGCGACGCTCCGCCTTCAGAACATGGGGCGGTGTTACGCGGGTGTAGTTTAATGGTAGAACATGAGCTTCCCAAGCTCAGAGCGCGGGTTCGATTCCCGTCACCCGCTCCATAACGAAGGCCCAGGTCAGAGACCTGGGCCTTGTTCGTTGTCTGGACCATTTTCCGGCGGCGTGCCATTCGCGTGCCACAAGTCACCCGTTAGCGCTCCGAGTTGGGGCCCGCAAGCCCCTCCCGGCCTCCCTGATCGGCCGTCTTCTCAAATCGCGAGGCATGATTTTTTTGGCGCGCGCCACGGCCCATCGAGTCGCCTGCAACGGTGCATGCGCAAACCACACTGACATCGCCGCGCTTGGTCGACGACGAAGGCCGGGCCGCCCCCTGTCAGCCCGGCCACTGACTGCAAGCCCTGACTTACGCCGGGACGGGCTCTCCCAGGATTCCGCGCAGGACCGCGCCCACAGCCGGCGATGCTTCGACCACCCGCCTCAGGGCTTCACCCGTGAGGTAGCGGTAGCTCTGCGGCGAGTGGAAGGCCCCGGCGGCTCGCAGGGCGCTGAGCGACACCGGCTCCTCGAAGGGCTGGGGCGCTTCAAGGGTGAGCCCGCTGGCCTGAGCAGCGTCGCTCGTGTACTTGTCGAACTCCCTTCTTCTGATACCGGTTTGGGCCAGTGGGCGCGCCACACCTCCCGGGGAGAGCCGACGCTGACAGCCGCGATGCGCGCCAGCCCCACCAAGGCCATGATGGGGGCGGTGGCGTAGAGGACCACGGTGGTGCCGGGTGGCGCGGCAACGCGCTGGCGGCGTACCTCGACCATCTTGGCGCCCGCCAGGATCGCGGTGGCGAAGCGGGGGTATGCGGACAGCAGCATCGGGCGTTCCAGATCGTTCACGTCCTTCGGTGGTGTCCCAGCGAAGGACGCCCCTGGCCGGCGCGCAGCAATTCGCGGTGCCATACGACCGTGTCACCAGCCAAGGCTTCCAGCCGCTGGGCGAACGCCGAGCCGCCTTCCTCCCCCCGACTAGTCGAAGAACGCCACGAGTTCGGCCTCCGCCCCCGGGGCGACCTCGCCGGCGCGGAATTCCGTGCCCATGAGATCGGCCGGCCGGTACATCTGGGTCTGCCGCAGCTCGTCCACGTGCAGCGTCACACCGACGGTGTCACGACCTTGGCTCCGGCCACATCCCAGGCCGCATCGGTGAGTTGTAACAACACCGAATCCCGGGTCACAAGCATCTGCAGGCCGGCGCACGAGGTCTCGGCCACGTATTGCAAGGCGCGCAGCAGCTCCGGATCGCTCGGCACGCCGTTGGCTGGTGCCGCTGATCGGACCCTCTGCATCAGCTCGCGGATCCGTGCGCACACCGCCTCGGCGTTCAGGGTGAGGTGACGCAACCACTGCGAAGCAGTCCGCTGCTGTTTGCGCTCCGCTGTGTTGGCGATATCCCGGATCTCGTACAGCAGTTGCGGTGTGGCAGCGACTTCGACGAGGACTGTCAGCCATCCAACTTCAAGTGTCTGCGACTCCGCCGCTTCACCCGTGGGCGCCCCCTCACGCAGGTCGGCGAACACACCACGGTCCACGGCCACGACCAACAGCGCTTCGCTCTCCATGCCCGCGAACAGGTCCAAGTGGCCATGGTCCAGCCACCAACCATCCAGGGTCTCCCCGTCCCATCCGCGGCTACGCACCTCCCCGCGCGGAACGAAACCCAGGCTCGTCCACATGTCGCTGAGTCCGTAGTCACGACGGCACTTGGCCTTGATTCCCAGCCGGTCCCGATGCCGGCGCCGGATCTCCTACACCAGCAACCGCGCTGCGCCTTTCCCACGGTGTCCCTCGGCCAAGCACAGGTGCGCAAGCCGCACGTGCGGGCTCCGCTTCGGAAGACCGAACAACGCTTACCTGATCACCTCACCGCTGTCGACTGCGGCGAGCAGACCACCATCGCTCGCGTGCTTGCGGTACGCGGGCGGCGTGAGCAACGCCAAATGTCTTGGTGTAGCGGTCACCCAAGGCCACGGCCGCGTCGACTAACTCGTCTTGCGTCTCCGCCACCTGCCCGATGCAGCCGGACCTTGCATCGGGCAGGTTCGTGACCTGCGGCATGGAAAGTGGATCTGCATGGTTGGCCCGTCGTTGGTCAGATCAACATCGGCGCCCGGTTCAGCAGTTACGCCAGCAGATTGACGGGCAGGCCCTCATCCCTCCCGACTCCGCCGTAGTTCCGTCGCAGCGTCTGCGCTCCGCTCTGACCGGCGCCGTCGCACTCCGAGCGGCACACGACCCCGACCTGTCATGCGACCTGTCTGGAGGACTGGACTCGACCCCCATCGCGGTCCTGGCAGCGCACGCGGTCCCCGCCTCAACGCCGTCACCGTCCACCCTGAAGGCAACGCATCAGGCGCGGGCCTGCATTACGCACGACTGACGGCCAAGGTGTACGTCGACCTCCCCGTCCACCACCTGCTGCCGATCACAGCAGAGCACTTGCCGTATACCCGCATCACCGCCACACCGGCCACCGACGAGCCTGCCCCCTCCGCCCTCACGCAGCCCCGTCTGACCGCCCAGCTGGACTGGCTGCACGTCGGAATCAACACCCGTACGCACCTGACTGGCGACGGCGGCGACAGCATTTTTTCAACCGCCCCTCTATCTCGCTGACTTGATACGCCAAGGCCACTGGAGGCGCGCAGCCGGAGAGGCGTTCGGCTGGGCCCGTCTCCGACACACCCAGGTTCCAACCCTCCTGCACGACGCCGCCATAGCCGCCAGGACCAACCGCCGCCAAGCCCTGGTCGACCTCGCCCAGGCTGTCGGCACGCACGACCGCACGATCACGGCCGCGTCCACTGGTTCCCCCTCCTGCCCTTCCCCACCTGGGCCGAACCACCAGCCCGCCGCCTCCTAACCCAGGCGGCACTCCAAGCCGCCGCTACACCGGACCCGTTGCCGGGCCTCGACGCCGCCGTCCGGTCCCTGGTCGACGAGATCCGCGAGGTCGCCCGCACAGCAGCCGCCGACGCACAACTCGCCGCCGCCTGCGACATCGACCTGCACAACCCGTTCCTCGACCCGACCGTGATGGACGCCGTACTGAGGACACCGATCGGCCAGCACCCACCGGTCCACGCCTACAAACCCCTGCTCAGCCGTGCCATGGCCGGCCTACTCCCGCCCGCCGTAGCGGCCCGCACCCCCAAGGGCAGCTTCGACGCCGGCCTCCGCGCCAACCTCCCCGACCTCCGCGCCCTGACCCACGGACACCTGGCCAACCTCGGCCTCATCAACCCGACCGCGCTCGACCGTGCCCTGCGCGAAGCCGCCGCTGGTATCCCCACACCGCTGGCAACCCTCGAACAAGCCCTGGCCGCCGAAGCCTGGTTGCCCGCGACCCCGCACCCGCCTGGACGACCGAACCCCTCCGGAGCGCACATGACTGACCCGCCCCGCTTCGCCACCGCGCCCGATCACGTCCGCGCCCTGGACTTTGGCCACGTGCTCGTCCTCATCAACTACCGCGCCGGCACAGTCCAATGCCTCCTACCCAACACGGCGAAGCACTGGCACGACGCAGCAGCCACCGGACGGCTGGATTCCCTCCCACCTGCCCTCAGCACCCAACTCCTCACCGCCGGCCTCTTACGCGCCCCTGCCGTCCCCACTCCGTGGCTGGCGCCTATCCCCGCAAAGGCCGCAACCCCAAGCTGGGGCAGCGCAGAACACGCCGCCGGCACGGCCCACCCCGCCCCCAGCCACGGCACCACCACCGCAGCTGCCGCACTCACCGCAGCCCTCACCGTCAAACGGCTCGGCCCCCGGAGCACCGCCCTGCACCGCATCACGACCGCCCTGACGAGTGGCATGTCAACCTGTCACCGCCCGCCACCCACGATCAGGCGGAGGCGGCCGTCCGCGCCGTCCACCGGGCCGGTTGGTACTCACCGGCGAGAACCGCCTTCCTGGAGGAATCCGCCGCCGCCGTGCTGCTCCTCGCCTCCCGACGCCTGTCGGTTACCTGGTGCCACGGCGTCGCTCCAGACCCCCGTACGACTCCACGCCTGGGTGCCAACTGACAACGGCACCCCGGCCGCCGAACCGCCCTCGACGCACGCCTACACCCCGGCACTCACCATAGGAGCCCGTCATCAGCACGCACACTGACCCGATCCTGTGACTCGGGACCGACACCTGCGCCCTCAGCCCCTACCGCGCCGACCTCGTCGAAACGTACTGGCGCTGGGAACAGGCCCCCTCCTCGTCGGCTACGGCCGCCAGGCACCCAGGCCACCCGCCTCACCCTCGACAGTTACGTAGCTACTTACCTTGAAGGCGGGTTGTCGTAGGGGCTGACGGTTGGTGATCGTCGCGGTATGCCGAAGGTATGAGGTATCCGCAGGGTGGAGGGCTGACCGCGGAGAGGCAAGCGTTCCGTGAGCGGGTCCGGATGGAAGCGGTCGGTATGTTCACCGAGGGGCTGGGCAGTACCGAGATCGCGAAGGAGTTACGGGTCAGTGTCCGGTCGGTTCAGCGCTGGCGCGGGGTCTGGCGGGAGGCCGGTCAGGACGCGGTTCGCTCCCGTGGCCCGGCGTCCCGGCCGAAGCTGAACGAGGCGCTGTTCGCCGTGCTTGAGGAGGAGTTGGCCAAGGGGCCGGCCGCTCACGGCTGGCCTGACCAGAGATGGACGCTGGCCAGGATCAAGACCTTGATCGGCCGACGCTTCCACAAGTCGATGACGCTTTCGGGTATCTCGCAGATGTTGCGACGGCACGGGTGGAGTCATCAGGTTCTGGCTCGTCGTGCCGTCGAACGTGACGTGGCGACGGTGACCGGCTGGGTGAAGGACGTGTGGCCGCACGTGGAACCCTCGCGGCGGCGCTTGGAGCCTGGATCGTCTTCGAGGGCGAAGCCGGATTCTCCATGACGCCGCCAGCCTCACACACTTGGGGCAAACGCGGGACCACTTCCGTCATCCGGGTCCGCGGCCGTTCCCAGCGCCGCATCTCCATCGCAGCCCTGTGCTGCTACAAACCCGGCGAACGCTCCCGCCTGGTCTACCGGCCCAAAAGACATACCGACCACAAGAGCAGAGGCCGCAAGAGCTTCGCCTGGACCGATTACCGAGACCACCTCATCGCCACCCACCAGCAGCTCGGCGGCCCGATCGTCCTCATCTGAGACAACTTGAACGTCCACAAGGACCGACGGATGAGGGCGTTCATCGACGCCCACGACTGCATCACCGCTTGCCACCTGCCGCCCTACACACCCGACCTCAACCCCGTCGAAGGAATCTGGTCCATCCTCCGCCGGACCAGCCAACACCGCCTTCGCCGACCTTGACCACCCCATCCGCCGAATCCGACACGGCCTCCGCCAGATCCAATACCGCAGCGACATCATCGACGGCTGCCTCACCGCCACCGGCCTCGCACTGACGACACCACACCTTCAACCTCAGTAACGGAGACCAGCAGGCTCATAAACGCTATGGGCCGAGCTGGTTGACACACAGCGGGTTGCCGTGTCGACGCCAGTTGAGCTACTGGAAGCAGCGAGTGGTGGCGTAGCGGGAACGATGGGGACTGACCTTTACGGTTACGCGCGCCAGCGCGTCGTCGATCTTTGGCGACATCTCAGGGGTGAAGCAGCCGACAGCGAAGCCGAAGCGCTGGCTCGGCTTGACACGTTGGAGCAGGCGGTGGCGGCCATCGAACCTGAGCAGCGGGCTGCCATGGCCGGAGGCGTGCAGGTGCCGGTGCGGGAGATTCTCGCCGCCTGCGTTGGTGACGATCGGCCCGAAGCGCTGCAGGAACTCATCGATGCATTGGAAGCACGGGCTGCTGAGACTCCGGTGATCTCGCACCAGACGATGACGGGGAACCTCGTCCTCGGCAACATCAATGTCGCAGGACGTGACAACAACTTGGGGGGCTCGCTATGTCCTCGCCAACGCCGCCCCTGAACGAACCTACGGTGGAGCAGGACGTCAAGGGCAACGTCGTCCTTGGCGACGAGAACATCACCGGCCGAGACAACAACATCACGAACTACCTGACCGGGCTGCGACACTTACGGCCACACCCGGTAGACCTGGATAAGTTGATGCTGGCGAACCGCTTCGTCAGCCCTGGTGACAACTTCGCCAGAGCCGCAGGCCGTCCGACCGTCCTTCGGGAGCGCCGCGAACGTCCGCGTCGTGGTCCTGCTCGCTTCCGAGGAACACGGCCGCAAGTCGGCTGGGCTCCGGCTGCTGACGGCACCGTCTGGTCCAGGTCAGTGACCCGGACCTCTGCCATCGCTCCCGGCCATCCGCACCTCACCAGTGAGGTGCGGATGTGAAGCCCGGTTCGCGGTCAGTCAGCGATGAGCATCTGGATGGGGCGAGGCATTTTCTCCCCCTTTTGCAAGCGCAGCGATTTAACAGGCCTGCCAGCCACCCATGCGTTCCACGCCTTGATGTAGAGGCCGATTTGACCACGTGTATCAGTTCGCCGTCGCTGAGACACGCCGCCTCGGAGCATGTTCACGACTTTAATCAAGGCCAGTCGAGGGTCTTCAGACCCCAGGTTGGCCTGAGTCGTGAGTCCGCGCAGCCATTCATCCACCTGCGCAACTGGCGCCGATTCGACTGTCAGGAAGTACGCACATGCCGCGGCAGTAGGAATGAAGCCCAGCTCCTTGCCCAACACTCTTCCCTGCTTGACAGCCTCACGGAATTCCGAAGATTGGGGTCGAAAAATTTCGAGAATCTCATTGTTTGCAACCCGAGAATTATGTCCCACCCAGCTCCCGGACGGAGACGTTCGGAACAGGTGCACGTGCCTGATGGTCGCGGCGAGCAGAGTGGTGTCCCTTTCTCCACGCAGCGCAAGTACATCGCCGCCACTCCTGCGCTTTCCGGTATCGAGGACCGAGAATGTTTCCGGAGGTACATTCTCAAAGATAAGCACCTCAGTCGCAACGCCGGATTTGGCGATCGCATTCAGGCGATGTTGCCCATCTACAACATTCCCTGAGGAGATCGACCCGTCCAGGGCAATCCCTTGATGAGTTACCTGCCAACTCCCCCTGCGGATCTCCCCCGCCATCTGCGCCACGACCGACTTGTCCAGTGGACGATTGTTCGCGTTGCGCTTGAGCAACTCCCTCGCCATGTCCGGGGTCACAGTGACAACGCGGGGAATCGGAAAATCGGCGGAGGCGGCCTGAAAATCTTTCATGTGTACATACTCACACGCAATGACACCACAAAACATGTCGCGCGCATGAAATAGCCTTAACTTGGTCCATTGCTAACGAAGAAGGATCGATTCTGATCGATTAATACCCGATCCGGCTGTAGTATCAATGCCCGTCTGGGTGAGCAGCGGCGGGCGCGCCTTCCTCCCAAGCTCCTCAGCCCTGGGGCCCGGTCTCGGGCCATCCCTTAGATATTTGTTGAACCCACGCAGCCATCGGACACCAGCCCGCAGGGAGGTAGGTCATACGGCCGGCGTGTCCAACTAGTTGTCGAGCCCGCCGATGGTCGAGGACGTCCAGGAAAGCTGCGCTGGCCGGCGCGATATCCCGCTTGTCAACCCGGACTCGGGATCTCCAATCGCGCCATGGGCCCGCGCTCAGCTCCGGGGCGGGCCTGCGTGCGCTGACCGACCCGCTTCGGGGTCCACGAGTGCTCTGGCCGTGCGCACGGCCACACCCGACAGCCCCGCCCGCTCCTGACTGGCCGCCAGCGGGACGCCGTCGGTATCGGCGCCCACTCCGACGAGACCTGAGAACCCCACATACCCCGAACCCTCCACACGAAAAGGACACGGTCATGGCCACACTGTGCGAACGCCAGTCCTGCCGCGACCAGGTGCTCCGGGCCCTGTACGAAGCCGTCGAAGGCAACCGTCTCCTCGGCATCGCCGGAGCGCAGTTGCGTCGCGGCCTCCACGTACCGGAACAGGACCTGGCCGACGACGGCATAATCACCGTCGTCTGGGAACCGGACGGCACCCCCACGATGGTCACCCTCACCCACAAAGGAATCCGGCACCTGGAGGCCGAGGAGGATGAAACAGCTGGAGCCTTCGCACGCCTGAAGGGCATGCTGCCAGGGGTATCCGGTGCCTCAGATCGGCATCCCTGACGCAACCACAAGGCTCCAAGACGCCAAGCTGAGGGACCCGTGCCCCATCCGCGCCTTTGAGGACGGTGAACAGCGGTCAGTGCAGGTACGGAACACCCCCCGCGACGCGTCGCCCGAAACCACATAACCCGAGCTCAAGGGCCAAATCGAAGCCTGGCGCGCCAGACTTCCCAAGCTCAGAGCGCGGGTTCGATTCCCGTCACCCGCTCCACGGTCAAGAGCCCAGCTCAGGGATGCAACTCCCCGGCTGGGCTTTCTTGTTGTTCGGGGTGCTTCGGGCGCGGCGTGCCGGGGTGGGCGGCAACTCGGTTGTCCGGCGCGGCCGTTGGTTGGGCGGCCCCGGTTGTGGGTGCGCGCGGCGCCGGTGGGTCAGACGGACTTGGTGACGCGCAGCAACTGCCAGATGGCGGCGAGGCTGGCGCGGCCGTGGAAGGCGAGGTACTCGGGGAGCACCAGGTCGGGGCCCCATTTCTCCTTGTAGGCGAGCTGGCTGGCCGAGGGGTAGACCTTCTCGCCGCGGTCGGCCATCAGGCGCATGAAGCGCGTGGTCAGGCCGCTGGCGCCGGTGACCTCGTGGTCGGCCGACAGGCCGACGAACGGGGTGAAGCCGAAGTGCAGCCACTCGGCGCCCTCGCCCCGGAAGGTCTCCATGGCGTGCTGGTTGATGGCCTCCATCACCCCGGGCGGGGAGGTCGCCCGCCGGCGGCTGAGGTCGTGCAACCAGCCGGGCCGCGAACCGTACGCCGGCGAGTAGGAGATGTAGCCGATCGCCGTGCCCTCCAGGCGTCCCAGCAGCAGCCGGCGGTGCGGCTGCGCCGGGCCGCCGCGCTCGCCGACCAGGAACTCGATCTCCTTGACGTGGCGGCCCTTGGAGCGCAGCCACTCGCGGTCGATGTCGGCGAGCTCCGCGGCGACCTCCTCGTGCTCCACCTCGGTCACCTCCAGACCGCTCCGCTTCGCCTTGGAGATCTTGTTGCGCAGCTTCATGAACTTGCTGCCGCGCAGCGTGTGAGCGGGCAACCGCAACGCGTACGAGGAACCGACCTGGTTCACGGTGAAGCCGCACCGGGCGTACAGCTCCGCGTCGGCGCGCTGGAGTTGGACGGCGACCACCTTGCGCCGGGCGGCGCGGGCGAAGGCGAGGAAGGACCTCAGCAGGCCCTCCCGCTCCGCCCCGGGGGCGAAGGCGCCCCCGAGCTGGATCAGATAGCGGCCGGCCTCGCGGTAGGCGATCACCCCGTCCGTCGACGGGTCGGTGAAGTAGGCGTTGCCGTCATTGAGCGCGAGGAAGGCGCTGGGGTTGTCGGCGTGCTCCCGGAGGGCCGTGACCACTCCCTCGCGGTCGATCCTCTGGTGGACCGTGGTCATCGGATCCCCCTGTCGTCGGGAAAGCGGCGGCGAACTCCCGGCCGATGGTGGCGGATTCCGCTCTCATCGGCCTGACACGTCTGTCTCAGGTCCGTCTCCGCGGTTTGTCAGGCCGTGCTGTGACAGTCGGATCCGAGGCACCGACCTCGGACATTTCTTCCCGACCTTGAGCGGTCGGGGGCGGGAGAGCGGAGGATCTGCGTGAGCAGTGCCCGTACGACGCCCCGGGCGTCGCACGATGAGGACGCCGCCGGCGCTGCGGCGGGCGGCGGTCTGCTGACCTACACCTCACTGGTCGACGGCAAGAGCGTGCCGAGCGACCAGTGGGTGTACGTGGTCGACTCGGACGCGCTGCTGAAGGACGCGTTCTCAAGCCTGACCCTGAAACGGAAACTGGAGAGCGGCCGGCTGACCCCCGAGGAGGCCCCCGGGGACAGCATCGTCGGCCGGGTGGCGCGGGCCGATTCCGAGACCGTGGTGCAGGCCGTCGAGGCGGCGTCGCGCGCGAGCGTCGAGTGGAACGCGTTCCCGCTCGACGTGCGGCTGGACCAGTTCGGCGCCCTGCTGCACCGGCGGCTGGCCGAGCAGGCCGACCGCACCATCGAGATCCTGCTGCGCGAGGGCCATCCGCTGGAGCTGGCCCGCTGGCAGGTGTCCGGGGCGCTGGAGTGCTTCTCGCCGGAGTCGCTCGCCTTCTACCGCAGCCAGATGCTGCACGAGACCCGGCACGGGGACCGGCGGATCTCCGTGCGCCGCCGGCCGGACGGCGTGGTCTGCCTCAACCCCCCGCAGAACGCCCCGCTGTCGAGCGCCCTGCTCGGCGTCACCTCCCTCATGGCCGGCAACTCCCTGGTGGTCCGCGCCCCGCGCAGCGCCCCGTTGGGGGTGATGTACGTGCTGCACGAGGTGGTCGCCCCGGTCCTCGCCGAACTCGGCGCTCCCGGCGGCACGTTGAACGTGGTCTGCGGGGACCCGGCCCCGATGCTCTCGGCCTGGCTCGACAGTCCGCTCGTCGACGACATCATGTACTTCGGCAGCAGCGAGGCCGGCGTGCGCTTCCAGGAGCGCTGCGTGGCGGCGGGCAAGAAGCCGATCCTCGAACTCGCGGGCAACGACGCGGTGGTGGTCTGGAAGGACGCCGACCTGGAGTACGCCGCCGAGGCGCTGACCGAGAGCTTCTACGGCTCCGGCCAGTTGTGCATGATCCCCAACCAGGTGGTCGTCCACCCGGACGTCGTGGAGCCGCTGGTGGCGCTGCTGGCCGAGAAGGCCGCGGGCATCCGGGGCGGCTCGGTCCGGGAGGAGGGCGTGCTGCTCACCCCCGTGCTGCGCAACGAGAAGTTCTTCGCCTGCCTGGACGACGCCCTGGCCGGCGGCGCCGAACTGGTCTGCGGCGGCCACGCGATGCAGGACGACGGCACCCGTAGCCCCACCGGCATCTTCCTGGAGCCCACGGTGGTCCTGGTCCGGGGGCTGGCCGGGGCCCGCGAGATCCAGGCGGTGCGGCACGAGACGTTCTTCCCCCTGCTGCCGGTGATCGCCGCCGAACCGGCCCCCGACGCCGTCCTGCTGGAGCGGTTCGTGGAGTTCGTCAACAGCAACGCCTACGGGCTGCGCAACTCGGTGTGGGCCCGTGACCCGGAGGTGGTCGACCAGTTCGTCACCCGGATCACCAAGGGCGGCCTGCTCAAGGTCAACGACTCCCACATCGGCTTCCTGCCGGGCCTGCCCACGCACGGCGGCACCGGACTGACCGGCGGCGTGTACGGCGAGGCCAACTACCCCATCCTGCGCACCTCGCACATCCAGGGCGTGAGCGTCTCCGGCGGCGGCATCCGCCCCCGGGACGCCGTGTTCGGCGCCTGGCACGCGATGCGCGCGGCGGCCGCGGGGACGCCGGACGCCTGACACCGCCATCGGCCGCGTCGCCGGCGGACCGCCCGACGGACCACCGGCGACCGGCGGTGGCAGACGAGACAACTGACAGAGCAGAGAGAGACCATGCGCCCACTGGAAGCGGCACGTGCTGCTTGTGAATCCTTCCTGCCCGGCCTGCTCGACCGCCTCGCCGACGTTCCGCTGCCGGAGCTGGAGGCACCGGGCAGCCCGGCCCTTCGCCACTTCCGCGAGTGCGGCGGACCCGCGCTGGTGATCCCCAAGGAGTACGGCGGGTACGGCGCCGACCCGTTGGAGGCGATGGCCGTGACCCGGGCGCTGGCCTCCCGCGCGCCGTCCCTGGCCGTGGCGACCACCATGCACCACTTCTCCGTGGCCACCCTGTTCAGCCTGGCGGCCAGCGTGCGCAGCAGCGGCATGGAGTGGGCGCTGCTCGAAGGGGTCGCGGAGCAACGGCTGTTGGTCGCCTCCGGGTTCGCCGAGGGGCGGCCCGGCCAGGGCATCCTGTCCCCGACCATGACGGCCCGGAAGGCCGAGGGCGGCTATCTGATCGACGGCGCCAAGAAGCCGTGCAGCCTCGCCCACTCCATGGACCTGCTCACCGCCAGCGCCGCCCTGCCCACCGACGACGGCGGCTCGCAGATGGCCGTGCTGCTGATCCCCCGGCAGACGGACGGGTTGACGGTGCACCCCTTCTGGGCGAGCCGGGCCCTGGCGGGCGCCGAGAGCGACGAGGTCCGACTGACCGACGTCTTCGTGGACGAGCAGTTGCTGATGCCGAACACCGCGGACCCCGGTGAGCTGGACGACCTCCAGACCGTCGGCCTGATCTGGTTCGAACTGCTCATCTCCAGCTGCTACTTGGGCATGGTCAGCGCGCTGGTCGAGCGGGCCGTGGACGGGCGTCGGGGCACCGAGTCGGACCGGGCGCGGGCGCTGATCCGCCTGGAGACGGCGGCGCAGCTCCTGGAGGGCGTGGCCCGCCGGGTGCGGGACGGCGAGACCGGCAACGGGGCCCTCGCCCAGGCGCTGGCCGCCCGCTACGGCGCGCAGGACGCCCTGGGCGACGCCCGCGACCAGGCCGTGGAACTGCTCGGCGGCACGGCGTTCATGGGGTCCTCCGACATCTCCGTGCTGGCCGCCGCCTCCCACGGCATCGGCTTCCACCCGCCGTCCCGCACCAGCTTCACCGGCCCCTACCTGGAGCACGTGGCGGGCGCACCGCTGCGGCTGGCCTGAGGAGACCCCCATGACCGTCACCCCCCGCACCGACACCGCACCGGTGCCCCCGGCCCGCTCGACGGGGACCGGGACCCGTCCCCTGCCCGGCCGGGAGGAACTCGGTCGGCTGTACCGCGCGCACATGAACCAGGGCCGGGCCACGCTCGGCGAGATGTTCGGCGGCCACGTCGAAGTGGAGTCGCAGGGCGCCTGGGTCACCACGGCCGACGGGGACCGCTTCCTCAACTGCGGTGGCTACGGCGTCTTCCTGGCCGGCGCCCGGCATCCCACGGTGATCCGGCACGTCACCGAGCAGTTGCACCGCCACCCGATCGCCACCCGGCTGTTCCTGGAGCCGCAGGCCGCGCTGGCCGCCGAGGCGCTGACCGCCGTCGCGCCGCCCGGGCTCTCGCGCGTCCACTTCGCGGGCTCCGGCGCCGAGGCGGCCGAGACCGCGCTGAAGATGGCGCGCACCAAGGGCCGCCACCGCCTGGTCGCCACCGTCAACGGCTACCACGGCAAGACGGCCGGCGCCCTCAGCCTCACCGGCAACGACGTCTTCCGCACCCCGTTCCAGCCGCTGCTGCCGGGGACCACGCACGTGCCGTTCGGCGACGCGGAGGCCATGGAGGCGGTGCTCGCCGAGGCGCCCGGCGAGGCGTGCGTCTTCGTCGAGCCGGTGCAGGGCGAGGCCGGCGTGGTCATCCCCCCGGACGGCTATCTGCGTGCCGTGCGGGACGCCTGCGACCGGCACGGCGCGCTCCTGGTGCTCGACGAGGTCCAGACCGGCCTCGGGCGGCTCGGCACCTGGTGGGGCGCGGACCGGGAGGGCGTCAGCCCCGACATCATGCTGGTCGGCAAGGGGCTCAGCGGCGGCGTCGTGCCGGTGTCGGCGGTGCTGGCGACCCGCGAGGCGTTCTCCGTCTTCGACCGCGACCCGTACCTGCACACCTCCACCTTCTCCGGCGCCCCGCTCGCGATGGCCGCCGCCCGCGGGGCGCTCGCGGCGATTCAGGAGGACGACCTCGTCACGCGGGCCCGCGAACTCGGCGACGAACTGCTGCCGGAGCTGCGCCGGATCGCCGTGGGGCACTTCGGGGACGTCGTGCGCGAGGTGCGCGGCCGGGGGCTGATGCTCGGCATCGAGTTCGCCGAGCCGGGCCCCGCCGGGGACCTGCTGATCGAGCTGATCGCCAACGGGGTGATCGCCAACCACTCCCTCAACTCCCACTTCGTGCTCCGCCTCACGCCGCCCGCCGTCCTGGTCCGCAGCGATGTGGACTTCCTCTACGAGGGCTTCGACCGGGCGTGCCGCGCGCAGGCGGCCCGCTACCCATCCGCCGCAGGAGGCAGCCGAGACCATGCGTAACGCATCCGTAGTGCTCCGTATCGAGGGCATCGCCCCCGAGACCGTGTTCGAGCGCATCCACGACTTCGCCCGCTACCCGGAATTCACCGATGTGGTCCGGAGCGTGACGGTCCATCAGGTCTCGGAACAGGAGGAGACCAGCGACTGGGAGGTCTACTTCCGCAACGGCATCCTGCGCTGGACCGAGTCCGACCGCTTCGACCGGGCCGGCCTGGTCATCGCCTTCGAGCAGGTCGACGGCGACTTCGCCGAGTTCACCGGCACCTGGCGGATCGGGACCGACGGGCCGGACAGCCTGGTCGACTTCTCCGCGGACTTCGACTTCGGCATCCCCAGCCTGGCCGGGATCCTGGACCCGGTGGCGCAGCGGGTCTTCAAGGAGACCATCACCCGGGTCGTGTTCGGCCTGTTCGAGGACAAGGTGTCGGTGGTCGGTGACGACGCGGTGGCCCGGGCCGTCGCGGCGCCCACCGCCCCCGTGCCGAGCGCCAGGGTGCTGGGCTGATGGACGCCAAGAACTTCTTCGAGACGCCCACCACCTCGCGGCTGGTCCGTGCCGAGTACGGGCTCGGCCTGGTGGTGGCCGCCGCCTTCTTCTTCGCCCACCTCGGCGAGGTCCGCTGGCTGCCGGCGATCGGGCTCTTCGTCTACATCGACCTGATCGGGTACCTGCCCGGTGCCCTCGCCTACCACCGCAGCCCGGACAAGCAGGTCCCCAAGGTCTACTACGTCCTCTACAACGTGATGCACAGCCTGGTCACCCAGGGCCTGGTGGTCCTCGCCTGGATCTGGCTGTTCGGCGCGGAGTGGGCGCTGCTGACCGTTCCGATCCACCTCTTCGGGGACCGCGCCCTGTTCGGCAACTTCCTCAAGCCGTTCGGCGTGCGCTTCGAACCCGAGGCGCACCCGGCGTACGCCGCCTTCCGCGAAGGCTACGAGCGGCCCGGTGCGCCCTCGCCCTCCGGCACGCCGGCCGGGGTGCCCGCCCACCACTGACCGCGCGCGCCGCCGCCCGCGCTCCCGCCACGGTCCGCACGGGCCGCCCAACAACTTACGGAGCCAGTCATGAGCAACGTCTACGACCGTCTGGTCAAGCTGATCGCCGAGGGGTTCGGGTTGGAGCCGGGCGAGCTCAACCCGGACGACACGCTGGGGGGTCTGGAGATGGACTCGCTCGCGCTGGTCGAGCTGACCGTCGCCGTCGAGGACGAGTTCGGGGTCGCGCTGACCAACGAGGAGGTCGGCCCGGACGCCACGTTGGCCCGGGCCGCCGAGTGCATCGAGCAGAAGATGGACCCGGCGTGACGGGGGAACGGAGCGGGGGCCGCCGGCGGTTCGACGCGGCCGTCACCGGACTCGGCATGATGACCCCGGCCGGGAAGGGGACCGCCGCTTCCTGGGAGGGCATCAGGCGGGGCGCCGGCACGGAGGCCGTCAGGGTGCCCGAACTCGTCGGCATCGCCCCCGAGTTCGTCTGCCAGGTCCCCGACTTCGATCCGGTCGCCGTCGTGGGCCGGCGCCGGGCCGGGCAGTTCGACCGCTCCAGCCTGCTGCTGCTGGCCGCCGCGATGGAGGCGGTGGCCGACGCGGGCCTGGACCCGCAGAGCTGGGACGGCACCCGGGTCGGCGTGGTGATCGGCAACGGGATCGGCGGCGCCGAGACCTGGGAGGCCCAGCACCGGCGGCTGCTGGAGCGGGGGCCGCGCCGGGTCTCCCCCCGGCTCATCCCCATGCTCTCGCCCAACATGGCCGCGGGCTATGTGTCGTTGGAGTTCGGCGCGCGCGGCCCGTCGCTGGTGACGGCGACCGCCTGCGCCTCGGGCACGACCGCCATCGGGACGGCCCGTGAACTGCTGCGGTCCGGGGCCTGCGACGTGGTGATCACCGGGGGCGCGGAGGCCCCGCTGACGCCCTCGCTGGTCACCGGGTTCCAGCAGATGGGCGCGCTCTCCGGACGCGGCGACGACATCCGTGCCGCCTCGCGTCCCTTCGACGCCGACCGGGACGGCTTCGTCGCCGCCGAGGGCGCCGCCGTCCTGGTCCTGGAGCGGGCCCGGGACGCCCGGGCCCGCGGCGCCCGGATCCGGGCGATGGTCAGCGGCTACGGCGCCTCCGCCGACGCCTACCACCCGACCGCCCCGGACCCGGAGTGCACGGGCGCCTCGCTCGCGCTGCGGGCCGCGCTCCGGGACGCCGGCATCGGCCCGGGCGAGGTGGACCACGTCAACGCGCACGGCACCGCGACCCGGATCAACGACGCCACCGAGGCCCGGCTGATCCGCCAGGTCCTCGGGGACCGGCCCCTGGTCACCTCCGTCAAGGGGGTGACCGGGCACTCGCTCTCCGCGGCCGGGGCGATCGAGGCGGCGGCGTCCGCACTCACGCTGCAGGACTCCTTCGTCCCGCCGACCGCCAACCTGGAGAGCCTGGACCCCGAGATCGAGCTGGAGGTGGTGGCCAAGGAGGGCCGCTGGACGCCGGCCGAGGTGGTCGTCAGCAACTCCTTCGGCTTCGGCGGGCAGAACGCGGTGCTGCTGCTCACCCGGGCCTGACCCGCGCCCGCCCCTCCGCCATCCTGTCCGCTGACACCACACCGCCACGACGGGCCGAACCGGACGCCGCGCAGCCGAGCCGGCGTGTGCTTCGCCCCAGGAGGGAGCCGACAGTTGTCGGTGACACGTCGCTGGGAGATCGAGGAGAGCGTCTTCATCGAGGCCGCTCCGGAGCAGGTGTACGCCGCGGTGGCCGACGTGCGGTCGATGGGGCGGTGGAGCCCGGAGTGCCGGGCGGTGCGCGGGGTGCCGCCCGGCCCGGTTGCCGTCGGCGCCCGTTTCCTCGGCCTCAACCGCAAGGGCGCGTTCGTGTGGTTCACCTCGTGCCGGGTGACCGACGCCGTGCCGGGCGAGGCGTTCGCCTTCCGGGTGAGCACCTTCGGGCTCCCGGTGGCCCTGTGGGGCTACCGGTTCGCCGCGGAGGCCGGCGGCGCCCGGGTGACCGAGCACTGGCGGGACCTGCGCACCGGCCGGCGCGGCGCGCTCGCCGCGCTGCTCGGCAGGGTCTTCACCGGCACCCGGCCCGACCGTCGCCACCTCGCCAACCGGGCCGGGATGCGCGCCACCCTCGGCCGGCTCAAGCAGACGCTGGAGGGCCGGGAGGGCCGGGTTCTCTAGCGTCAACTGCCTTGGTTTCGCGGCGTGTTCGGTCACCCAGCGCCCGCACCACCGCCGCCGCCGTCACCGCGTGCCCCCGACTGTTCAGTGCCGTACCGGTGCTGCCCCACACCTCGGCCGCTGCCCCCGGAGGGCCGGCCGAGAGGTCCACGTGCAGGGCCCCGTGCCGCAGGGCGAGGGTCCGCGACTGCCTGGTGCGGGCCCGCTGCCGGGCCCGCACCGCCGCCGTGTCCGCCCCCCGCGCCGCGGGCGCGTGCGCCAGGTCGAAGGGGTCCACCCACAGCACGTCGTAGCCGCGCTCGCGCAACGGGGCGATGATCCGGACGAGTTCCGTCCGCACGGCGCCGGCGTCGAGACCGGGCCGCAGCAGATCGTGTCCGGTCAGATGGACCACCGCCAGGTCGCCGCCGAAGGCCAACGCCTCCGGCACCTGCCGCGAGCGCACCTCGGCAACCTGCCGCGCCTGGCCGCCCAGCAGATCGAGACAGGCCGCCCCGGGCGCCACCTCCCGCAGCGCGCCCGCGACCCGCGCGGTCCACGGCGTCCCGTCGTAGCCGACGACCCGCTCCGGGCGCCGCCCCGCCCGGCCGTCGCCGAGCACCACCATCCGGCGCCAGCGCACTCCGGTCAGCAGCCGTCGCGCCTCGCCCGCACCGAGACAACTGGGGTCGTCCCGCTCCCCCTTGGCGGCTATCGGTGGTTCCAGCACCAGGCTTCTCCCTCGTCGCGGCCGATCCGTGCAGCGCCGGCCCGCGGGTCGGCGCTGCGCTGCGCGACTCCCTCTTACTCCTGTCCCGGCCGTTGATGCCAGTGATCCGGGCATCTCAGGACCGTCTCAGTCAAATGTCAGGGGGCCTCGGCAGAATCGTGTTCACCGGCGAGCGGGCAAGCAGTGCGCGGCTCGCCGAGAGGAGAGGTACCCGAAGCGGCCCAACGGGGTGCCGGGGCAACCTGGTTCGGGCGAAAGTCCTCGCAGGTTCGAATCCTGCCCTCTCCGCATCGGCCCTCCGGGACGGACCGCCAAGGCCCGTCCCGGAGGGCCGGAACGCGCCACGGTCCCGCCGCCGGCGCACCGGGACGACGACGGCCACGGGCCGGACCCGTCCGCCGGTGCCGTTGCCGGCCGGGAATCCCGGCGGCCCTTCTCGCGCCGTCGGCCAGGGACGCCTGCCAACCCGCAAGCCGCGAAGGGATCCCGGATGATCGGCTCGCTCCTGAAGAAACCCCTGGAAGTCGTCGAGGCGAACTTCCGGCAACCCAACGGCACGGCCGGGCAGCTCGTCGGCCACCTGATGACCCTTCAGCACCGCTCGTTGACGGTGTGGGCGATCGAGCACATGGACGTGCGCCGCTCCCAGCGGGTCCTGGACGTGGGATGCGGCGGCGGAATGGCGGTCAGGCTGCTGTCCGAGCGGACGCCGCGGGGCTTCGTCGCGGGCGTCGACTACTCGATGGACATGGTCAGTCAGGCCGTGCGGCGCAACGCGGACGCCATCGCCCGCAACCGCGTCGAGATCCGGCACGGCGACTCCGCCGCGCTGCCCTACGACGACGCCAGCTTCGACCACGTGAGCGCCGTCGAGACCTTCTACTTCTGGCCCGACCCGATGCGCGGCCTCGCCGAGGCCCACCGGGTGCTGCGGCCGGGCGGACAGGTGGCGATCACCCTGGAGATGAGCCGGGAGGCGGCGGCCGACCCCTCGCTGCTCCAGCGGTTCTTCGGCCGGCGGTTCACCGAGCGCTCGGAGCGGGACGGACTGCACATCCTGTCCGGCTCCGAGCTGGCCGGGAAGCTGTCCGAGGCCGGCTTCAAGGACGTCCGGTTCGTCGCCGAGCCGCGCCGCTCGCTCGGCTGGGTCTGCGCCCTCGGGCGCAAGTGACGGGCGCGGAGAGGACATTGGCGATGACATCGGGGCAACGACCGGGCGGACCCGCACCGGAGGCCGGCGGCCTGCCGCTGCTGGGCAACGTCGTGGACTTCCGCAGGGACATCCTGGACGCCCTGCACCAGGGCTGGCAGGCACACGGCGACCTGGTCCGCTACCGGCTGGGGACCGTCGTCGTACACGGCGTCTCCAGCCCCGAGTTGGCCGGGGAGGTGCTCACCGACAGCGCGACCTACGGCAAGCTCGGCCCGGACAACCCGCTCCGGCTCATCCTCGGCGAGGGGCTGCTCACCAGCGACGACCACGAGAGCTGGATGCGCAACCGCCGCATGATGCAGCCGATTTACTCCAAGCAGGCGCTCTCGGGGATGTACCGCGCCATGGTGGACTCCGTGGCCGAGCAGCTGACGCACATGGCCCGCGCCTATCCGTCCGGGGCCGAGGTCGACGTGCACGGCGAGATGATGCGGGTCACGTTGGACATCGTCAGCCGCTGCATGTTCAGCACCGACGTCAGCCGGACCCGCGACAAGCTCAGCCCCGAGGCCGTGGACGTGGCCGTCAACTACGCCTTCGACCGGCTGCAGAACCCGTTCAGCCCGCCCACCGCCTGGCCCACCCCCCGCAACCGGCGCTTCCAGCGCGTGATGGCGGGCCTCGACGGGATGATGTACGGCCTCATCGAGGAGCGCCGGGCGGCCGGCGTCCCCGAGGGCGGCGCCAACGACCTGCTCGACATGCTGCTCGCCGCCCGGGACGCGGACACCGGGGAGGGGATGACCGACCGCGAGCTGCGGGACGAGATCATCACCACCTTCGCGGCCGGCCACGAGACCACCGCCGTCACCCTCACCTGGGCCTTCTACCTGCTCTCCCAACACCGGCAGGTGCTGCGCCGGGCGCAGGAGGAGGTGGACCGGGAGCTCGGGGACCGGATGCCTGACGTGGAAGACCTGCAGCGGATGCCGTACCTGCTGCAGATCTTCGAGGAGGCGCTGCGGATGTACCCCTCGGCGCCCATCGTGCCGCGGCTGACGCTCAAGGACACCGTGCTCGGCGGCCACCACGTGCCGAAGGGCTCCCGGATCATGGTCGACCTGTTCAACATCCACCGTCACCCTGACCATTGGGACGATCCGGAGCGCTTCGACCCCGACCACTTCACCGCGGCGCGCAGGAAGGGCCGTTACCGCTTCGCGTACCTGCCCTTCGGCGCCGGCCCGCACCTGTGCATCGGCAAGCACTTCGCGCTGCTGGAGGCGCACCTGCTGCTGGCCGCGCTGATCCGGCGGTACGACTTCCGGCACATCCCGTCCCACCGGGTGGTGAACCACGCGACCATCACCCTGCGGCCCAAGTACGGCATGGCCATGACGCTGCACGAGCGCCACCGCGCCCGGCGGACCGCGGCCGTACCGGCCACCGCAGGCACCCCGACGGACTGACCGGCCGACCGACCGCCCCATCACCTGTGTCCGCGCGCTGCGGCAGACCGGAGGAGACGGATCCATGCACATCGACTACACCACCGCCGACGCGAACACCCTCAACCGCACGTTCTACCGGCCCGGGCAGCGCGAGGGGCACTACGAGAGCTTCTACCAGCGCGGCAACCACCCCACGGAGCCGAGGGCGTTCTGGATCCGGTACACCATCTTCAGCCCGACGGGGATGCCCGAGGCGGCCATCGGTGAGCTGTGGGCGATCTACTTCGACGGGGTCACCGGGGAGCACGTGGTGGCCAAGGAGGAGTACCCGATCGCCGAGTGCGCCTTCGACCGGGACACCTTCAGCGCCCGGATCGGCGACCGGGTGCTCGAACCGGGTGCCCTGCGGGGCGAGGCGGTGGGCACCAACGCCAGGATCGCCTGGGACCTGAGCTACAAGGGCGACGAGCCGCCGCTGCTGCTGCTGTCGCCGAAGATGTACACCGGCGGCTTCCCCAAGGCCAAGAACCTGGTGGGGGTGCCGCTCGCGGAGTACGACGGCACCCTCACCGTGGACGGCCGGACCGTCGAGATCGACGGCTGGACCGGCAGCCAGTGCCACAACTGGGGCAGCCGGCACACGGATTACTACGCCTTCGGCCAGGTCGCCGGCTTCGACGACGCCCCCGACAGCTTCCTGGAGATCGTCACCGGACGCACCCGGATCGCCGGCCCGGTGACCACCCCGATGGTGACCTTCGCGGTCCTGCGCCACGAGGAGCGGGAGTACCCGCTGGTGTCGCTGCGTCAGGCGCTCGCGGCCAAGGCCGACTTCGGCTACTTCTACTGGAACTTCGCCGGCGGCGACGACACCGTCGCCATCCGCGGGCGCTTCGACGCCCGGCCCGAGCACTTCGTGGGGCTGAACTACTACAACCCGCCGGGCGGCATCAAGCACTGCCTCAACACCAAGATCGCAAGCTGTGAGTTGACCCTCACCAACAAGATCACCGGGCGCACCGACCGGCTCCGGACGGGCCACCGCGCGTTGATGGAGATCCTCACCGACGACCGCACGCACGGAATCGCGATGCGTGCATGACCCGGCTCGCGGACGCGCTCAGCGGCGGCGGCCGGTACGTCACGGGCGCGCCCCCGCGGGCCGCCGCCGGGCGGTCGACCCACGGCTTCGAGGGCCGTGGCGCCGGTCCTCTCACCCCCGTCGTCAAGGACGCCGGCCGCGGTTGACGGCCCGCGGGAACCGGTGGCTGCCCGGCCGGAGATCCCGCGCCCGGCGAGAACCCCCTGACTTCGAAAGAGGTGACACGGTGCGTGAACCGATGGCCGGGCCCGCGGTGGCCGAACGGCTGACCGTCGAGGTGCCGCCCGAGACCGCCTGGGCGGCCGTCAGCGATGTGCGGCGGATGGGCGAGTGGAGCCCGGAGTGCCGGGGGGCCTGGCTCCTCGGGGGTGGCGTCCCCTTGCCTCCGGGGGCCCGCTTCCTCGGCCGCAACCGCGCTTCCTGGCTGCCGTGGGTGACCCTGTGCCGGGTGGTCGCGGCCGTCCCCGGCGAGGTGTTCGCCTTCGACGTCAGCTTCTTCGGCGTGCCGCTGTCCCGTTGGACCTACCGCTTCACCGCGGTGCCCGGTGGCTGCGAGGTCACCGAGGAGTGGCACGACCGCCGCCGCGGGCTGCCCGGCCGGCTGCTCACGGCCACCGCCCCGCTGCTCACCGGAGTGGTACGGCGGCGCGACCGCAACCGGCTCACCTCCCGCGCCACCCTCGTCGCCCTGCGCAACGCGCTCGAAGCGGGGCGATGACCCCAACGCCCGCGGCGCCGGCCCCCGGTGGCCCCCACCGGACGGCCCGGCGCAGGAGAGACCCCGAACCGGAACGCCACCTGACGGATTCCAGAAAGGAGCCCCGTGATGCGCCAGGCCACCGCCGGAGCACTGACCGGTGAGCCGACCGCGGCCGTGCCCGCCCCCCTCACCGCGCCGGAAGCCGGGGCGGCGGCCTGCCGGGACTTCTACGCCACGCTGGCGTCCGGCGTGACGGTGGTGACCACGCAGGGCCCGGACGGACCGGCCGGCAGCACCGCCTCGGCGGTCACCTCGCTCTCCGCCGACCCGCCCCTGCTCCTGGTCTGCCTGGGCACCGGCTCGCGCACCCTGGCCGCGATCGAGGCGGAGGGCCGGTTCGCCGTCAATCTGCTGCGCCAGTCGCAGCGGGCGCGCGCGGAACTCTTCGCGGACCCCCGGGCCGGCTCCGCCGAGCGGTTCGCCTCGGTGCGCCACCGGCGGGTGCTCACCGTGCCCGTGCTCCAGGACAGCCTCGGCTGGTCGGTCTGCCTGACGGAGGACCTGCGCCGCTACGGCGACCACTGCCTGGTGGTGGGCCGGCTCGCGGCGGTGAGCACGGCCGCCGGGCGCCCCCTGCTCTGGCACGGCAGGTCCTTCCACGCCCTCGCCGACCCCGCCGGGCCCGAGCACCGACCGCCGTTGGAGGAAGCATGACCAGGCCGCCGGCCGGCCGCCCCTGTTGGCCGGGCCCCGCCCCCGACCCCACGGCGCCCCCCGGCGCGGAGCCGGCCGCGCCGCCCCGGGTGCGCGGCGTGGTCGACGCGGACGTGACCGTGGTCGGTGCCGGGCTCGCCGGGCTCTCCACCGCCTACCACCTGGCCGACCACGACCCGTCGCTGGACGTCCTGGTCGTCGACGCCGAGGGCCCCGCCGCGGGCGCGAGCGGACGCGGCACCGGACTGCTCGGACCGCGGGTCGGCCCACCCGTCGACCGGGCGGTCGCGCGCTTCGGCCCGGACACCGCCCGCCGGATGCACCGGGCCAGCGTCGACGCGGTCGAGCAGGTCATCGAGTTGTGCGCCCGGCTGGGGGTGACGACCACCGTCCGCACGGGCGAACAGGTGGTGGCCACCCGCACCGCCGACGGACTGGCCGCGCTCGCCCGACAGTCCGCCGCCTACCGCGAGTTGGGCCTGGACGTGCCGGTCCTGACCGCGGCGGAGATCCGCGACCGGCTGGACGTGCCCTACCACGCCGGACTCCGCTACCGCGCCGCCGCCCTCGACCCGTCGGCGCTCACCGGGGCCCTGGCGCGCGCCTGCGCCGCCAAGGGCGTCCGCTTCCTGGGCAACAGCCGGCTGCTGGCCCTGCGGCCCGGCCGGACCGCGGCCGAGACCCACCTCGCCTTCCCCGGCGGCACGGTGCGCACCCGCAAGGCGGTGCTGGCCGTCAACGCGGCGGCGGGGGAGCTCAACCTCCCCGTCGGAACGGTGCTGCCGCTGCTCGTCCACGCCCTCGCCACCGAACCGCTGCCGGACGCGGCCCGCGCGGCGTTCGCCGGCCGGGGCGACTGCGCGCTGATCGACGCCCACCCGCTGGCGCCGTACTTCCGACTCACCCCCGACGGACGGCTGGTGCTCGGCGGCGGCAGACCGCTGCTCGCGCCGGTGGCCGACGACGCGGGCGCGGCGGCGGTGTGGGCCTGGTTGGAGGAGCGGCTGCGCCGGTTGCATCCGGCGCTCGCCGAGGTCGAGGTGAGCCACCGCTGGGCCGGGCAGATCGGGATGACCGCCGACGGGCTGCCGGTGGTCGGCCCGCTCACCGGCCACCCCGACGTCTGGTACGTGGGCGGCTGCTGCGGCCACGGCCTGGCCATGTCGGTGGCGCACGGCGCCCACGTGGCACGGGCGTTGACCGACGGTGCGCCCGCAAGGCTGCCCTGGCACCGCTCCCGCGCTCCCCGGCTCCCCCTCCCCCGACCGGCCCGGCCGGCGCTGAGCGCCGCGCTGGGCCTGATGGCACGGGGCGCCCGCAGGGCGGCGGCCTGACCGCGTCGCGCCCGCCCCCGGAAGGGCGGGCGCGACGGCTCCGTTGAGTCCGCTCAGGCGTGCTTGCGCCAGAGGAGGACCGCGGCCACCGCGAGCAGCACGACGGCCGCGATGTCGATGCGGGCGACCCGCATCGTGGCGCCGTTGAGCGCGGGCGTGGCGTAGGCGAACAGCAGGAAGGTGCCCATGCTGACCCCGCCGGCGGTCATCGCGGGCACCCGCAGCGACGGGATGAACGCCGCGCACAGCAGGCCGATGCCGACCAGCGCCAGCAGCACCGCGCGGTGCCGCAGCAACAGCACCAGGTCGGGGCTGTCGCCTCCGTCGACGGCGACCCCGTAGGCGGTGCCGATCCGGGACGGGGCCACCGCCACGAAGCCGGGCAGCAGGTTGATCGCGCCCACGATGAACAGCAGCGCGGCGGTGAGGCGTTCGGTCGTCATGACGAAAGTCGTTCCGTTCTCGGACGGTGCGCGGCCGGGGCCGTGCGGCACGGCGGACAGGGGGCTGACCTCAGCGGCTAGCATGCCCGCATGCGACCCGCGCCGCTTTCAGAAACGTGCTGCGACCAGGCCGCGTTGTGGCTGTGGCCCGGTCAAGCCCTGTATCTCGGCCCCGCGTTGGGGCTGGGCTTCCACTCCGGTGCGGTGAGCTGTCTGGCGGTGGGCGTCGACGGGGACTTCACGATCGAGCTGGAGCACGGCCCCCGCCACCGGGCCCGTACGGCCCTGGTGGCGGCCCGGGTGCGGCACCGCATCGTCGCCGGGGAGACCCGGATGGCCTTCTGCTACCTCGACCCGGCGTCGGAGCGGGAGCGGGCCTGCCGCCGGCTGATGGGCGGCGGCGCCGAACTGGCCCTGGGGCACGAGCGGGGGGCCGAACTGGTGCGGACGGCCGCGTCGTTGGACGGGGACGCACCGCTCGCCCAGGTCCGGCGCTGGCTGGACCTGACCGGCCCGGACGGGCTCGACGGCACCCGGGACCCGCGCATCCTCATGGCCACCGCCTGGCTGGACGGGCCGCTCGGGCAGCGGGTCGCGGCCCAGGACCTGGCCGCCGAGGCCGGCCTCTCCGTCTCGGCGTTCCTGCGGCTGTTCCGCGCGCAGACTGGCACCACCTTCCGCCGCTACCGACTGTGGACCCGGATGCTGCGGGTGGCCGAACTGCTCGGCACCTGGCCCGACTTGAGCACCGCGGCCGTGGAGGCGGGGTTCGCCAGCCCGTCCCACTTCAGCAGCGCCTTCCACGCGATGTTCGGCCTGCGCCCCAGCACCCTGTTCTCCCGGCGCACGGTGATCAGCGCCGTCGGCCGGCCGGCGGAGGAGTCGACCTCGTCCGCGGTCTGAGCGAGGGCCGGGCCGGCACCGGGCACGAAAGCGAAAACCACCGTCGCCGATAAGCGGCGCTCCCCGCCCCGGCCCACGACAAGTCGAAGACAAGAAACGTGGGTCAAGATGCGTTCATCTATGTGCCACCGCTTCGGGGGGAAGCTGGAGGGCTGGCACCCAGGATACTGACCAGTAACGCGCCGCGCGAGGCGCGGCAATATCCCGCGGCACGATGAGCACTTGAGGCCAATGGGCGGCGCGCACCCGCCGCCCCGCTTCGGACGCATTCTGTCGAGGACTTCTCTTCTCTTGCGTGGTTGGCTGGCAGTCAGCGCTTCATGAAGGAGAATTTCGTGGAAATCAAGCTCCTCGGCCCCTTAGAGGTATGCGAAGAAGGGGTGTTCCTCCGAATCCCCGGGGAGAAACTAAGGTCCGTCATCGCCGTCCTCGCCCTGTCGCCCGGGCGTCCGGTGTCCCGGCATGTCCTGATCGACGAATTGTGGGGGGAAACGCCGCCCAGAAACGCCGAGAATTCACTGCACGGTCACATCGCACGGCTCCGCCGCGTGCTCGCGGCCGGCAGCGGAAAGCCCGAACTACGGGACGTCATAGCGACCTCACCCTCCGGATACGCCCTGATCGGGACGGACATCGAGGTCGATGCCGTCCGCTTCGCGGAACTCGTCCAACGGGCCGAAACCCTGGGCGACGGGAGGCCGGCGGAGGCCGCCGCGCTGCTCACCGAAGCGACCCATCTCTGGCGCGGTCCGGCGCTGGTGGACACCGGACAGGGCGACACCTGTCGAATGGCCTTCAGCCGGCTCCAGCAAACCCGGATCACCGCCTCCGAGAAACTCTTCGACTTAAGGCTCCGGCTCGGCCAACACCTTTCGATCCTCTCCGAGTTGGAGCACCTGCACGCCATGTACCCGTTCCACGAGCGGTTCTGCGCCCAGCTCATCACCGCGCTCTACCGCTCCGGCCGGCAGGCGGACGCGCTGGACGCCTACAGCCAGATGTCCGAGCGGCTCTCCCACAGCCTGGGCCTCGACCCCGGCCGCGACCTGCAGAGCAAGTTCTACGGGATTCTGCGCCAGGACCCGGCGCTGCTCTGAGGGGCGCCCCTCGCCCGCGGGCGACGCCGGCCGCCGCAAGGCGCTCTGCCGCCGGGCAACGCGGCACGTTCCGAAGACCGGGGAAAACGGCGCCCGTTCGGCATTGACGGGGAACCAAAAAGGCTATCGGGAGCGTCCGCGCGAGCGGCTCGTAGCGGAGTGCGTGAATTCTCTGGAGAAGATGTGAATACCGGTGCTGCACCGAGCTAGCTCGATGCTTCAAAGATCTACTAGCATCTAGTCATCGACCTGAAATTCGCGCGACGTGATCGGGGGCCACGTGTCTACTTTCGAGTTCGGGCTGCTGGGACCGTTGGCCGCGCACTCTCGCGACGGGGTCCTGAGACTCGGCCCCCCGAAACGGCGTGCGCTTCTGATCCGGCTGTTACTCGGACGGGGGCACGCTATTCCGCTGGAGTCCCTGTGTGAGGACCTGTGGCCCAACCGCCATACCCGGGGGGCCGTTTCCTCCGTCCACGCCCACATCAGCAGACTCCGCGACACACTGGAGCCCGGGCGGGCCCGGCGAGGGGACGCGAGCGTGCTGGTCCGCGAGCCCGGAGGCTACGCCCTGCGGGTGCCCCCGGAGGCCCTGGACGTCTTCCGCTTCGAGCGGAAGCTGGGCCACGCCCGGCGGCGGCTGGACGAGGGGCAGGTCGCGGCGGCGCACCAGGAGGTCGTCGCGGCACTCGCCCTGTGGCGGGGGGCACCGCTCGCCGAGGCGGCGGACTACCCGTTCGCCTCGCAGGAGATCGCCCGGCTTGAGGAAGCGCACATGCTGGGACGGGAGTTGATGGTGACCGTCCTGATCAAGGAGGGGAATCTGGAGGAGGCGGTCCTGTCGGCCGAGGAGCTCGCCGCCCGCACGCCGCTGCGCGAGGTCGCCTGGGAGCTGCTGATCTACGCGCTGTACCAGTCGGGCCGGCCCGCCGTGGCCCTGCACCGGTACGCGAAACTGCGCGAGTTCCTCATGGACGAACTCGGCATCGCCCCCGGCCCGCGGTTGCAGCGGCTGCAGTCCGTGATCCTGCGGCAGGAGGACACCCCGCTGGACACCGCCTGCGCCCCGCCCTCCAGGCGCCAACTCCTGCCCTAGGCCGCCCGGGAGAGGCCGGCCTCCCGCGAACACCGCTGCGCACGGCCAGACTTGGCGCGCCGCGGACGGGCCCCCCGGACCGCTCGGCGGCGGTGGGGCCGGGGTCCGGCGGCATCGGGGGCCCGCCGGCCGAGTCGTTGAGTCCTCATGAGGAGTCGTACGCTGGGAGTGGCGCCGGGGCCCTCGGCTCCGGTGGTCGGTCGGGGCGCCGAGGAGTGGAGTGGGCACCCATGGCAGTGGCGTACGAGCGGATCGCGGACGCGCTCCGGACGGCCATCCGGACCGGGCAGCTGCGGCCCGGTGACCGGCTGCCGGCCGAGACCAGGCTCGCCGAGCGGTTCGGGCGCAGCGTGCCGACCGTCCGGGAGGCGCTGCGGGCACTACGGGACGAGGGGCTCATCGAGAAGCGGCACGGCGTCGGCACCTTCGTCCGGCGTCCGCGGACCCCCGCCCGGCGCACCAACCTCCGGCACCAGTGGGAGAAGGACCGCGCCCGCGCGCCCCTGGAGCGGCGGGCCCAGACCGGCGCCACCGAGTACGAGACCGGGCTCCGGGCCGACGACCTCGTCTTCCGCGCCCGTTACCGCGAGGTCGCGGCCGACGCGGAGCTCGCCGGGGCGTTCGGCGTCCCCGAGGGCACCGAGCTGCTGGAGCGCTGCTACCGGACGCGGTGCGCGGCCGAGAGCGCCCCGTTCGCCCTGGTGACCTCCTGCCTCGTGCGCGCCGTGATCGCGGCCGATCCCGCCCTCCTGGATGCCTCCAACGAGCCCTGGCCGGGCGGCTCGCAGAGCCAACTGCACTCCGTCGGGATCGAGCTGGACCGCGTCGAGGAACATGTCACCGCGCGCCCGCCGACGCCCGAGGAGGCGGCGGAGCTGGAGCTGCCGCCCGGGACGTCGGTGCTGGTGCTGCGGAAGGTCTCGTACGCCACCGACGGGCGCGTCGTGGACGTCTCGGACGTCATCCTGCCCGGCGACCGCACGGAACTGCTGTTCGTAACTCCCTTGGAAAGGTGGTGAGCCGTGCCCCGGCGCATCAGCATCGTCACGGCCGTCCATGCCCCGTCCGCCCCGTTCCTGGCGGACGCCTACCGCTCGCTGCGGCAGCAGGAACTCCCCGAGGGGTGGGAGTGGCAGTGGGTCGTTCAGGAGGACGGGCGGAGCGCGGAGGTCGCGGGGGAGCTGCCGGATGACGCGCGGGTGTCGTTCCGGCAGGGGCGGCCGGGCGGACCGGGCGTCGCGCGCACCATCGCGCTGGCGCGCGCCGAGGGCGAGTACGTCAAGGTGCTGGACGCCGACGACCAGTTGGCGCCCGGCGCGCTCGCCCGCGACCTGGCCGCGCTGGAGACCGACCGCGGCCTCGGCTGGGCGACCTCGCGCGCCCTGGACCTGCTGCCCGACGGCTCCACGGTCGGCTTCGACGGGGACCCGGCGGCCGGCCCGGTCGAGCGGGGCGCGGTCCTGGACTTCTGGGCGGCCCACGACTTCCGGGCGCAGGTCCACCCGGCGACCCTCTTCGTCCGCCGCGAGCTGCTGCTCGCGCTGGGCGGCTGGATGGCGCTGCCGGCCTCCGAGGACACCGGTCTGCTGCTGGCCCTGAACGCCACCAGCCGCGGCTGGTTCACCCCCGAGGTGGGCCTGCTGTACCGGAAGTGGCCCGGGCAGGTGACCGGCCAGGCGTCGCACACCGAGGCGGCGGAGCGGGAGGCCCGCATGGCGGTGGTGGAGGCCCGGGCCCGCCAACTCGCCGCGTGGGGCTGGGGGTATCCGGCCTCACCCGCCGATGACGGCCGGCCCGGGCCCGGTGAGAGCCCGTCCGACGGAGCGGGGTCAGAAGCGCCCTAGGAAAGACGCTCCCCATCGACGCGGGAGAAGACGAGGTCGCTCTCCTCCACCACGGGGCCGCGCCAGCGGACCGCGGCGGAGGCCGCCGAGGCGGGCAGGGACGCCGGATAGCCGCCGGCGGCATAGGAGTTGGGGAGCCGGTAGGTGTGGAAGCCGTGCCGGGCCATGGTGTCCAGGAGCTCGTCGAGCGAGTCGCCCAGGCGCGCCATCCGCTCGGGGGTGACCTCCACGGTGATCTCGGCGTCCGGTCGGAGCCGCGCGAGGAGCGGTTCCAGGCCGCGCACCACCGCGCCCTCCGCCCCCTCCACGTCGATCTTGATGACCCGGGCGGCGGCGATCTCCTCGGGCTTGACGAGGGCCGGCAGCGGCTGCGCCTCGACGTCGAGGGTGATCTCGGCCGGTCCGTCGTACGGGACGATGCTGGCGGCGCCCATGTTGCGGGAGCTGGCGAGGATGAACGTCAGCGTCCGCTGGGCGTCGGAGACGGCGGCGTTGACGGTGCGGACGTTGCCGAGGTCGTTGAGCGCGAGGTGCTGTTCGAGCCGGCGGTGGAAGGTCGGCATCGCCTCGATGGAGACGACCTTGCCCTCCGGGCCGACCAGGTGGGCGGCGAGCAGGCTGAAGTAGCCGATGTTGGCGCCGACGTCGATGAAGGCGTCGCCGGGCCGCAGCCGGCGGCGGAGCCAGTGCGACAGGTGCGGCTCCCAGAGGCCGAAGAGGTAGAGGTAGCGCTGGATGAGGTCCTGGGTGTCGACGGCCATCCGGGCGCCGAACCGCGTGCGGACCACCCGGCGGCGCGGATGGTCCCGCAGGTACGGGTTGACCAGCCGTTCCGCCAGCGCGGCCTTGCCCCACAGGCCGGGCGCCTCGCGCAGGTAGCCGCGGCCCAACGTGGCCAGGGCCTCGGCCATGGTGTCGCTCATCCGATCGCCTCTCAGCGGGTTGGTGAACCGCCGTGCCGGGAGCCGGTGCCCCCGGCACCCCACCGCCGCGCGTGGTCGGCGCCGGCGGTGGTCACACGGCCGCTCGCGCACGGTCGAACGGCAGGTCCAGCATACGAATCGCGTTTCCGCGCAGGAGCTTGTAGGTCACCTCCTCGGACAGGTGGCCCACGTGGTCGGCGGCCACCTCCTTGGTGTGCGGCCAGGTCGAGTCGACGTGCGGGTAGTCGGTCTCGAAGGTGGCGTTGTCCACGCCCACGGTGTCGATCGCCGCGACGCCGTGCTTGTCGCGGAAGAAGCAGCAGAAGATCTGCCGGTAGTAGTACGTCGACGGCGGCTCCGGGACGAGGTCCTTGACCCCGCCCCAGGCGCGGTGCTCCTCCCAGACGTCGTCGGCCCGCTCCAGGGCGTACGGGATCCAGCCCATCTGCCCCTCGCTGTAGGCGAGTTTGAGCCGCGGGAACCTCACCAGCACCCCGCTGAAGAGGAAGTCCATCATCGAGGCCATGGCGTTGTTGAAGGAGAGCGACGCCTGGACGGCCGGCGGGGCGTCCGGGGAGGCCGCCGGCATCTGCGACGACGACCCGATGTGCATGTTGACCACCGTCCCGGTCTCCTCGCAGGCGGCGAAGAACGGGTCCCAGTAGCCGGAGTGGATGGACGGCAGCCCCAGGTAGGTGGGGATCTCGCTGAAGGTGACCGCCCGCACGCCCCGCGCGGCGTTCCGCCGGATCTCGGCGACCGCGAGGTCGATGTCCCAGAGGGGGATCAGGCACAGCGGGATCAGCCGGCCGCCGCTGTCCCCGCACCACTCCTCCACCATCCAGTCGTTGTACGCCCGCACGCAGGCCAGCCCGACCTCCTTGTCCTCCGCCTCGGCGAAGGTCTGCCCGCAGAACCGCGGGAAGGTCGGGAAGCACAGCGACGCCTCGACGTGGTTGAGGTCCATGTCCGCCAGCCGGGCCGTGGGGTCCCAGCAGCCGCGCCGCATCTGGTCCCGGGTGATCCCGTCGAGCGTCATCTCGTCGCGGGAGAAGCCGACGGCCGCGATGATGCGCTTGTACGGGAACAGCAGCCCCTCGTACTCCCACCAGTCGGTGATCTGGCCCTCCGGGTCCGTGGTGAACCGGTACTTCCCGCCGACGTAGGCCAGTTCGCCGATGCCGGCGGTGAAGGGCTTCGGGCCGCGGTCCCGGTACTTGCGCGGGAGCCAGGTCTCGAAGAGGTGCGCCGGCTCGATCACGTGGTCGTCCACGCTGATGATCCTCGGAAGCTCCCCCGTACCGCTGTTGCCGCTGGTCACGTTGTACCCCCAACTGCCGCGCCGGTGGGTCATGCCGGTCCGATATCTGACGACCCATCAGTTCGGAGGTTAGGAGCTCACCCCCGCAACCACAAGGGACGCCGGGAAACTCGACCCCTTGCGCGCGCGGAGCGCATCCGCTGAACTGACGCCTCGTCAGAATTCCTTGCGAGGGCGGAGGGCGGTTCACATGCAGACGATCTGGCTCGGCGGCGCCGCGTGGTGGGCGGTGCTGCGCATCGGCCTCGGTCTGTGGTGGCTGGAGAGCTGGCGCCACAAGGACAAGAAGAGCTGGTTCGCCGGCGGCGGCATCACCTGGGCGGCCGGGATCGCCGACGAACACCGCTGGCCCGTGGTCCGCAAGGGCTTCGACCGCGTCGTACGGCCGCGGCCACGGTTGATGGCGCACCTGGTCGCACACGCGGAGCTGGCGCTCGGACTCGGCCTGATCGTCGGCCTGTTGACGCCGCTCGCCCTGGCCGCGGGGCTGCTGCTCAATCTGATCTACCTGGTGCTGATGATCCACGACTGGGCGGAGCAGGGCCAGAACCTGATGATGGCGCTGATCTCGGCGGTCGGGCTCGGCGCGATGTGCTGGCAGGGCTGGTCGCTGGATGCGGCGCTGGGATGGTTCGGCTGAGGGGACGTGGGAGGCGGGGAGCGCAGGGGCGTTGGGGCGGGGGCCGAACCGCCGCGGTCAGCACGCGGCGGTGGTCCGACCCCCTCCCCACCCCCTCGTCAGAGCGCGAGCAGGGCGCGGGTGGCGACGCCCGGGTCCTGGAGCGGTCGGAGCGCCAGGTGGACCAGGGCCAGGGGGCTGTCGTCGCCGGCGATGCGGTTGGTGCTCAACTCGCCGCAGGACAGGCACTGGTGGATGAGCAGCCACTCGCCGTCCGGCCGGACCGTCATCCCCAGGGCCGCCATCCGGCCGCCGCAGTCCGCGGCGCGGTCGCCCGGGACCCTGCGGTCGACATGGCGGCTGGCCAGGCAGTTCGGGCAGTGGTTGCGGTGCGCGGTCCCCGGTGCGTCCAGGGGCACCTCCAAGCGGCAGCCCACGCAACGGAACGCGGGCGCCCGGTGGCCACCGGGGCCGTGCAACACGGTCTTGTGCCGCTGCGGACGGCGGTCGCGGCCGCGGCCGCCGTCGCGGTTGGTGCGTCGAGGCATCTGCGGTCCCTCCTTCCGGGCGCGGTCAGAGGGTGCCGAACGCCTCTAGCGGGAACGGCGGTTGGGCCAGCGGCCGGACGGCCATCCGCATCAGGATGAGCTGGTTGTCGTCGGCGCAGACCGGGTTGGAGGTGAGCTCGTCGCAGCGCACGCAGCGGTGGATCACCCGCCAGTCGCCGGTGCGCAGGACCGCGATGGCGATCGGGGACATCCGGCCGTGGCACGCGCTGGGGCCGCCCTCGACGTGGTCGAGGACGTGCCGGGAGTGCAGGCACGACGGACAGTGGTTGCGCCGGGCACCGTCGGCGGCGCACGCGGAGACGGTCAGGCCGCACCACGCGCAGGCGAAGGTGTCGAGGGCGAGGGGGGAGGGAGTGGTGGTGTGGGACACCCGGAGCTCCTTGCTGAGAAGTGGTTCGGAACAGCAAGAGCAGGCCAAGCGGCCCCGCCCGGGGGCGGTACGAGAGCACCGGAGAACGCGTCCGGCAGCCGCGACGACGAGGCGCGACGCGGGGGTGGGCGGACGGTTACGCGGTACGGCGGGGCGCACTCGGCGCGGGCCGGAACATAAACACCTTTTCCAGGGCACAGGGACCCAGAGGAGAACGAATGCGAGGACACCAGCTAACGCGGGGGGTGCGGGGGGTGTCAACGGATTTAATCCGAGGCGGTCGAGGTCGTAAGCGTCTCTACGACCGGTCTCGCCCCCTTCCTTCGCCCCGACCCACACGCAGGTCGCTAGCTAGGCCGACGTTCCAGTCAGCAAGCCCAGGAACGTCAGGGTAAGGAACACTGCGCTCCAGAACATCCCGTGGCGGATGTAGCGGTATTTGATCCACACCGTTCGGGACAGGGACACGAACTGGCTCAGGTCCCGGTCCTCAGGATCGGTCCGCTGCACGACGACCGCCAGCAACCGGACGGAGGTCGTCACGACCGCATCCCCGAAGTAGTGCGCCCGAAACCTCTGCGGCTTGCCTGCCCGGGGCACCACGGCCAGCCCAAGCATCACGAGAGCCGGCAGCCAGGACGCGCAACCCGTCCAGAAGAAGACCTGCGACACCGTTGGGTAGTACTGCGGGGTGATGCCGCCGGCGCTCAACGCTCCCACCAGAGCCGTCAACGCCACTCCCAACGCGCTGAGCATGAATCCCGCCTTGCTGTCCGCCCTCTGTAGTTCCTCCCGGGTCTCGATGATCAGAACGCGTACGAGCTCCCTGCTCTGAGCGTGCCGTGTGCTGTCACTCGGGCCAGACATGCCTCTCCCTCCGTGGGCGACCAAGCGGCCGCCCCGGGACGTGCCCGGGGCGGCCTATCTGCTGGTCCAGCTGTGCTCGGATCGCGGTCAGACGCCCGAGGTGCGTCGTAGTTCTTCTTCCAGGGCCTTCACCGCCTGGCGGACCCGGATGTTCATCGCCGCGGTGTGCTCACGGTTACCCGCCTCCGACTCGGCGCGGCTCCGTCGCACCTCCTGCTCGATGGCGTCCCGGGCCATCTCGATGTCCGCCATGGCCCGGCGTTCCGCAAGCCGCTCCTGCTCATCGTGGATCTTGACCGCGCTGTTGCTCGCAGTGGTCAGCATGCGGTCGTAGGCACTTTCGCCACTCAGAAACTTAACCAGCACCGGCAGTGCGTCGAGGAGCACAAACAGCACCCTCACCAGCCATACGCCGACGAACAGCACGCTGTTCCCGTTCGCGAGACCATCCAGCGCCCGCATCCGCTCCAGAACGCCGATCTCCTTCTGCTTCGCGCGTTCCTCTGCGAGACGCTGCTTGACGGCAGCGGCACGGGCCTGGAGGAAAGTGCCGCGCGAGGCGGTGACCTTCCCCTCCAGCTCCGAGACGCGACCGTTCATCGCGGCCAGTCGATGCTCGTTCTCCTGGGTACGGTGCGTGGCTCGGTAATCCTTCGCCTTCTCGCGCATCCGCAGGCATTCGGATGTCCGCTGGTACAGCCCGCTCGCGGCGTCACGGATGAGTTGGCGGCACTCGTTCCGCACATCGGTGTCGAGAACTTCCAGGCTGGTGTTGTCCTGGTCCACGCGCTTCTGGAGTGCGGCCGACTCCCCACGTAGCTGGGCGAGTTCGTCGGACTGACCGCCAGGCGTAGCCCCGAAGGACAGTACGTAGCGGCGGCAGTCGGACGGCGCCGCCGCAGCCGTCTGGGACGGTACCGGGTTGCACCACAGCAGGTTGCCGCGGAGTGCATCGAGTTCCCCGTTCCGTTCGTCCGTGACTCGCTCCACCACGGCAGTGGCGAATATGCGAAGCACCAACGGCTCGGCGACCACTGCACCGAGCACCAGGGCGATAGCCAGACGGAGCAGCAGGGGCCCCGCCTGGCGCCGGGCGTTCGGCTGAGGAGTGACGAGCCAGCGATCCAGGTTGAGGATGAAGAGCATCCAGATCAAGGTCGGGATCACGGCCAGGAAGGAAGCCCGGCCGAGGGCCTCGGTGGCGAAGTTCCACATGGAGAAGGCCGCTACGACCGAGGTACCCAGTACCACCCCGCCGAGCGCCGTGTACCTGCTGCGTTCGTACCCGACCCTGGCGAGCAGAGTCTCGTCGACACCGGTGAGACCACGCAGTCGTCGCGTCAACTCCAGACGCGCGACGGCCCGCGCGGTGGTGGAATCACTCAAGGAGATCGTCCTCGTCCTTGACGAAATCGTCGTTCGGCCGGCCCGGGCCACGTCCCGACCGGCCGGGCGTCTCCCGGCCGGCGGGTGCCCCGGGCTCCACGGCGCGCACGGGGTTACCGTCGCCGGAGGAGAGCTCGCCGGCACTCCCGTTCAACACCTGGTCGAGAGCCTGGTGGTAGTCGATGTAGTCACCCGATTCACCCATCTGACGCAGCAGGGTGAGCACCATGTCGCTGCGCACCTTCGCCTCCGCCGCCTCCCGGGCACGAACGTGGGCCCGGTCCTCTTCGCCCGCACGATGGCGGCGTCCAGCCTCCTCGTCCGCAACCCGGTGGACCCGGGCGGCGGCCTGGGCCACGTCGATGGCTTCCCTGGTGATCCCGAAGGCATCGGCGTGGGCCGACCCTTGGGCAAGCAGCTCGGCTATTCGGTAGGTGTCCTGCGTCTCGAACTCTCGTTGCCCACGGCGGAGTTCCTGGGACCGACGCTCATCGCGCATGGTCCGTTCCCAGCTCTGCAGGTCGTCCGAGGCATGCACGTCGGCGCTCACGAACTCGACGCTCATCCCCGCGACGCGCGGCGGCACGATCGCGCTGTAGGCGGTCAACCGGTGGGTCACCTCCCGACGCACGGAGTTGATCTCCTCCACGCGGTGGCCCGCGCTCACCTGGGGCAGTTCGCTGTCCACCGCCAGGTACGCACGCAGCGGCACTACGACGTCGACGGTCCCCTGTCGAGCGACGATCGTGGGGTCAGTGACCTGGCAGGCGAACGAAGCACTGATCGTGAAGTTGTCGGCCTCGCTCACCGACGGCACGATGCGCTCAACCTCCACGATGCGCGCCCTGGTGTCCACCAGGCTGACGGAAGAGGCGTCGAGCACGTCGGGATGGGACGGGTCGAACACCATGCCTTCCGGGAATTGGCGGTAATTGCCGCCGACCCTCAGGACATAGACCGCTCCCGGCGGCAGTACGGGCATGTCGCCGCGGCGGCGACGCCGCGTCCACCAGCTGCCCTGCACGGTGCCCAGCACGTGCTCGGCGACCACTGGATAGTTCACTTTCTTTGGCCTCCTTATTGGAAGGGAGGGGGGTGGGAGGGGGAGGAGGGGCGATGCATCAGCTGCCGCCACCGGCTATCACCCCAGCGATCCGAGAAGCACGACGGCCAACTGGCGGGCGCCGGGGATCGCGTAGTCGGGGTGCTTGAGTGCGTTGGACACGTCGTTGCTCAGCTTGTTCCACTGTCGGGCGGTCATCCCGTCGCGCATCGCCTCGCCCAGCGTCGCCACGGTGCCGGCGACCGAGGGGTCGTTACGCAAAGCCGTCAAGGTCCGGCAGAGGGCGACCACCGCTCCACGGCGAAAAACACTGAGCAGGACGTTGACCCACAGCGAGCCGAGGTGACGGGCGCTGCCCGGCACGAGTCGGAGAAGCTCCGCCGCAAGCGTGCCCACGCCCTCCAGCTTTTCCGCTTGGAGCAGTTGAGTGGTGGTGCGCAACGCGACGGCACGTTTCCGCGACCGCGGAGCAGTAGCGGCGATCTGAGTGCGCACATAGCGGAGCGTGAACAGGGCACGTTCCGGATCCTGTTCCGCGGTCTGCAGCAACAGAACCATCGACCGGCGTGCCGCGGAAGCCACCCGTTCCTGACGATGGGCCAAGAACCAGAGCCAGTTGAGGGCTTCGAGGCGGTAGAGCGCCCCAAGCGTTCCGGTCAGCGCCATAGCAGTCGTGACGGCACGGCCCGCACCGCTGCGATCCGCCCAGCTCAACGCAAGGTTCAGCGCCTGGGGCGCCAGGTGTTCGTCCTCAGACATGAGTTGGAGCGTGAGCGCGGCGGTCACCCGTTGCGCGGCTACCCCGTCGGACCACACCTGCAGCAGATACTCGTCTACTTCGGCGAGCGCATGCCGGGCGTAGAGAGCGATGCCCTTGGCCACTTCAGTGCGGACGTCCAGGTCTCCGAACTCCGAGAGGTGGGTCAGCCACTGTCGCAGTGGATACCAGAGTTCGTAGCCGTAGAGGTCGTGCAGTTCGGCGATGACGAGCGCGCGGATCCGGGGCGAGCCGAAGAGGATACGACGCTCGCTACGACTGGGGTCCTGGCCCGGTCCTGGGCGCCACTCGGTGGTGATGAGGCTGGTGGCCTGTTCCTTCCACTTCACTCGCGTCTGTGTGAAGGTCACACCGCGCAACGGCACCGCTCCCGCGCCTTCTGGCTCTGCTTCGCGCGGCGCCTCGATCTGTTCCCAATCCCGCACCTGCACGCTGAGCTGGAAGGACTGCATCTCGAAGACCCGTTCCGGTATCCCCTCCAGGAAAGCAAGGGCCGCCAGCGGAAGCAGGTCGCCGGCCGGCGGCTCCTGCTCGAACCAATTCCGGACGGTCTCCCTCTCGTTGTCCCGGAGCCGCTCCAGCACGGCCTCGGGGCCGACGCGCAACTGAGTGACCGCATCGACGATCTCCGCCGGACGGCGCAGGACCGCGATCCGGCGCTCCAGCTCCGCTGCGACATCAGGCGAAAGGTCTACCAAGGGGACCGTGCGCCGGCAGTGGTCCAGTAGCTCCAGCGGATCCGGAGCGTGCCACTGCACGCAATAGTCCTTCAGCGCCAGCCGTCTCCGTATGCCCTCGGCAGCAGTGATCACCAGATAGGAGTTGCTGCGCCGCAGTTCCTCGCTCAGCTTGCGGATCTCGAACGTCTGCACCGCGTCGACGTTCATCTCACCGACGTAGTCGAGGATCACGTAAGCCTGGTGCGACTTGGTGGCCCCTTGAGTCGCAAGTTCCGCCAGCGAATTGGCGGGAGAAAGGCTGCGCAGACCGATGTCCTGCCCCAACACCTCTCTGAGCAGAGCGAATGAGCCGGCGCCCCGCCCGCTGCTCTCCGGACCCGCCAAGACCACGATGTGGGCCGCGCCAAGCTTGGCGAGCGCCTCGTCGAAGCACGGCTGCGGAGGAAGGAAGAAACGCAGTGCCCCGTCGACCTCTTCGGGCGCCACGAACCCTGGAGCCAGTCCTGGAGTCGCGGCCGGCCCAAAGCCGAAGGTGGCGTCGGACGCCGCCACCGGCCCGTAGAAGTTGTTGGACACCCGTTGGCTCAGGACGCGGCTGAGGTCGTCGTATCCCCGGCCGTCCTCCTCTCGCTCATCGTGCCGGGCGCTCGGGCTCCAGTCGGCATCGCGGTCCGTTGCCGCCTTCGAGCGGCGCGCCTCTTGCGGCTGCACGTCCTCCTCGTCCCGATCGGCTGAAGGAACTTCGCTGAGGTCCGGGACCTCGGCGTCGTCAGCCACCGGCGCTCCCGAAACCCACCACACCGCCACGCAGGTCCACGGGAGCAGTGAAGTGGTTGACGTTGACCTGCTCGCCCCAATAACCGTGGCGAGCCTCCGAGTTATTGTCGGGACCGGAGCGTGACTCTTCCGTCGTCCCGACCTCGGAGCGAAGACCGCCCACGTCGCATCCGGGCACCTGGAGCCAGGCGGCGGCCTCGTACTCCTTCTCTTGGACCATGACACGCCGGAAGTCACCAGGGGTCACGGTGGTGTGGCCACCGGCCACCGTGGACCGGTATACGTCGTCGGAAAGCAGAAGGGCGAGGTCGGCGGACTCATGCGCCTTCAGGGCGGTGTACAGGTGCCGGGAACCGAGCATCCGAGCGGTCGCCACCACCGTCGATCCGGCAAATCCGTTGTCGGCTAGTTCCACGGGCCCTTGGTGGATGGCAGCTCGTAGCCTCATCCGGGCGGACTGGACACGGAGTCCGTTGTACTCACGTAGTTCCGAGACGAGGTGCCGCACGAAGTCGTCCACCAAACGCGGTTCCGTGCCGTCCATCGGTCGGACAGCGAGTTCTTCATCCCCTTTGGGTTGGATCTGCCACTGCGAGCGGTCCAGTCCCGTGCCACTCGCCGCACGGTAAAGAATCCGCGGAAGGTCGTGCTGGATTTCTGACTGCCTACGATCGTTGTTCCCCCCGTACCCCTGCGCATCAACGGCGATGCACGTACAGGGACGGAACCCGGCCCACTCGGCCACTCGGCCATTCCTCTCTCTAACGGCACCTCTGATGAGGTGTCGCCAGAGAGGTTAGGAGAGCCGGCACCAACGGATTCCCTATCTCTATGGGATTCACTCAACTACTTTGGCGAAAGACAGAAGTTTCGGTACGTCAAGGATCAACAACCTTCTGTAACTGCGCTCGACTAGTCCGAGTTGAGAGAGCGACGCCAGCGCCCTCTCCGCCGTCGGCAGGGCCACACCCGCGAGCGACGCCAATTCCGACTGATTGAGCGATAGGCCGATCTCGTGTCGCTTTCCGACCTTTTCCGGCGTCGGGTGCCCATAGGTCTGAGTCAATTCCACCAGCACCCTGGCGAGACGAGTGGAGGAGTCATAGGCGCGGAAGTCGATGCGGCGCTGGTTTGCCCACCGCAGCCGGGCGCTCAGCATGGCCAACATGGCCCGCATCGCGTCGGGATGACGCACGAGGAAGTCTTCCAAGTCCCTCAACTGGATGATCCGGGCGGATACTTCGCTGCAGGCGACGACGGTTCCGGAGCGAGGACGCCCTTCGAACGCGGCCATCTCGCCGACGAGGTCACCTCCCACGCGGACCGCGAGCAGCATCTCGTACCCGCTCTCCGCACTGGCGACCACCTTGACCACACCGCGGGTAAGCAGCAGAACGTGCCGACTCTCGTCACCCTGCTGAAGAAGCGGCCGGTGAGTGGGATACGCGATGCGGGTTCCATGACGCATGAGGTCTTCCAGAGTGCTGCCCTGCAACCGTCCCAGGAAGGTGGATTGCGGCCACACTTGATTCATCACTACCCCCGACTGTTTCCCGGCGCGACGCAGACACGCCCTACTCAATGGAGGCCAGCCATGCTGCCGCTGCGACGCAGGAAGACAAGAGCGCCGACGGCATCTGGCTTGATATTCCCCTGCGCCGCCCAGTATTGATCGAACACGCGCTTTAACTCATTACGGGGGCCCCAGAACATCACTCACCGTCAGGATTCGTATACGCATACGCGGACCGGCGGTTGAAGCATTGAGGCGCCATGCACTACCCCGGCGCAGGCAACCGCCTTGCCCTATTCGTCACCACTCCGGACGAGAGAGACCGAGCGACCACCCACAACTGCGCTTTGCGCGTGCCTAGTCTTGAACACTCCACGAAGCACGGGACACCCTTTGCGCGACGCTCAACCCAACAACCCCTCACCATTCGTGATCAACGGCACACATACTGCGCGGTAACAAGCGGGGGGCGGCGGGCCTAGAGTGTGCGCCGTTGGCCGGCTCCGGGTGGCGGGTCGGGTGGTCGGTGCGTTGGGAGGCAGGGTGCGCTCTCCGAAGGACTTCTTCCGTCCGTTGGCCGTGGGGGCTCCGGAGCCGGTCCGGGAGGTACCGTTCCGGCCGTCGCGGATGATCCACTTCTTCGATCCGGGCAATCCGCGGATGGCGGCCAAGGTGCCGGCCCTCGCGCCGGACGTCGATGTGCTGCTGGGCAACCTGGAGGACGCGGTCGCGGCAGACCGCAAGGAGGCGGCGCGGGCCGGGCTGGTCGAGGTCGCGCGCGGGACCGACTTCGGTGCCACGCAACTGTGGACGCGGATCAACAGCCTCGATTCGCCCTGGGCGTTGGACGATCTGCTGACGCTGGTCACCGAGATCGGCGACAAGCTGGACGTGATCATGGTGCCGAAGGTGGAGGGCGCCGAGGACATCCACTACGTCGACCGGCTGGTGGCGCAGGTGGAGGCGAAGGCGGGGGTGCGGCGGCCGATCCTGCTGCACGCCATCCTGGAGACGCCGCGCGGGGTCGCCAGTGTGGAGGAGATCGCCGGGGCGAGCCCGCGGATGCAGGGGATGTCCCTGGGACCGGCGGACCTGGCGGCCAGCCGGCGGATGAAGACGACGCGGGTCGGCGGCGGCCACCCCGACTACGTGGTGCGGGAGGACCCCCGGCCAGGGGCGGCGGACGGGCCGCGGGCGGTGTTCCAGCAGGACCTGTGGCACTACACGATCGCGCGGATGGTCGACGCCTGCGCGGCGCACGGAATCCTGCCGTACTACGGGCCGTTCGGCGACATCAAGGACACCGTGGCCTGCGAGGACCAGTTCCGCAATGCGTTCCTGCTGGGGTGCGTGGGGGCGTGGAGCCTGCACCCGGTGCAGATCGGGATCGCGAAGAAGGTCTTCTCGCCGGCGCCGACGGAGGTCGCCTGGGCGCGCCGGGTCATCGCGGAGATGGGCGACGGCACCGGTGCGGTGATGATCGACGGGAAGATGCAGGACGACGCCACGGTCAAGCAGTGCCGGGTGGTGCAGGAGCTCGCCGAGGCGCTGGCGGCGCGCGACCCCGAACTGCGGGACGCGTACGCGGCGGCGGGCGGCGGAGAAGGGGAGCGGGTCCGTGGCTGACGAGGGCTACGAGGGCACGGTGCGGGCGCGGCGGTCGGTGCTGTACATGCCGGGCGCCAACGAACGGGCGCTGGCGAAGGCGGCGTCGCTGCCGGCGGACGGGCTGATCCTGGACCTGGAGGACGCGGTCGCGCCGGACGCCAAGGAGGCGGCGCGGGAGCGGGTCGCGGCGGCGGTGGCCGCCGGCGGGTACGGCGGCCGGGAGGTCACCATCCGCGTCAACGGGCCGGGCACGCCCTGGTTCGCGGACGACCTGCGGGCGGCGGCCCAGGCCGGCCCGGACGCGGTGGTGGTGCCGAAGGTGGAGTCCGCTCAGACCGTGCGGGAGGTCGAGCGGCGGCTGGAGGAGGCCGGGGCGCCGGACCGCACCGCGATCTGGGCGATGGTGGAGACCCCGCGGGCGATGCTGGACGCCCAGGCGGTGGCCGGGGCGAGCGAGCGGCTGACGGTGCTGGTGATGGGCACCAACGACCTGGCGAAGGAGCTGCACGCAGCGCATGTGCCGGGCCGGGCGCCGCTGTTGACCGGGCTGTCGCTGGCGCTGCTGGCGGCCCGCGAGGCGGGGAAGGCGATCCTGGACGGGGTGTTCAACGACGTCCAGGACGCGGCCGGGTTCGAGGCGGAGTGCGTCCAGGGGCGGCAGTTCGGGTTCAACGGGAAGACGCTGATCCACCCGTCGCAGATCGAGCCGTGCAACCGGGCGTTCGCACCGGCGGACGCGGAGGTGGCCCGGGCCCGACGGACCATCGACGCGTTCGAGGCCGCGGCCCGGGAGGGGCGCGGGGTGGTCACCGTGGACGGGCGGATGGTGGAGAACCTGCACGTGGAGGAGGCGCGGCGGGTGCTGGCACTGGCCGCGGCGGTGGCGGGCGCCGGGCGGTAGGCGAGCGGTGGCCGGCCCAACGGGCCCGGTGGGCCGGCCGGTTCAGGCCGGCCGGAGGCTCAGGGCCGGTGCCGGGTCGAGGGCGAGGGCGCCGGGGGCGAAGCCGCGGGCGAGCCGGTCGAAGAGGGCGGCGAGCCAGCGGGCGTCCTCGGCACCGACATGGCACAGCCGCATCCGACGGGTCCGGAAGGGGACGATCCGCAGCTCCACGAGGCGGCCGGTGTCCGGCTCCAGCGCGGCGAGGTAGAGCGGGCGCAGGTCGTCGCGGTAGCGCTCGTAGCCGGTGATGCCCTCGTAGTCGTCGATGAAGTCCCCGCACCCGTGGAGGATGAGCTTGCCGGCGTAGAGCTCCAGGGGGCGCGGGTGGTGCGAGGAGTGGCCGTGGACGAGGTCCACGCCGGCGTCGACCAGGGCGCGTGCGCAGGCGGTCTGGGCACGGGGGACGGCGTAGCCCCAGTTGGAGCCCCAGTGCACCGAGACCATCGCCAGATCGCCGGGGCGCTTGTGGGCGCGGAGCAGGGCGGCGGCCTCGGTGGCGGTGGCGGGCGAGGGGCCGGCCGCCCAGTGGACGCCGCCGTGCCCGGCGGTCGCGGCCCAGGTGCGGGGGACGCCGCTGGACGGCATGCCCAGGCCGAGGACGAGAAGGCGGCGGCCGTCGGGCAGCGGGACGACCGCGGGGCTGCGGGCCGCCGCACCGTCGGCACCGGCGCCCGCCGTGCGCAGGCCGACCGCGGCCAGGCTGCGCAGGGTCTCGGCCAGCCCCTCGCGGCCGAAGTCCAGGACGTGGTTGTTGGACAGCACGCAGACGTCGGGACGGGCGGCGGCCAGACAGGGCAGGTTCGCCGGGTGCATCCGGTAGTGGATCTCCCGGCCGGGGGCGAAGGTGCCGTACCGGGTGACCGCGGTCTCCAGGTTGAGCACCCGGGCGGCGGGCGCGGCGGCGTCGAGCACGGACAGCGCCTCGCCCCAGGGGTAGCGGAAGCCGACGGGGCGGGGGATCAGGCCGCCCGCCGCCTCGGCCAGTCCGGCGTAGACCCGGGCGTCCTCGACATACGCCTCGCGCAGCTCGGGGTCGCCGGGGAAGGGCAGGATCTGGTCGACCCCGCGGCCGAGCATCACATCGCCGCAGAGTGCGAGCGTGACGGGATCAGCGGTCATCGACGTTCACCGGCTTCCGCTTCCAGGTTAGGGGCCGGGCGGCGGGCCCGTCGTACGACCGTCCGGGCGGTGTTTCACGGGAAACGGCGTGTTTCACGTGAAACGGTGCGGTCTTCCGCACTCTCCGGTCCGAAGCGGCGGCGGTAGGCGGACGGGGTCAGCCCGGTCTCCCGGCGCATCAGGGCCCGCAGATGGGCCGCTGTGCCCAGGCCGCTGCGGTGGGCGACCACGTCGAGGCGGGTCTCGCCGCGCTCGATCAACCGGCAGGCCAGGGCGGTCCGTTCGGCGGTGAGCCAGGCCAGCGGGGTGGTGCCGAGCTGGGCGCGGAAGCGGCGGTGCAGGGTGGCCGGGCTGACCGCGGCGCGGGCGGCCAGGTCGGCCACCGACAGCGGGGCATCGAGGCGTTGTTGGGCCCAGGCCAGGAGCGGGGCGAGCGACGCGTCGGGGACCCGGGGCACCGGGCGCTCCACGAACTGCCGCTGGCCGCCGTCCCGATGGGCGGCGAAGACCAGTCGGCGGCTGACCGTATTGGCGATCTCCGCGCCGTGGTCGCGGCGGACCACGTGCAGTCCCAGGTCGAGCGCGGCCGCGCTGCCCGCCGCGGTGAGGATGTCGCCGTCGTCGACGAACAGCACGTCGGTCTCCAGGCGGACGGCGGGGAAGCGGGCCCGGAAGGCGTGGGCCCACTGCCAGTGGGTGGCGGCCCGCCGGCCGTCGAGGACGCCCGCCTCGGCGAGGGTGAAGGCGCCGGTGCAGAAGCTGAGCAGCCGGGCGCCGCGGGCGTGGGCCCGGCGGACGGCGTCGAGCAGCGCGGGGCGGCGGGGCACCTCGACGTCGGGGCGCTGCGGGACGATCACGGTGTCCGCGTCGTCGGCCGCGTCCAGCCCGGCGACCCCGGCAAGGGTGAAGACGCCGTCCCGCATCACGGTCCGCGGGGAGGGCGCGCAGAGCGCGAAGTCGTAGAGCTGGCGCCCTATTTCGGGGCGCGGGAGGCCGAACACCTCGATGGCGCAGCCGACTTCGAAGGGATTGGTGTTCTCGTCAACGAGGGCGACGACGCGATGCGGACGGGACGGACGGGACGGGGCGTGGCGGGGTTGCGAGGATCGTTGCGGCATGTGCGATTCCTAGCACTCGTGGCGGCCGGCCCGGCGGGACAAGATCGCCCCATGAGCACACACCCCGACCAACCGCAGGATCTCGCGGCGGCGCTGGCCTCCTTCGACGCGCTGTGGAGCCCCCGGATCGTCACCCGGGTCAACGACTACGACGTCCGGGTCGCCAAGGTCGCCGGCGCGCACCTGTGGCACGCGCACGACGACACCGACGAGTTCTTCCTGGTGCTGGAGGGGGAGTTGTTCCTCTCGTTGCGGGAGGAGGCCGGGGAGCGGACCGTCCGGCTCCCCAAGGGCGCCGTCTTCACCGTCCCCCGGGGCATCGAGCACCGGCCCCATTCCCCCGCCGGCGCCCATCTGTTGCTCTTCGAGCCCACCGGCACCTCGACCGTCGGCGACCGGCACGAGGAGGTCCCCGACCACGTGGACGCCACCACCGGCCACCCCCTGGGGTAGCCGCGCACAGGCGGGCACGGTCGCCGAGGCATGCGGGCTGGTGGTGTTCGGCACCGGAAGCGCACGGGCGCAGCCCGCTCCGGACGGTTCGCTGCTCTCCGCGGTGGCGGGTGCCGATCTCGGCACCGTCACCGGCATGGTTTCCGGCGTGATGTGCAACAACCGTCTCGCCGACTTCACCTACAGGTCACCGGTGAACCGTTCACCACACCCCTGCGTCAACGGGCCGGTGCACAGCGGAAACAGCAAGAACAGCAAGAACAGCAACAACTTCCTCAACCACGGAAACCCCGTCGACAGCGGGAACATCGAGACGGCCAGCGGCTCCACCAACAGCCTCAACACGGTCTACGGTGCGCAGCGGGGCAGCAGCAACAACATCGCCAAGATCCTCACGTTCCGGCCCTGAGCGGGCCGAAGCGCTGCATGTGGTTGGCGCTGGCCGCCGCGGCGCCCGTGCCGGTGTTGCCGCTGTTGTTGGACCCGCTGTTGTTCACGGGGCTTCCGCTGTTACTGGGATTCCCGTTCGTCCGGACGTTCCCCGCGTCCTTGGTGTTACCGCTGTTGATGGCGCCGTTGACGCAGTAACGGGCCCGGCCCTCGCACGCGAAGCCGGACGAGAACTTCACGAGGGTGTCACCGTCCGCGTCGAACGGCCCGTCCCCCCCAGCCTCCCCGCGCCGTCGCCGGCGTCGCCCCGCCCCGCCCTCCACCAACAACACCCCGAAAAACCCGGCGAACGCCAGTTGCTCACCACTCGTCTTCTTCACTTCGCGTTCCTGTCCCTCATGAGGGGAAAGCCCCTTGGAAGACCCTTGGAAAACCCGCGGTCTTGCTACCGGCACCGAGCAGACCGACCAAGCCCGAAGTGCCGCCACCCGCCCGCGTTCACCCCGGCCGCCCACCGGATTCAGCCATGACGGCCGCGCCTTCCGCTCAGCCCCGCAAGCGCAGTTGTTGTCCCGGGTGAATGCGGTTGGCGCCCTGGGTGAGGCGGTCCTTGTTGAGGGTGTAGAGGGCGGAGGGGCCGCCGGGGACGTGGGTGCGGTGGGCGATCGCGGAGAGGCAGTCACCGGCGTGGACGGTGTAGGTGGCGGTGCGGAGGGGGCCGGGGGCGCCGCTGGCCGAACGGCGGCCGTGTTGACCGCAGTTGGGCCACGGGGACAGGCCGAGGTCCTGGGCGATGCGCTCGCCGATGGCGATCTGCTCGTCGCGGGTGGCGAGGTCGGCGCGCGGGGCGTAGCGGTGGCCGCCGTAGGCGCGCCAGGTGGACGGGGAGATCTGGAGGCCGCCGTGGTAGCCGTTGCCTGTGTTGGAGTGCCAGTCGCCGCTGCTCTCGCAGGCGGCGATCTGGTCCCAGTCGGTGCCCGTTGGCGGTGGATCGGCGGCCGCGGGGCCGGCGACGCCCATCAGCGCCAGGAGGGAGGCCAGGGCGAGCAGGGCGGACGGGATCGGTCCGGCGGTGCGTCCGGCGAGCGGCGACGGCATGGGTACTTCCTCCTGCGCAAGCGGCGTCGCGGCGTCGTGCTCGCCACGACTCGAAGCACGCAACAGGTAACCCGTCAAGAGGTCCCACGGAAGTTCCGGGCGGGCCGAGGGGATTGTTTTTCACCCGGGCGGGCCCCTGCCGGACGATTGCCGGGTGGCGCAAATGAACTGTCGCGGCGCGCGGCGGGATTCCTTTTTCCGCCGGGGAGGCGGCGGAAAAAGGAAGGCGGCCGGCGCCGCGGGGTCAGCGGAAGGAATAGGCGAAGGACGGGATGACGCAGGGCGGTTCGGGGGTGGCGACCGCGAACTCGTAAGCGGCCGAGAAGCGGAAGTTCCGTACGCGGACCGGGATTTCGGTGCCGCAGGGGCCGGGGACGGCGACCGTGCCGGTGTCGGAGGGGAAGCCGGCCTCGATCCGCTCCGGGGCGAGGGAGAGGCCGCTGCCGACGGCCTGGAGGGCGGCGTCCTTGCGGACCCAGTATCGGGTGATGAGGCGTTCGCGTTCGGCGGCCGGGCGGGCGGCGGCGGTGCGGGACTCGTGCGGGGTGAGGATCTCGTAGGGGGTGTGCAGCGGGGAGGACTCCCGGCGTACGTGGCGCACGGACTCGACCGAGAAGCCCATCTGGCGGGCGCCGTCGCCGCAGGCCACGACCAGGAGGCCGTGCGTTCCGTACAGTTCCCAGTGGGCGGCGGCGGTCATCGCGGTGCGCACCCGGGACGGGAGTCGGGCGAGCAGCCAGCCGCGCGAGGCGGCGTCGAGGGTGGCTCTGGTATGGCCGTTGAGGCCCGGACAGCTCTCGGCGGTGAGCTCGCTCCCGGAGCCGGTGGGTGGGGCGGATCCTTCGGGGCCGGGGCCCACGGGAACCACGAAGACGGGCACCTGGTCGGTGCCGTCCTGGCCGGGGAGACCGTGGTCGGCGAGTTCCGGGGCGAGATCGAGAAGAGCGGCGTTCGTTTCCACGTACTTTCCGTCCTCCACAGTTGAGCGGCGGCTCGGCCGTTCCGGAAGGCGACGGCCGGCAATCGGTGGCGACTTTGGCCTCCCCCTTTTTCGCCTACATCGATCGATACAGTCAGGCCAAGGTTTGCATGTCCTCCGTAACCTTGGAGTCATCCCTCCTGCCGATGTCCGGCTACATACTTCGATGTACGGAACGGCGATCCAATTCGGCAGTCAGGGCAAGGCGTCCGCGCATCCGGCGGACGTACTGTCCTGGTGTGTGGTTACGCCAATTCGCAATGCCCCGGCCACCCCGTACGCCGATACCGCTGCGCGATCTCCGGCTGGCCGTGGGGTTCTTCGCCGGCTGTCTGATCCTCTACGTGGTCGGCGGGGCCCGGGTGATGGGCGGGCAGGTCCCCGTGTGGCAGGCGGTGCTGCCGGTGGCGGTGTTGTGCGGCTCGACCGCCTTCCGCAGCGTCGCGCCGGGCCGGGCGGTGCTCGTCGGCACGGTCACCGTCACCCTGGAGGCGGCCGTCAGCGGCGGGTTGGGGCCGGTGCTGATCTACACGGACCTCCTGTACGCGGCGGCGCTGTACGGGGCGCCGTGGCTGTGCCGGGCGCTGCAGTTCGGGACCGTCGCGGCGACCATGGCGGCCACCGTGGTCTTCCTCCTCATCGGCGACCGGTCGGAGGGGGTGACCACCGGGCTCATCGTGGCGCTGCTGCTCATCTCGCCCGTATGGACCGGGGTGTTGATACGGAACCACAAGGAACAGGCGGACGCCGAACGGCAACGGGCGGCGCAGATCAACCGGCTCGCCGAACTGGACCGCAAGACCGTGCTCCAGACCGAACGCACCCGGATGGCCCGGGAGTTGCACGACCTGGTGGCCAACCACCTGAGCGCGATCGCCATCCACTCCAGCGCGGTGCTCTCGCTCCAGGAGGCCAAGGGCGCCGACGGGGCGGCGCCGGACGCCGACGACCCGGTGCTGCGGGCGCTGGCGGTGATCCGCGAGAACAGCGTGCAGGGACTGGCCGAAATGCGCCGCATGGTGGTGCTGTTGCGCTCCGATCGGGCGGTCGACGACGACTGGGACCGGCCACAACTGGGCGCGCTGCCCACGCTGGTGGAGCAGGCCCGACCGGCGGCCGACGCGGCGGCGCTGACGTTGGTCACGGAGTTCCCCGAGCACTTCCCCGAGGTGTCGTCGGTGATCGAGGTGACCGCGTACCGCATCGTGCAGGAGGCGTTGACCAACTGCCTCAAGCACGCGGCGGCCGGGCGGGTGCGGATCCGCTGCGAGGCCGGCCCCGAGGAGCTGACCCTGTGGGTGGACAGCCCGTTGGCCCGCCCGGGCGGGCGGGGACAGCAGCGGCCCGGAGACCCGCCGACCACCGGGGCCGGCGCCGGCCTCGCCGGGATGTCGGAGCGGGCGGCGCTGGTGGGCGGGGTGTTCGACGCGGGCCCCGACCGCTCGGCCCCCGGACGGTGGCGGGTGAGGGCGGTGCTGCCGCTGGACCGGAACTCCTGAAGAGGAAGGCCCGCGGACGCGGGCCGATCCCGCACCGGGCAGCGAGCGAGAAGGGGAGCAGACAGTGGAGCGAGCGGCACAGCAGGCACAGCAGGCGGCGGGACGGACCGTGGAGGAGGTGCGGGCGGTGGGCCCCGAGGACACCGGGTCGGGCATCCGGGTGCTGGTCGCCGACGACCAGGCCGCGGTGCGGTCCGGGCTGGTGCTGGTGCTCCAGACCGACCCGGACCTGACGGTGGTGGGCGAGGCCGGCGACGGCGAGGCGGCGGTGCGGATGGCCGACGAACTCCGGCCCGACGTGGTCCTGATGGACGTGCAGATGCCGCTGCTCAACGGCGTCGCGGCCACCCGCCGGATCGTCGAGGGCGGGCTGGCGCAGGTGCTGGTGCTGACCACCTTCGACCTCAACGAGTACATCTTCGGGGCGCTGCGGGCCGGCGCGGGCGGCTTCATCCTCAAGAACGCCGAACCGGCCGTGCTGGTGCGGGCGGTGCGCGACGTGGCCCACGGGGACGGCTTCCTCACCCCGGCCATCGCCCGGCGGCTGATCGGCGAGTTCACGCACCAGGCACCGATGCCGGCGGACGGGCCCGGGCTGCCCGACGGGGCGGCACAGGCGCTGGAGACGCTCACCAAAAGGGAGTTGGAGGTGCTGGCCTGCATCGCGCGCGGCCAGGCCAACAGCGCCATCGCCGAGACCCTCCACCTCGCGGAGGGCACGGTCAAGACGCACACCAGCCGGATCCTGTCGAAGCTGAACCTGCGCAGCCGGGTGCAGGCGGCGATCCTGGCGCAGCAGTACGGGCTGACGCCGCGCGGCTGAGCGGACCGGGCGGGCCGCGCCCGCGCCGCGTCAGCCGCCGGTGAGCAGGCGGCGGGCGAGGGCGTCGGTCTGCCGCAGCGCCGTGGCGTTGGCGCCGGGCCGCGGGAACTGCGCCGGGCCGAGCACGAAGCGGTCCCGGTGGACGGCCCCGTCCGCGTCGACCGGGTGCAGCGCGGGGCCGTCCAGCCGGGGCAGCGCCGCGCCCTCGCCGCCGGGGGTCGGGGCCAGTTCGCCGCGCCGCCACAGCGCGCGCAGCAGCGGGTCGGCGAGGCGGTCGGGGGCCGGCATCGCCAGCCGGGCGTCCAGGAGGACGGCCGCCTCGTGGACGGTGCCGGGGACGGCGGGGCTGGTGGCCCGGAAGGCGTCGCGGTCGGCCGTCACCCGCAGGTCGGGTCCGGTGAACGTGACGATGCCCGCCTCGGCCAGCGCGAGCAGTTGGGCGGCCCGCAACGGCGGCGGTCCGGAGCTGAGGAAGGTGCCGAGCGCGAGGCGGCGCAGCGCGTCGACGAGCGCGGTGCCGGCCAGGTCGCCGGCCCGCCACAGCTCCTCGACGATCTCGCCGGTGCGGCGCAGGGCGTCCACCAGGGCGCGTTCGGTGCCGGCGGCCGGGCCGGTGCGGCGGCGCAGGGTCGTCACCAGGTGGGCGCGCAGCTGGCGTTGGAGGTCGTGGGAGTCGGCGAAGGTGCGGCCGGCCAGCGGGGCGGCCAGCCGGTCGAGGTCGAGCCGGTCGGCGGGGTCGGGCACCGCCGCGGCCGCCAGTTTGGCGAGCCGGCCGGCGTCGGTGACCAGCACGGCGTACTGGGCGTCGAAGTCCGGCCAGGTCATCCGGGTGCGCTCGGGGGCGGCGGCGAACAGGGCGCGGTAGTGCCACCAGCCCAACTCGGCCCGGAACAGCGGCCACAGGTCGCGGTCGAAGTCCGCGCCGGGACGGTCGAGCGCGGCCCGGCAGGCGGCGGCGGTGGCGAAGCGCGCGGGTTCCTCGGCGGCGGACGGGCCGGCCGGGTCCGGGGCCGGCTTCGGGGGGAGCGGGACGCCGCGCCGGGAGCCCGCGTACAGGCGCGGCTCGCGGCCGGAGGGGAGGTAGCGCAGCGGCCCCTCGGGCGTGCGGACGAAGCGGCCGCCGCGACCCTCGGTCAGCAGCGCCAGGCAGTCGATGAAGACCAGGCCGAGGCCGCGGGCGAGGACCGGCGCGCCGGGCGGGATGCGCTCCAGGGCGGCCGGGTCGGCCGGTCCCGGGCCGATCCGCAGCAGGCCGGGCGGGGCGGGCTCGGGAAGGACGTCGGGGTGCCCCTGGGCGAGCACCACCCGGTCGGCGCGGACGGGCCGGCCGGAGTCGAGCAGCACCTCCTGGCGGCCGTCGTCGGTGCGCCGCAGGTCGACCGCGCGCGCCCGGTGCAGATGCAGCCGGACCGAGGCGGGTGCCGCTGCGGTCACCTCGGCGAAGAAGCGGCGCAGATAGCGGCCCTGGTCGCGGCGGGCGGCGTAGGCGCCGTCGTGCAGCGGGCCGTCGAGCCAGGCGGCGGTGGTGGGGCCGGGGCGCGGCGGGCCGGCGCAGTCGACGGTCGCGTCGGGGTAGACGGTGACCTGGTCGGCGGCGGAGTTCATCCACAGCAGGCCGGGCTGGTCGGTGTGCCAGGTGCGTCCGGCGCCGGGCGGGTAGGGGTCGACGAGGTGCAGCGCGAGCGGCCGATCGCCGTACAGCGCGGGGACGTTGGCGAGGATCCGCTCGACGAGACTGGCGCCGCGGGGGCCGCAGCCGATGACGCAGAGGGCGAGCGGTGCGCCGCGTTCCGCGGGGTGCTGCCCGGCCGTGCCCATCGTCGTCCTCCCCGTGCCGTCTGCCGTGGACCGTCCGCCGTCGGTCCGTTGGTGCCCGACGCGAGGGCCCGGTGACCCGCACCGCAGGGCGGGTCACCGGGCGCGATGTCAGCAGCCGGTGCTGACGGTGGAGCCGAGCGCCTGAGCCTCACGCTCGCCCGGCACCTCCAGGCCCTGAAGGTCCATGATGGTCATCGAAAACACCTCCCTTCCGAAGTCCCTTGGTTCTGTGTACTGTTGACAGTTCCGGTGTTCCCGGACACCGGGCGGTGCGTCAGCAGCCGGTGCTGACGGTGGAGCCGAGCGCCTGAGCCTCACGCTCGCCCGGCACCTCCAGGCCCTGAAGGTCCATGATGGTCATCGAAAACACCTCCCTCCGGGGGTGAGCAGGAGCGGTGGACAGCAGCGCTGATGCGTCGGGTGCCGTTGCGGGACACCCGGTCCGGCAGGCCGTGTCATGACGGGACGCGGTCCGCCGTCGTCATTCAGCAGCCGGTGCTGACGGTGGAGCCGAGCGCCTGAGCCTCACGCTCGCCCGGCACCTCCAGGCCCTGAAGGTCCATGATGGTCATCGAGAACACCTCCCTTCCGCGTCTTCCATGGGGCCCGCCGTCCCGGAGGGGACGGTGGGGGTCGCGGCGCCTTGGGCGCCGCTGGCGCGCTCCGGGACGGCCGGGTTGACGGCCGCGGCGGACCGCGAGTCGGTGAGGAACGGCAGCAGCGGGGTGCCCCGTTCGGCGGTGGCGACGGCCAGCAGTACGCCGGCTCCACCGGTGGCCACGTCCATGGAGATCCGGGCCCGGCCGTCGCAGGGGAAGACCGTCGCGCCGTCCAGCGTCATGGCGTGGTGCTGAAGGTTGGTCAGATGGCGGGCGAGCTGCCGCTCGGCACTCTCCGCGGGCTGCGGGACCAGCGCGCGCAGGGTGGCCAGGGTGCCGATCAGTCCGGCGCGGCCACCCCACAGGCCCGACTCGATGACGAAGTCGGAGGAGCAGGCCCGCAGCAGGGCCGGCAGCGCCTCGCGGATCCGGGCGTCCTGGCGGTACCGCAGGAGTTCGGCGGCGACCAGGGCGATGCCCGCGCTGCCGTTGTCCAGGTAGGGCAACAGCCGGAACCCCTCGTCCACTTGGAGGGTGTCCCCCGGACCGGAGGAACAGCGGTCCAGGTCGCGGTGGACGGCCCGCACCGCCTCGTCCAACAGGCCCGGATCGCCGGTGGCTTGGTGGGCGCGGAGCAGGAACAGCGCCGGTCCCGACCAGCCGTACATCAGGCCGGCGGCGTGCGCGGAGCCGGTGCGGCGGCGGTGCTCGACCGGTTCCCGGCGGGCGGCGGCCAGGGTGTCGGCGAGCCGGTCGGCCAGGTGCAGCGCGCGCTCGCGCGGGGCGGGGTCGTCCCAGGCGTCGGCGAAGTGCAGCAGGCTGAGGCCGGCGCCGGCCAGGCCGCGGTAGAGGCTGGGGCAGCGGCGGTCGGCCAGCTTGCCGCGGGCCCGGTCCAGGGACTCCAACGCCCCTTCCGTGTCGCCGAGTTCCGCGAGGACGTAGGCGATGCCGTGGAGTCCGTCGTAGAAGCCGGTGCGTTCGGCCGGCACCCGGCGGGCGGCGGCCCGCAGCCAGGCGGTGTGCGCCTCGTCGCGGGCGCCGAGCGCGGTGTGCCGGGCCCACAGGACGCCGGCCGCGCCGTGCGCGAACCCCGCGCCGCCCTCGGCGAACTGCGCGAAGTCGCCGGGGAACAGCCGGTCCTCGCGGTCCGGGGTGGCGCTGGCGCGCAGCCCGCGGTCGAGCGAGGCGAGCAGGTCCGGGGGCGGGAACGGGCCGGGGGCGCTGGCCAGGGTGCGCGGCCGGGTGCCGTCGGCCCGTACGGCCGGTGCGGCCGGGGCGAGTTGGACGGCCAGCCGGGCGACCAGTTCCTCGGGGAGGTGGAACCGGCGGGCCGCGGTCTGCAGCAGCGCCGGCGCCTTGTCGGGGGCCAGGCCGCAGAGCGCGGCGAGCGGCAGGAACAGCCAGAGGGCGATGGCCGCGAGCGCGTAGTGGTCGCCGTCCGCGCCGGTGGCGTCGGCCCGGTGGAAGCCGGGGGCGCCGAGGCTGCTGGGGGTGGCCAGGTCGATCGCGTCGGCGACCTCGAAGTCCAGCAGGACGGGGATGTCGCCGTCCTGGATGACGAAGTTGCCGGGGTGCAGGTCGCCGATCCGGACGCCGCGGGCGTGCACCGAGGCGATCAGCTCCTCGATCCGGCCGAACAGGGCCAGCGCGCGGTCCCGGTGGGCGAGCACCGCCGCCTCGTCCGGTTCCGGCACGGTCAGCGGGTAGCCGCCGGCGAGCCAGGACTGGAGGTCCTTGCCCTCGATCTCCTCCAGGACCAGGAACAGGTGGTCGCGGACCTGAAAGGTGCCGAAGGTGCGGGGGATGCCCGGGAGTCCGTCGAGCCGGCTGAGGATCTCGTGCTCGTGGGCGAGCCGGGCGACCGCGTCCCGTCCGACGCCGTCGGTGCCGGAGTGCGGCCGGCCCTCCTTGAGGACGACGGTGCGCTGGCCGGCGCCGAGCGCGTCGGGACCGGTCGGCTCGGCGCGGTAGACGCCGCCGCCGTGCGAGAAGTGCAGCGCCCCGGTGATCCGGTAGGGGAAGTCGTCCACGGCCTGACGGGCGGCCAGGGAGTCCTTGAGGACGTCCGGGAGGGCGACCCACTCGGGGGTGCGGAAGACGGGGGCGCGGCGGTCCGGTTCCCAGGTGCCGTCGGGCCGGCGGATCGCGGGGACGAGGTCGCCGTGGTCGTCCTCGGTGTAGTGGGTGCGGAAGCCGCCGTAGCGGACGTACAGCGGGCCCTCGCGAAAGCGCAGGTCGGTGAGGACGTACGGGCCGGGGCGGCCGCCGACGACGGCGTCCAGCCCGTCGAGGGTGCGGGCGAACTCGGCCTCGTCCACGGGGTAGACGGTCAGCAGCTTGCCCGCGGAGGAGCGCTGGGCGTACTTGCGGCTCAGCGCGCGCACGACGTTGGCGCTCTTGAGGTACTTGAAGTGCAGGCCGTGCCCCGTGCAGTAGGCGGCGACGTCGACGAGGGTGCGCTCGGCGTCCTCGGGGACCGCGGAGACGTGGATCTTCCAGCCCTGGTCGGGGAGTTGGGGGCCGTCCCCGGCGGGCGGGCGGCAGATCGTCCAGGTCTCGTTGTCGTCGCGGGTCCAGCCGTCGGGGAGCGGCGGGGCGGGGAAGCGGGTGGCCGCCAGGTCCCAGTTGCCGGGCCAGTCGAAGAAGACCCGGTCGGCCAGGGCGAAGCTTTCGGCGCCGTCTCTCATGCCGCACCCCGCCCGTCCTCGGCGGCGTCGCGCAGCGGGCGCGGGCCGGCCTCCTGGAGGAAGGCGGCGACGGCGCTGCGGCCGGTCTCCGCCAGGTGCCCGGCGAGGATCTCGCGGGCCTGGGCCTTGTCGTCCTCGGGCACGAAGTCCGCCAGCCCGACGGCGAGGACGCGGTTGGTCTCGCTGGGCTTGAGCGAGGCGTAGTGCTCGTCGCGGAGGATGCCCCACACGATCGCGTCGTGGTACTCGCCGTCGAGGTAGCAGTGGTCCCGCAGGATGCCCTCGACCACGAACTGGGTCTTGGTCATCAGCCGGATGATGCCCTTGTTGTAGGCGGCGGTGGTGACCTGGACGCGGTGCGCGTTGAGTTGGTGGAAGAGGTAGTCGACGAGGAGGACGACGGCCTCCGCGCCGTAGCCGCGGCGCCAGAGTTCGGGGGTGCCGATCGCGCCGCCCACGGAGTAGCCGCCGATCCGGCCGGTGCGCTGGTAGCTGACGGTGCCGATGCGGTCCCCGTTGTGGGTGCGGATCACCATGTGGCTGACCCGCCCGGAGCGGTTGGCGGCCTCCACGTCGGCGGCGCCGAGCAGCTCCCAGTCGCCGCTGAGCACGGCCGCCGGCGAGCCGGGCCGCAGCCAGTCGGCGATCGCCGCCCAGTCGTCGTCACCGGGCCATTCCAGGGTGACCAGTCGTCCCCGCATGGTGCGTCGCTCTCCTTCAGCCGGTGTAGCGGGTGAGTACGAGTACGGCGTTGTGGCCGCCGAAGCCGAACGAGTTGCTCAGGACCACGTCGCCGTCCCAGTCGCGGGGGCCCTTGGTGACCAGGTCGAGGTCGGGCTCGTCGGGGTGGTCGCAGTTGCGGATCGGCGGGACCACGCGGTCCCGTAGCGAGAGCACCGCGGCGGCGGCCTCGGCCGCGCCGGACGCGCCGAGCATGTGCCCGGTCATGCTCTTGACCGCGGTGACCGGGGTGCGGCGCAGGACGTCGGGGCCGAGCACCTCGCGCAACGCGGCCGCCTCGATGCGGTCGTTGAGGACGGTGCCGGTGCCGTGGGCGCTGATCTGCCCGACGTCCTCGGGGGCCCGCCCGGCGTCGGCGAGCGCGGCCCGCATGGCGCGGACGGCGCCGGCGCCGGTGGGGTCGGGGGCGGTGGCGTGGTGGGCGTCGGTGGTCGCGGCGTAGCCGGCCACCTCGGCGAGGATCGGCGCGCCCCGCCGCTGTGCGTGCCCGGCCTCCTCCAGGGTCAGCACGGTCGCGCCGACCGCCATGACGAAGCCGTCCCGGTCCCGGTCGAAGGGGCGGCTGGCGCCCTCGGGGTCGTCGTTGCGGCGGGAGAGGGCCTTGGCGTTGGCGGTGCCGGCCAGGTCGACGGCGGTGAGCGAGTCGTCGGTGCCGCCGGCCAGCGCCAGGTCGGCGCGGCCGTGCCGGATCAGTTCGACCGCCTCGCCGATCGCCACCGCGCCGGTCGCGCAGGCCGCGGAGACCGCGTGGCTGGGGCCGGCGATGCCGTGCTCGATGGAGAGCAGGCTGGTCGGGTGGTCGATCGCGGTGAGCACCGAGTGGTACGGCGAAACCCGGCGCGGGCCCTGCTCCTTGAGGATGTCGTACTGCTGCTGGATCGCGGGGGCGGCGCCGTAGCCGGAGCCGATCACCGCGGCGAAGCGGTGCGGGTCGACGCCGGCCGGCGGGTGCAGTCCGGCGGCGGCCAGGGCCTGGGCGGCGGCGACCGCGGCGTACTGGGTGAAGCGGTCGGTGCGCCGGGCCTGTTGGGGGGTGAGGACGCCGGTGGCGACCGGGTCGAAGTCGGTGACGTCGCCGCCGATCCGGACCGGCAGTTGGCCGGCGTCGAAGCGGGTGACGGCGCTGACGCCGCTGCGGCCGGCCAGGAGGGCGGCCCAGAAGTCCGCGGTGGTGTTCCCCAGCGGGGAGACCACGCCGCAGCCGGTGACGACGACGCGCCGCCGTTCTGCCGCCCGTAACTCCATGAAGCCCTCCTACTTTTCTGCCCCTTGTCACGCTCGGGGCGTCCGCATGACTAGAAAGATGACAGTGGAGTCACTGAGCTGTCAACAGTCTCGGCGGAGTCATCACCCAAGGAAGGGCCGGTCGGACCTGCAAAGAAGGGCTGCTACCAGCGGAAACGCCGCCCCGAACGTGACTACAAGAGTCATGAAACTTGACTGACAGGGCGTCGAGACGGTGCGGTGGTGCCGACCGCGACCCCGGCGCGCCCCGGGTACGCACCCGTACGCCGGCCCCCGGGGAGGGCCCGGCGTACATAGAAAGTGACAGGGGACGCCGGGCAAAGTGCCTACCTGCGGATGATCCGCGCCCCCGGATCCGGACGGGACGCTGGAGCGGTCAACCTGCTCGACAACGGCAACAAGGGACGAGGGAACTCATGAAGGGCATTGCCGTCGGCATTTTCCTGGCGATCGTCGGCGTCATCCTGTGGCTCACGACCAAGGAAGTGGAGACGCCATACGTCTCGCTCCACAAGGCCGGACTGGTCCTGGCGATCGTCGGCGGCGCGGAGGCGTTGTTCGCCCTCCTGGGATTGGGGAAGAAAGCGAATAAATAGCGACGCATTGGCGGCGCAATGACGGCAGCGCGGCGTCGACCGCGCTTTTGGCCGTGGCCGCCACCGAGGGCCCGGTGCGCCCGGCGGACGTCAGTTGTGCTTTTCGAGGAGGTCCGCCAGCCGTTCCCGGGCCCGGTCCGCGTGCCGGTACGCCTGGGCCCGCCGGAACAGTTCCGCGGAATACCGGAAGTGCCCGGCCGCCCTTTCCCGGTCCCCCAGCCGCGCACAGGCCGCCGCGATCTCCGAAAGCGCGGCGGCTTTCTCATGGCAGCGCCCGGTATCGGGCAGCCCGGCCAGTTCCACGCCCAACGCGCGGACCCGGTCGCGGTCGCCGGCCGCCTCGGCGCAGACCGCCTCGGCGGTGGTCAGCCAGAGCGGGAAGTCCGGGTCCTGCGTCACCGAGGCGACGACCAGCCCGCGCTCCACGATGCTCCGCGCCGCGGTCCGTTCGCCGCGGCCGAGCAGCAGCAGCGCATAGCGCCCGTTGACGGCCTCCCAGAGCCGGAAGCCGGCCGCGGGGGTCACCCGGCGGGCGGTCTCGGCCAGCAGCTCGGCGGCCCGGTCGATCTCCCCGCGGTCCCACAGGTCCAGCGCCCGGTGCAGCGCGATCCGGGCGCGCGGCCCGGGCAGCACCCCGTCCGGCGAGCGCTTGTGGTCGCCGGCCTCCGGGGCCCAGTGCGCGCAGCCGCTCCAGTAGGCGCAGCGGGTCAGCACGTCGAGCACGAGCAGCGCGTGGAAGGCGCTGCCGGGCGCCCGGGCGGCGGCCGCCTCCAGGGAACCGGTGAGCGCGTGGCGCAGCCCGTCCTGGACCCGCCCGGCGGACTCCAGCAGGTCGGCCAGGGCGATCAGGGCGCGCAGCCGGGCCTCGGCGAACGCGGCCGGGGCGAGCCCGTCCAGCATCCGCAGCAGGACATCCGCGCCCTCGTCGGCGCGGCCCAGCGAGCCGAGTATTTCGGCCATGGCGAGTTGGGCCTCGGTGGATACGTCGTCCGGGCGGGCGCCCGGTTCGGCACCGGCCAGCGCGCGGAATTCCTCCAACGCCCCTTCCGCGTCGCCGCCTTCCCATTGCCGACGGGCCGCGACCAATCGTCCGACCAGGTCGAGCCGGCGGATCCGGCCGGCGGATTCCGTGGACTCGGCCGCGCCGGATATTTCCGTCACGCCGACCCCGAGCCGTTCCGCCAGGATCTTCAGAGCGCGTCCGCTGGGAATGCGCTTACCGCGTTCGACGAGGGAGATGTAGCTGGCGGACATTTCGGACCCGGCGAGTTCGTGCTGGGTCATTCCCGCGCTGACTCGTAGCTCTTTGATTCGCCGCCCGGTGTCCGCCGGCTCAGGCATTCGATTAACCCTCCGGATTCGAACGTTTTGAGGACTCCGGCCAGTTGTCCAAATCGCCGAGTCACAATGAGTGCTAGGCACTTTACCAACCAGTCAACTAGAAGTCGATACGCATTCCGTATTCTTCACCGCCCTTCACACTCCGGTGACACGGACATTTCGTTGGTGCCCGGAGCTTTAAGACACGGGGCCGAGAGCGCACCACCGGCACCCGTAAAACCGGGCGGCTGGTAGGACGAAGAACGGCGCCCGGAGGGTTGACTGCACCTTTCGATGTAGTACCGGACGCCGATGCCCGCACCCCGCGTGACGTGGTCGGATAGGGCACACAAGGGGGGCACCCCGGACCGCACCACTACCGCCCGACCAGCGGAGGCACACCCGATGACGCAACCCCAACGCCCGGATCTGCACAAGGAATTAGGGTCCGTTTCGGACGCGTCGAAGCCCGGTGCGGTGCTCGCCTCGGACGCCGAGCGCGAGGAGATGATCGAGCGCCTGCGGGAGGCCACCGCGGAGGGCCGGCTCACCCTGGAGGAGCTGGCCGAGCGGTACGAGGCGGCCTATCTGGCCCGCACCCGCGAGGAGTTGGCCACCGTCGGCCGCGACCTGCCGACGGCTGCGCCCCCGCCGGCCGCCGGCAGCGGTTCCCAACAGCGCGTCTTCAAGGCCCTGTTCGGCGACCTCACGGCCAACAGCCCGGCCCTGGACCAGGGCATCGAGGCCACCGCCGTCTTCGGCGACCTCAACCTCGACCTGTGCGCCTCCCCGGCCCCGCCGGACGGCGGGGTGACCATCACGGCCCGTGCGATCGTGGGCGATGTGCACCTCCTCCTCCCCGAGGGGGTGCGGGTCGAGTTGGCGTGCAGCAAGGTCTTCGGCGACCTGCGCGACCTGACCCGGCCGCCCTCCGGCCCGGAGTCCGCGACCCCGGTCGTCCGCGTCACCGGCTCGGCGGTCCTCGGCGACATCGTGCTCGCCCACCCCAGCAGCGACCGCCGCACGTACTGGCAGAAGTGGTTGGACGAGCGCCGGTCCTGACCGCAGTGGCACCACACGCCGCTCACGGCGAAGGAGTAGGGAGAAGAACCCATGGCCACGTCCGAGGTGTTGCCGCACCCGGCGCCACCCGTCCCGTCCGAGGACGAGCGCCGCCTGCCGCTCCGCTCCCACCTGCGACACATCGGCGCGCTGGCCCGCCGCAGCCTCCTCCACATCCGGCAGAACCCGGAGTCGATGATCGACGCGCTGCTGATGCCGATCGTGCTGACGCTGCTCTTCGTCTTCGTCTTCGGCGGGGTGCTCGGCGCCGGTGGGTCCCGCCGGCAGTACACCGCGTTCCTGATGCCCGGCCTGATGGTGATCCTCGGGATGACCGTCGCGATGGCCGTCGGCACCGGCGTCAACGACGACTTCCGCACCGGCCTGATGGACCGCTTCCGGTCGATGCCGGTGGCGCGCTCCTCGGTGCTGATCGCCAAGGTGGTGGTGGAGACCGGGCGGATGCTCCTCGCCCTCGCGGTCCTGCTGGCCGTCGCCGCGGTGCTCGGCTTCGACGTCGTCGGCCACGGCCCCGGGGTGCTCGCCGCGATCGGCCTGACCACCGTGTTCGGCACCTCCCTGATCTGGGTCTTCATGCTGCTGGGGCTGACGCTGCGCAGCGCGCAGGCCATCCAGGGGCTGTCGGTGCTGGTCCTGACGCCGCTTCAGTTCGCCTCCTCGATCTTCGTGTCGCCGGCGACGATGCCCGACTGGCTCCAGGCCGTCACCCGCGTCAACCCCCTGACCCACATCGCCGACGCGGCCCGCGGGCTGGCCCTGGGCACGGGCCCGGTGGCCGGCCCGGTGACCTGGACGCTGCTGTGGTCGCTCGCCCTGACCGCGGTCACCGCCCCCCTGGCGCTGGCCAAGTTCACCACCAAGACCTGACCCGGACCCGTACGGGGCGCGGCAGCCCCCACACGCCACGGCGTGGCCCTCCTCCGTACGAAGAAGCCGTGCCCCGGCCCCACCCGGTATTCCCCCGTGACCGGCGGGCCGGGGTACGCACCTCAACGGGTCCGGCGGGGACCGTCGTTGGGGCGGCCCCCGCCGGGCCTACACGACAACGGGCGGGCACTCGCAAGAGCGCCCGCCCGCAGGGGTGTCCGGCCGGCTCAACCGCCGTCGACGCCCTCCCGCTCGGGGAAGTCGCCGGCCGCGCCGGCCATCCCCGGCGGGGTGTCGGAGAGCGCGACCGCCACCTCGACCACCGACGTGGTGCCGGAGGCGACCTCCCGCCAGGCGGCCGCCAGCGCGGCGTCCAGCTCGCCGGCCTCGGTCACCCGTCGGTGGCCCATCCCGTAGGCGGCCGCCAGCCCCTCGGTCCCGGTGGGGCGGGAGGCGGTGAAGGCGAAGCGCGAGCCGGTGCCGGAGACCCGGTCGAGGTTGGCCTGGAGCCAGCCGTAACCGCCGTTGTCGAGCACCACGTAGAGCACCGCGACGCCGGCGTCCGCCAGGGAGGGCAGCTCGGACCGGAAGAGGTGGAAGGCGCCGTCGCCGGCGAGCGCCACCACCGGGCGGTCGGCCGGCAGGGCCAGCCGGGCGCCGGCCGCGGCGGCCGCCCCGAAGCCCAGCGGCGTCTGCTCGCTGGGCACCAGGGACCCGCCGGCGGCGCCGAGCGTCCAGTGGGGGAAGTAGTACGACCACATGTCCTGGAGGCCGTTCTCCTGGACGAGCACCCGGCCGGCGGGGACCGCGCGGTCCAGGGAGGACAGCACCGCGGCCACCGGGACGGTGCCCGCCGGCGCGGCCTTCGCCGCCCGTTCGGCCCGGTCCGCGGCCCGCTCCCCCAGGGCGGCGCGCACCGCGCGCACCCGGTCCGCCCAGGCGTCGTCCGCCCGGTGGTCGGCGAGCAGTTCGGTCCAGCCGGCCACGATCCGGGCGGCGTCCCCGAGGACGTGGTCGCCGGGCCTCTCCAGCGCGAGGCCGTCCTCACCCAATACGGCCTGGACGACCGGAAGTTGTTCCTCCGCTCCGTCCGGCCAGCCGAACGTCGCGGTCTCCTCCAGGCGGCTGCCGAGCGCGATGACCAGGTCCGCCTCCCGCCAGAGCGCGTCGGCCGGCGGGACCGCGTACAGGCCGCTGACGCCGCAGTACAGCGGGTGGTCCTCGGCGACCGTGCCGCGGCCCGAGGCGGTGGTGAAGAGGCCCGCGCCGAGCCGTTCGGCCAGGCGCTCGATCCGGCCGTCGGCGTTGCGGTGCCGGGCGCCGCCGCCGACCAGCAGCAGCGGCCGGCGGGCCGCGGCGATCCGGCGGGCGGTGGCGTCCAGCGCGTCCGGATCGGGCCCCGGGCGCTGCGGCGCGGCCGACCGCCACCGCCCGCTCCGCGGCACGGCGGCGTCCACCACCTGCTCGGCCAGCTCCAGGTAGACGGGCCCCGGCGTCCCGTTGACGGCGCGCGCCGCGGCCGTCTCCAACAGGGCGGGCAGCCGCTCCGGGGTGTCCGCGCGGGCCGCCCACTTCACGTACGGGCGGATCGCGGTGAGTTGGTCCAGCTCCTGGAACGCGCCGGTACCGAGGTGGTCGAGCCGGGTGCCGTCGGCGATCAGGATCAGCGGGACGGCGGCCGAGCGCGCCTCCAGGACGCCGGTGAGGGCGTTGGTCAGCGCCGGACCCTTGCCGACCACGCACACCCCGGGGCGGCCCGCGGCGAGTGCGTGCCCGGTTGCCATGAAGACCGCGTTGCGCTGGTCACGGCAGAGGACGACGCGGGTGTCGGTGCGCTCCAGTTCGCCGAGGAGGGCCATGTCGTCGCCCGGTAGCCCGAACACCGCGCGGGTGCCCAGGTGGTGGAGGTAGTCGGCGACCGCCGCCCAGGCCGTCGGGTAGGTCTGTGCGGTCATCGGGCGGCCCCCGGGCGGTGGGCGGCGACGGCCTTGGAGACCAGGACCGGTTCGGCACGCACCTCGTGGCCGTCGAAGACGTAGTTGGCCATCCGGCCGTAGCCGCCGAACGGTGCGTTGCCGTCGTCGATGGAGAGCAGGGTGGTGTCGAGGGTGACCGTGGTGCGCCGGCGCAGCGCCTCGACCAGGGCCGGCGCGGCGCCGTAGACGCTGGAGCCCAGGGCGCGTTCGGTGAACATGCCGGTGGTCAGGGTGGCGGCCAGGGCCTCCTCGTCGTGCCAGGCGGCGACGTTGAAGATCGGGGCGAAGAACTCCGGCACGTGGGTGCGCGGGCTGAGGTCCTCGCCGACGACGACGGTCGGGTCCAGCCGCCGGGCGCGGAAGTCCACGTGCCCGCCGTGCACGATGCCCTCCCGGTTGCGGGCCAGGAACTGCGCGGCCTCCTCCAGCGCCCCGTCGTAGAAGATCGGCCCGAAGTCGGCGTCCGGGTCGGTGTACGGGCCGTACCGCAGCCCCTTCAACTCCGCGACCAGCGCGTCGAGGAAGCCGTCCAGGAGGGAGTGGTGGACCGCGAACAGGTCCGGGCCCAGGCAGTCCTGGCCCGTGTTGAGCGTCCGGATCTCGATGGCATCACGGGCGGCCTGCTCGACGTCCGCCCCGGGGGCGACGACGAACGGGTTGACGCCCGAGCCGAGGAAGAGCAGCAGTTGCTCGGGGGAGAGTTGGGCACGGATCTGCTCGGCGTTGCGGTAGGCGCCGGTGAACACCACGACGTCCGCGGAGCGCACCTCCTCCCCGAGGAACTCCCGCTGGCTGGCGCCGCTGAGGGTGATCGGCAGGTCGTGCCGCTCGGCGAGCAGTTCGTGCAGCCGGCGCATCTGGTCCTTGACCCGGCTGGCCGGGCGGAAGACCAACGCGTCCGTATAGAGCGCGGGGACCAGGAGGTAGAGGGCGTAGGAGTAGAGGATGACGTTGGACGGCATGAACGCGGCGAGTCGGGGGACCCGGCCGGGCCGGTGCGCGGCCACCTCGTCCAGCGCCCCGTCGAGGGTGGCGATGGTGGATTCGATCTCGTAGCGCGCGGCGCGGTGGGTGGAGATCTCGCACAGCACCTCGTGGACCGCTCCGCCCTCCTCGGCCAGGAAGTCCCGGACCCGGCGTAATGCCGCCGCGGTCCGGTGCTCGCTGCGGCCCGGGGTGCCGCTCTCCTCCTCCGACTCGGCGGCCACGGTCGGCGATGCGGGAGCGGAGCTCATATGTCCCTCCTCGGGGCGTAGTCCATGGAGGGTCAGCGTCAGCCAATTGTCATTTATTGTCAAGTAGAGTCATAGCATTCAACAGTCAGCCATGACAGCCGATCGGCTCGCAATGCCGACAAAGAGCCCCCGCATCGCGGCCGTACGCCCAGCGACCAGGATGACTACCGTACGCTGATCGTGACAAAAAATGACTCGCACCGACGGTGCGGGCCCCATACCTCGACCGCGTGCGGTTGTCCACAGGCCGCCCGCGCGCAAGGGGCCGGTGAGTACACTCAGCGTCACCGCGGAGTCCGACCCTCCCACCGGGCGTCCGCACCCCGTCACTGTCCGTCCCACCGACCCAACTGCGAGCGATTCCGTTGACGATTGAGCAGCCTGCCTTCGGGAAGCGAGTGCGGGAGGTCCGGCGCGCTCAGGGCCTGTCCCAAGGGGACCTCGCCGGGGACGACCTCTCCCCCAGCTATGTCTCGCTGGTCGAGAACGGCCGCCGCATCCCCGGCGCCAAGATCGCCCGCTCCATCGCGGAGCGGCTGGGCACCACCGTCGACGCGCTCAGCACCACCGACCGTCCCGCCGACCGGCTCGCCCAACGCCTCGGCCTGGTCGGCCAGTTGGTGGCCGCCCGCGCCAGCCAGTTGGCCGGCGACTGGCCCGACGCCCGGCGCCAGCTGGAGGCCGTGGTCGCCCAGGCCGAGGGAACCGACCACGACGAGGTCCGCTGGGAGGCGCGCTGGGAACTGGCCACCGTCCTCGGCCGGCTCGACGACCCCGCCCACCACGAGGCCGCGCTGCGCCGGCTGCTCGACGACCCGGTGACCCGCGCCGCGCCCGTGTTGCACGCCCGGGTCGCCATAGAGCTCGCCCAACTCCTGCGCGCCGCCGGCCGACTGTCGGACGCGGTCCGCTCCGCCGAGGACGCCGTGCGGGTCACCGACGGGCTGGCGGCCGGCCGTCCGGAGCGGGCCCAGGCCCAGGTGGCACTGCTCTCCGCGTCCGTCGACAGCGGCGAGTGGAGCCGCGCCGACGAGCTCGGGGCACAGCTGCGCGCGGAGGTCGGGCCGCTGCCCGCGGGCGAGTTGCGGGCCAGCGCCCTGTGGGCGGCGGCCGGCGCGCAGTACCTGACCGGTGACGCCACCGGCGCGCTGGAGCTCCTGGCCGAGGCCGAGGCCCTGATCGCGTCGACGGACGGGGTGCGCCTGCGGCTCCGACTGGCCCGCGCCCGGACGCTGTTGACGCTCGCCGCCGGCTCCCCGGCCGACGCGGACGCCCTCCTGGCGCGCGCCCGCCAGGCCGCGGCACTGGTGGACACCCCCTCGACGCGGACGTGGCTGGCCGTGCTGGAGACGGGCGGCGCGCTGCGGCACGGCGATGCCGCGGCCGCGGTCGAGCACGCCGCCGCGATCGACCCCGCGGCCGCCGAGCTCTCCCCGTTGGACCGCGCCCGCTGCCTGCTCTACGTGGCCCGCGCGCACCGCGCCGGCAAGCGCCCCGGGGACGCCGAGGAGTCCTTCAAGGCCGCCGCCGCGGGGTACGAGCGGGCCGGCGCCTTCCGGTTGGCCCTGGAGACCTGGCGTGAACTGAGCGCCGGCACCCGGGACACCGGGGGCCCGGACCCGCACGCGGTGGTCATGCCGTAGCGGGCCGCGGCCGGCGGGCGGCCGTCAAGTGGCCGCCCCACCAGAGGCGTTGGCGCCCCAGAGCCGTACGCCGCGTGCCGGGGCGGGGGTCGCCGCGCAGGCCACCCATCCCGGGCCGACCGGCAGGTCCCGGACGTGCACGACCGGGCCCAGGGCCCCGCCGGCGTCCGTCAGGGCGGGCGGCAACCGCACGGTGCCGTCGTCGGCCCCGGCCCCGCTGAGCGCGTCGATCTCGTCGACCGCGGCCAGCCCGCCCCGCCCGGCCAGCCGCAACACCGCCTCCTTGCGGACCCAGAGCCGGGTCAACTGCCGGGCCCGGTCCGCGGCCGGAGCCCGGCGCAGGCTCTCGCGCTCCAACGGGGTGAAGGGGAGCAGCAGTTCACCGAGCGGGCCGCGGGGGACGGGGTGGACGCTGAGCGCCACCGGGAGGTCGCGGGCCAGGACCACCAGGCGGTGGTCCGGGTCGTCGCCGACGGCCAGGAAGAGCCCGGCGTCCGGGGGCCAGTCGGTGTCCGCGGGCGGCCGGGCGGACACCGGGCGCCCGAAGTCGTCACGGGTCAGGGAAATACCGTCCGCCGGGCAGTGCAGCAATGTGGCCAGGAAATCCAGTAAACCGTCCGGGCGCCGAATATCCCTGGTTTCCGCCGAGCAGATGTGCAGCCGGCCGTCGGCTAATTCGGCGGAACGCACCGGCCCCCAACGCCCCTCTCCGCAAGGGGTGTTGCCGGCTCCGGCGGCCTGGTTGAGCGTATGCGCGTCACAGAAAGACTCGTCCCCCCGCATAGGTCCCCTCGCACCATGGCTCCTTTCTCCGGACAGGTCACGCCCGGGAAAGCAGTGCATTGAGTCGTCTCTTAATTACCCTCCGGAGATCCTCAAGGTAACCCTGGGCTATGCCTGAGTCAACAAGCGACGACAAGACATCGACTTTGGTTTACTGACCGGCATTACTAGTTTTCGCCAAAATGTGTCGCGCTATCGCGCGGCACCGTTTCCGCGGTCCGCGATCGGCCGCGCCCGGCGGCGACGCGACGCCCGCGCCGCCCCGCCGCGACGGTGCGCTCCGGCCGGGCGGTCCGGCCCGTCCGGAGCACGCCGGCCGGCGTTCCGACTCAGGAGGCCAGCCGCTTCTCGACGCGGATCACCAGGTCCAGCACGGTGTGCAGATCGGTCATCTCCTCCTCGGGCAGTTCGATCCCGAAGCGCTCCTCGGCGATGACGATGACCTCGGCCATCGCCAGGGAGTCCACATCGAGCTCCTCGACCAGGGACTTCTCCTCGGTCACCTCGGCCGGCACCACGCCGGCCACCTCGTTCAGGATCTCGGCGAGCTGGCCGACGATCGCTTCTCTCGTCATGGCGGTCCCTTTCTCCACTGCGGCTCCGCTGCGGGCGAGGGCGGGCGGCCGATCCGGGCAACGGACGGACCGGCACGGTCACAAACGCCCAGTCAACTGATTGACTAAACTTGACTGTTGTAGTCAACTGGAGGTCGGATGCGATGTCAACGAGTTCCCTGACTACCTCTCAGAATGCAGTCATGGCGCTAGATTTGCCCGCCGGATCCGGCGACGCTCGGTGACTCCATGGTCGGAAGCGAGTCAGGATGAGTCAGACGGAGGAGCGATGAGTGGGCTGCTCGACGGGAAGCGACTGCTGATCACCGGGGTGATCACGGAGCGCTCGATCGCCTACGCCGTGGCCCGGCTCGCCCAACAACAGGGCGCCCGGATCGTGTTGACCGCATACGGCCGGCCCACCCTGGTCGCCCGGCTCGCCCGGCGCCTGCCGGTCGAGCCCCCCGTCGTGGAACTGGACGTGACCGACCAGGAACAGTTGGACGGCCTCGCCGACCGGGTCGGCGCCCACCTCGACGGCCTCGACGGCGTCCTGCACTCCGTCGCCCAGGCGCCCCCCTCCTGCCTCGACGGCGGCTTCCTGACCGCCCCCTGGAACGACGTCGCCGGCGCCCTGCACACCTCCACCTACTCCCTGGTGGCGCTGGCCCGCGCCTGCCGCCCGCTGCTGCGCCCCGGCTCCGCCGTCGTCGGCCTGGACTTCGACGCCTCCCGCGCCTGGCCCGGATACGACTGGATGGGCGTCGCCAAGGCGGGACTTGAGGCGTGCACCCGCTACCTGGCGCGCGAGCTCGGCGGCCACGGCGTCCGGGCCAACCTGGTCGCCGCGGGGCCGCTGCGCACCCTGGCCGCCAACGGCATCGGCGGGGACGGCCCGTCGTTCGAGGAGGAGTGGGCCGCCCGCGCCCCGCTCGGCTGGGACCCCAAGGACGCCGAACCGGTCGCCCGCACCTGCCTGGCGCTGCTCTCGGACTGGCTGCCCGCCACCACCGGCGAGATCGTGCACGCCGACGGCGGCCACCACGCGATCGGCGCCTGAGACCCGATGCCCGAGGAACCGGTGGGCCCGGCGCCCGCCGTGACCCGCACCCACACCCTCGACCGGAACCACCTCGCCGCCTACGCCGCGGCGCTCGGCGGCACCCCGCACCCCGCGCACACCGACCCGGCCGCCGCCCGAGCGCTCGGCCACCCCGACGTGATCGCGCCGCCCACCTACCTCGCCGTCCTGGCCGCCGGGGCGGAGGACCAACTCCTCGCCCGGCAGCCCGGGTTCACACCCGAGGGTGCGGTGCACCGAGAGCAGTCGGTGCGCCTGGCCCGCCCCGTCCACGCCGGGGAGACCCTGCGGGCCACCGTCCGGATCGCCGCCGCCGGCACCCTCGCCGGCCGCCCGCTGCTCACGGTGGAGTCCGCCTTCCACGCCCCCGACGGCACCTGGGTGGCCACCACCACCGCGTCGCTGCTGGGCCCCGCCGCACCGGAACCGGCCCGGCGCCCCCTCGACCCCACGGGATCGGAGCACCCATGACCGACACCATCGCGCCCGCCCCGCCGATCGCCGCGGCCCACCTGCTCGACGGCGCCGCGGCCCCCGCCGACGGCACCGCCCGCCTCGGCGGCCCGGCCCTCGACCACCGGATCCACGCCGCCGCCCGCGCCTTGAGGATCCTCGGCGTCCGCCCCGGCGACCGGGTCCTGGTCCAGGGCGACAACAGCGTCGACTACGTCGTGACGCTGCTGGCCCTGATGCACCTGGACACCTCCCTGGTCCCGCTGGACCACCGGCTGCCCAAGCCGGACGCCGCCGCGGCCGCCCGCCAGTCCCGCGCCCGGTGGCAGGTCACCGCCGACCCTGCGGCGGCCCTCCCCGACTTCCCGGCCCACCGCGTCCTCCCCTACCCCCGCCCCGCCGCCGACGCCCCGCCGCACCCCGACGACGCCGTCGACCTGAGCACCTGGTTCCACCGCGACGACGCGCTGGTCCTGTGGTCCTCGGGCACCACCGGGCGCCCCAAGGGCGTGGTCAAGCCCGGCGCCGCCGTGCTGGACAACTCGCTGCGCACCATAGAGGCGTTGGGCTACCGCCCGGACGACGTGATGGCCCCGCTGCTGCCCTTCTCGCACCAGTACGGGCTCTCCGTCATCCTGCTGTGGTGGCTGTCCCGCTGCACCCTGCTGGTTACCCCCTACCAGCGGCTGGACGCGGCCGTCGGCCAGGCCGCGGCGCACGGCGCCACTGCCGTCGACGCCGCCCCGTCCACCTACCACTCGCTGCTCGGCGTGGTGCGCCGCCGCCCCGAGGCGCGCGCCGCGCTCGGACGGGTCCGCGTCTGGGGCGTCGGCGGCGCCCCGCTCCCCGCCCCGCTCGCCGAGTCGTTCCACGCGACGCTGGGCCGCCCGCTCCTCGACGGCTACGGCCTGACCGAACTCGGCAATGTCGCGCTGGCAACGCCCGAAGTGCCGCACGGCTGCGGGCGTCCACTGCCCGGCGTGCGGCTGCGCGTCATGCGTCCCGACGGCACGGTCGCCGATCCCGGCGAACTCGGCGCCATCGAGGCGCTCTCCCCCGGTCTGATGGCGGGTTACCTCCAGGAGGACGGCTCGCTCGCGCCCGTCGACCGGGACGCCTGGTATCCGACGGCCGATCTCGGCAGCGTCGACACCGACGGCATCGTGCGGGTCGTGGGCCGCCACCAGGCGGTCCACCGGCTGGGCTTCACGCTCTACCCCGAGAGCCTGGAGCGCCGCGCCGAGACCTGCGGTCGGCCGGTCAAGGTGCTGGCCGTCCCCGACCAACGCCGGGGCAGTGCGCTGCATTTCGTCGTCGCGGACCCCGAGGGCGAGGCCCCGCTCCTCTGGCGCCGGCGGCTCGCCCCGCACCTGGCGGAGTACGAACAACCCAACGCGGTCCATGTCGTCGACGACTTCCCGCTCACCGCGAACGGAAAGACCGACACCCGCGCACTCCGCGCCCAGTTGGGCCTGGCGCCGGGACCGATGCCCGGTTCCGGAGGCTGAACGGCCGCCCGCCACACGCGGTTTCACGTGAAACCGCGGCTAGCGCGTGCCCGCCGACGTCGAACGCAACGTCACATCAAAGTCTGTGGGTACTGCTGGGAGTCACTGCTGACAGTCACTGCTGTCCGTGGTGCCGTGTGCCGTGCTGCGCGCCACTGTCCCGCGCGCTGTGCCGCCGATCGATCCCGCTCATCATGCCGCTCGTGCAAGGGTCGTGCTTCCCGCTGCCCACCACGTGCGGTTCCCACCAGGTGACATGGGACTGCCGGTGGCCAACTCGTGCGCTCCGCACCGTGACTTCGCGTCCGCGCAGGCGCGGACGCGGCTCAGGCGGCACCGGCGGTGGTGTGCGCACGGCGGCGGGCCGCCGGAATGACCGGGGTGGCCGGGGCGGCGCCGGTGCACGGCGCGGTGGACAGCGGCTGGCCGCCGATGGCGCGGCTGCGGCGCGCGGTGGGGGAGGAGCCGTGTGCCTCGGCGCGGATCCGCTGCTTGATGGTCGGCGGCAGCGTCGGCAACGGGAACCTGCGGCGGACCAGACCGTCCTGACCGTGCCAGGGCGCGGTGCGCGCGGCGGGCACGAACGGCCTGACGGATTCGTCGGCAGGCATCAACGGCCGTGGTTCGTGGTCTGGTTCGGGTCCCACCGCCACCTCGGGGCGAGCCGGGTCGGGGGCGGTGGTGCCCAGGGTGCGCTGGTGGACGGCGGCCTCGCGGCGGGCCGCGGAGGCGGCGGCGGAGACACCCAGTGATGCGAGCAGTTTGCCGAGCACCGCAAGGCACACCGCCCAGAACTTCATGACCTTGGTCGCAGCCATGGTCCCTCGCTTTCGGTCGGGATCCCTGGGAGGGATCCACGCGTTCCTTCTGTTGCGTTTTCTTATGATGAGTACGCAATGGGAGGATTCACGGACCGACGCCCCCGGATCGGCGTTCTTCTGATGAACACCACTCGTCCGCAGTAGTCGCCCCCGCAAAACCGCAGGCCGAAGGCGGGCCGGGAGGCGGTGGACGGCTCGTTCCGCGGCGTTGCGGATGGGTTGGGGCGGGCCCGGCGGATGCGCGCATCGGGTTCCGGGGGTATGCCGATGACCAACGGGTAGGCGTGGGCGGGCGGTGACCGGGCGTCAGGCGGGCGCGGGCGGCCGCCAGGCGCTCCGCGGCGGCTGCGCCATCTCCGCCATCGTCCGGACCGCCGCGGCTTCGGGCGTCGCGGGCGCAAGGAGCAGCAGGTCCCAGCGGCCGTCGCCGGCGGCGACCAGGCAGAGGGTGTCCGGTCCCGGGCGGTTGGTGGTGTGGCGCAGGCGGACGACATGGCCGGCGACCAGGATGTGGCCTGGCAGCGCGGACCAGCCGCTGCCGTTGACCGTGGCGTGGGTGATCCGGGGCCACTCGAAGGGCAACGCGGCCAGCAGCTCGGGGAGTTCGGCGAGCAGGTCGGTGGAGTGCGGCCACCACACCCCGTCGATCCGTCGGGCCACCTCGGCGTGCGGCGCGATGGCCAGGCGGGCGACCGGGGGTGGTGCGTGGTGCTGCGCGGGGCGGGGGTGCGGGGAGCGGCCCTCGGGGGCGGTGGTCATGTGGCGCTCCTGACGCGACGGGCGACGACCGCTGCGGTCGCGGCCGTCGACAACGGAAGGGGCCAGGCTGAGCCCGTCGTTGAGGGATGTGGGGCCTGCCCTGCTCGAACGGAGGCGGGAGCTCGGGGAGGGGCGGGCGACGGGCGGGCGGCGCCGGCGGCGGGGGTCACCGGTCGTCGTCCGGCTCCCGGGTGGGCGGGGCCGGACCCGTCGTGCGCGCCTCCGGGCGGGCGTCGTGCGCGCGCTTGTGCCGCCGCTGCCCGAACGACTCCTTCAGATGCGCGTACCGGTGCGGTGCAGGGCGGCCGGCCGTCTGGCCGTTGACCCGGACGATGAACAGCACGCCCATCGCCACCAGGGCCAGCAGCACGATCACGCTCAAGAAGGTCTGCATGGCGTTCACCCGCATACTCCCGGGTGCCCCCTAAGCCGACACCGCGGGCATTTGTGAGAATCCTTCGCCTTCCGGTGGTTTTTCCACCGTACTCCGCGCAGTGGGAACGTATCGCGCCAAAGCCGGCTATGCCGACGGGGGGTGGCATCAGCGCACCTTCTACGGGGCAGTAGATTTTACTTACGCATGACCAAACGCATGCCTGAAGCATGCCCAGGGCTCGCCCTCCGCATGCTCGCCGCACGACCAGCCGAGGAGATCCAGATGGCGCTGTGGGACCGCATCAAGGAGTCCGCGACGACGATGCAGAGCCAGCTCGTCGCCAAGAAGAACGACCTCAAGAGCGGGGCCTTCCGCGACGCGAGCATGGCGATGTGCGCGCTGGTGGCCGCCGCCGACGGGGTCGTCGACCCGTCCGAGCGGCGGCGGGTGGCGCAGTTGATCGCCACCAACGAGGTGCTCCAGAACTTCCCGGCCGAGGACCTCCGGGTCCGCTTCGAGGGCTGCCTGGACAAGCTGGCCGCCGACTTCGACTTCGGCAAGGTCGCGCTGATGCAGGAGATAGGGAAGGTGAAGAAGAAGCCGGTGGAGGCGCGGGCGGTGCTCCAGATCGGCGTCGTCATCGGCGGCGCGGACGGGGACTTCGACCCCAGCGAGCGCGCCGTGGTGCGCGAGGTGTGCTTCGCGCTGGGCATCCCCCCGACCGAGTTCGACCTCTGAAAGCGCGGGCGGGGCGGGGGCCTTCGTGGCCCCGCCCCGCCCGTTGTGCCGCCCCGCGCGTCAGACGTTGACGCCGTAGTCCGCGGCGATGCCCGCCAGCCCGGAGGCGTAACCCTGGCCCACGGCGCGGAACTTCCACTCCGCGCCGTGCCGGTAGAGCTCGCCGAAGACCATCGCGGTCTCGGTCGAGGCGTCCTCGGTCAGGTCGTAGCGGGCGAGTTCGGCGCCGCCGGCCTGGTTGACGACGCGGATGTAGGCGTTGCGCACCTGGCCGAAGTTCTGGCCGCGGCCGGCGGCGTCGTGGATGGAGACCGGGAACACGATCTTGGTGATCTCGGCCGGCACCCCGCTCAGCGTGACGTTGAGGGTCTCGTCGTCGCCCTCGCCCTCACCGGTGAGGTTGTCGCCGGTGTGCTGGACCGAACCGTCCGGGCTGGTGAGGTTGTTGTAGAAGACGAAGTGCTGGTCGGAGGCGACCTTGCCGGCGTCGGTGCACAGCAGCGCGCTGGCGTCGAGGTCGTAGTCGGCGCCGGTGGTCGTCCGCACGTCCCAGCCGAGGCCGACCGAGATCGCGGTCAGGCCGGGCGCCTCCTTCGACAGCGAGACGTTGCCGCCCTTGGCGAGCGAGACTCCCATGCTTCCCTCCAGGTGATGGCCGGTGCCGGTTGCCGTTGGCGGTCCCCGGCGGTGAACTAGGACGTGGCGGAAAAACTACAGGACTGTAGAAGTTGGTGGCGGGGCGCGGCGCCATCGGGGTGCACCCGGAAAAGCCCTCCGGGTCGCGGCGGCCACCGCCGTAAACTGCCCCGGCGTCCCAGCCCGCGGGACGCCCGGTGCGACGGGAGGCGACGACATGGGCACCACCCCCTTCGGCAAGGCCCTCGGCGGCAACGGGCGGGAGCGGGCCCGGCGCGGACAGGGCCAGTTGGAGGCCCAGGTGCTGGCCGCGCTGCACCACGCGCCCGGGCCGACCACCGCCGCCTGGGTACAGGAGCGGCTGGGCGGCGACCTCGCCTACACCACCGTGATGACGATCCTGTCCCGGCTGCACGCCAAGGGCGCGGTCACCCGCGAACGCACCGGCCGGGCCTACGCCTGGACCCCCGCGGCCGACGAGGCCGGGCTCGCCGCGCTGCGGATGCGCCGCGTCCTGGACGGCGAACCGGACCGGGACGCCGTGCTGACCAGCTTCGTCTCGGCGCTCTCGGCGCACGACGAGGACGTGCTGCGCAGCCTCCTGGCCCGCGCCGAGGACGACGACGGCACCCCGGGCCGCGGCCCGGGCGAAGCACGCGGGGGGTGAGGAGGTGGGCGTCTTCGTCTTCCTGCCGCTGGTCCTGCCGCTCACCGCACTGCCGATCGCCCGGCTCGCGGAGCAGCACCTCCATCCCCGGGTCACCACCCGGCTGTTGACCCTGCTGGCCGCGGTCCTCGGCCTGTGCAGCACGCTCTGCCTGGCGCTGCTGGTGGTCGTCGGCACCGCCCAACTGCCCGGTAATCCACTGCCGGACGGCTGGTCGGACCCGGAGGTGCGGGCCGCCGTCCCGTACGCCGAGGTGGCCGGCGTCGCGGCGATCTTCGCGCTGACCGGGGCGTTGGTGGTGGGCGGCGGCGCGCTGCGCCGGGACCGCCGGATCCGGGAGCGGGCGCACCGCGCGCTGGCCGTCCTGCCGGCCGGCGTCGATCCGGTGGTGCTGCCGGACGACGAGCCCTACGCCTATGCCGTGCCCGGTACGCCCGCGCGGCCGGGGCGGCCGGCCCGGCCCGGCCGGATCGCGGTCTCCCAGGGGATGTTGCACAACCTGGACGACGACGAGCGACGGGCCCTGTTCGCCCATGAGCAGGCGCATCTGCACTGCCGTCACCACCGTTCGCTGCTCGCCGTCCGACTGGCCGGCTGCGTCAACCCGCTGCTGCTGCCGCTGCGTTCGGCGGTCGCCTTCAGCGCCGAGCGGTGGGCGGACGAGGAGGCGGCACGGACGGTCGGCAACCGGCGGCTGACCGCACGGGCGGTGGGGAAGGCCGCGTTGCTCTCGCGGCCCGCGCCGTATCCGTTGGTGACGCAGTTCGCGTCGCCCGAACCGGGGCCGGTGCCGCGGCGGGTGGCGGCGCTGCTCGGGCCGGTGCCGTCGGCCCGCACCTGGCCGCCGGCGCTGACACCGGCGGGGCTGGCCGCGCTGGTCGCGGCGGCCGGCACCGCGGCCTCCGCGCTCTCCTCGTTGAACGCCGCGGTAGCTCTGTTCCTCGTTCTGAAGGCGGCAACGCCGTGGTGAGTGCACACTGATCCCGGGCTCTCCAGGTCGCCATGCCGCGGACGCAATCTGTGATCCGTAGCACACCAACCAACTTCTACAGCGTTGTAAAAGTTGCCGGTAGGGTTGCGGCTGACATGCGCAACGGGCGCTGCCGGAGGGGGAGATGGCGACGAGGTGCGGACCCCTGACCTGGGAAAGCCCGCCTCCAGAGGCGGAGGTGCGATGGGTCTATCAGCCGGTCGAGGTCCAATATCCCGACGGTGCCTGGGAGTTGGGCCGAATCAGCGCATGGTGGACGGACGACGCGGGCGACACCTGGTGTCTGCTGCGCACCGTGCCCGGCGGCAGCAATCCGAAGTGGCTCCGCTACGACCCGGAATCCGTCCGGCTGTTGCCCACCGAGGGCATCTGAGAAACCGGTGCGGGCCGCCGCCCCACGGCCCGCTGCGCCCGCCGCTCTCGCCGTTCCCGGCATCCGGTGGCGCGCCCTCCCCCGCCTCCGCGTTCCCCTCCACCCAGCAAGACCAGTTCCAGAAGGACCATCGGCGTGCATGACAGGCAGACGCACAAGCAGGCGGCCCGGCGGGGCAACGGCAACCGGGGCGACCGGGCCGCGGCGGAGGGCGGCCGCGCCGAGCGCCGGCGGTCGGGCCCCGGGCGGCGGGCCGGCGGCTCCCGCAAGGCCGGGAAGGCCAGGATGACCCGGCGCGGCCGGATCGTCGCCTGGGTCGGCGGGGTGCTCGGCGTCATCCTGTTGGGCACCGTCGGGGCCGGTGCATGGGTGTACCAGCACCTCAACGGCAACATCCACGGCGCGGACGTGAACAGCGAACTGGGCAACGACCGGCCGGTCAACCTCAGCCCCGGCTCCAAGAACATCCTGGTCGTCGGCTCCGACAGCCGGGCCGGCACCGGCGACAAGTACGGCAGCGGCCTGACCACCATGCAGTCGGACACCCTGATGGTGCTGCACATCGCGGCGAACCATAAGTGGGCCACCGCGGTGTCCTTCCCGCGCGACTCCTGGGTGCGGATCCCGGAGTGCGACAAGGGCGACGGCGGGAAGTCCACGCCGCACCACTTCAAGATCAACGAGGCGTTCTCGATCGGCGGGCTCAGCGGCGACGTCCGCAAGGCAGCGGCGTGCAGCATCAAGACCGTCGAGAAGAACACCGGGTTGCGCATCGACCACTTCGTCTCGGTCGACTTCCAGGGCTTCAAGGGCATGGTCAACGCGCTGGGCGGCATCGAGGTCTGCCCCAAGCAGGCCATCCACGACAAGAAGGCCCACCTCGACCTGGAGGCCGGCTGCCAGACCATCAAGGACGAGAAGGCGCTCGGCTACGTCCGCACCCGCTACAGCGTCGGCGACGGCTCCGACCTCGGACGGATCGGCCGCCAGCAGGAGTTCATGAAGGCGCTCGCGGCCAAGGCGCAGTCCAAGCTGACCAGTCCGACCGACCTCTACGGCTTCCTGGACTCGGCGACCAAGTCCCTCACCACCGACCAGGACCTGGCCGGCATCAAGCCGCTCTACGACCTCGCCGCCACGGTCAAGGACGTCCCCTCCGACCGCCTCACCTTCCTCACCGTGCCGACCTACCCGCGCGAGGCGGACGTGCCCACCGACAAGGCCAACGTCATCTGGCAATACCCGCAGGCCAGCGAGTTGTTCGGCGACCTCGCCCACGACCGGGAGGTCGGCGCCGAGGGGAAGCAGAAGTTCGCGGAGGCCGCCAAGAACCCGATCACCGCGCGCTCGGTCCGGGTGCGGGTGCTCAACGGCACCCAGAAAACCGGCCTCGCCGGGGTGGGCGCGCAGAAGCTGCGCCAACTCGGCTTCACCGTCGTCTTCACCGACAACGGCAAGGCCACCGACAAGACCACCATCAGCTACCCGCCGGCCCTCAAGGCCCAGGCCGAGGTGCTCGCCGCGCGACTGCCGGGCGTCAAGGCGGTGGAGTCGGCGCAGGCGACGCCGGGGGCCGTGACGCTGACGGTCGGCCCGGACATCTCCTCGATCGAGAGCTGACGCGCGGCGCGGCTGAGGAGCTGATGGCTGAGGTCCGACAGCGCCCGCGCCACCGACAACTCGTCCCCGATGGCGGGGACGTTCTCGTCGGCCGGATTGCACTTGGCGGTTCCCTCGCCGATGATCTGCCCGCCCTCCTTGCCGCGCAGCCGGACCTCGGCCCGCACCTCGGTGCCGGCCTCGACGATGCTGATCTCGGCGTTCCACGTCTTCCTACGCTCACCCGTGCCGGTCACCGGAAGCCTCCTCCTACCGCAGGGGAACAGTCCCGACCACTTCAGCGTCGCACCGGCGCCCAGGGGCCGCACCCGGAAGCCTGCACCCGTCCCGTTGCGGGGGATAGCCCCATGGTCGGGCGGGCCACGGGCTGCCTAGAGTCGTCGTCATCCAGCCCGGAGCGGCGGCCGGCACGCCGCCCACCCGAGCTCGGGACACGGGGCGACGGGCACACCCGGAGCCATGAACGGAACGGATTCCGGGGGGATTTCATGCGCAGGAGCGTCCGCTTCATCGGGACGGCGGCGCTGGCCGGGGCCGGGGTACTGGCCCTCGGCGCGTGCAGCCTGGTGGCCGGCGAGACCTTCTCCGACGACGCCACGCTGTCGCAGAAGATCACGTCGGTGCGGGTGGACACCGGCAACGGCGGCGTGACGCTGCACGGCGGCAAGGGCGGGGACACCGTCAGCGTGCACCGCAAGGTCACCTACCGGGGCGACAAGCCGCAGGGGCCCACGCACAGGGTCGAGGACGGGACGCTGGTGCTCGGCGGCTGCGGCGACGGTTGCTCGGTGGACTACACCGTCGATCTGCCCGGCACCGTCCCGGTGACCGGCGGGACCTCCAACGGCTCGCTGAGCCTGTCCACGGTGGCCGCGGTGCGGGTGACCACCAGCAACGGGGAGATCGACCTGGACGGGGTGTCCGGGCCGGTGAACGTGCGCACCAGCAACGGCGCGATCACCGGAAAGGGCCTGGCGGGCAAGGGCGTTGAGGCCAGGACCACCGACGGCGAGATCGACCTCACCACGACCGCCCCGCAGAACGTCCGGGCCCAGACGTCCAACGGCGCGCTCACGGTCACCGTGCCGGACGCCCACTACCGGGTGTCCGCGCGGACCGACAACGGCGCCAAGCGGATCGGCGTCCACGACGACCCGGCCGGGCCGTACCAGCTCGATCTGACCACCGACAACGGGGAGCTCCGCGCCCGGACCGCGGGAAGCTGAGGCCGGCCCTCGCCGAACGGCTCCAGTGGCAAGGAGAGTTGAGGAGCGGCCGCGCTCATGTGGCGTGCGCGGGGCGGTGTTTCACGTGAAACACCGCCCCGTCGCTCCGTGCGGGACCGTTAGTCCTCGCCCTCCAGCTCGCCCTCGGTCTCCAGGAAGGCTTCCCGCAGCGCCGCCAGCGTCTCCGCGTCCGGCTTCTCCCACATGCCGCGGGACTCAGCCTCCAGCAGGCGCTCGGCGATGCCGTGCAGCGCCCAGGGGTTGGCCTCCTGGAGGAAGGCGCGGTTCTCCGGGTCCAGGACGTAGGTCTGGGCCAGCTTGTCGTACATCCAGTCGGCGACGACGCCGGTGGTGGCGTCGTAGCCGAACAAGTAGTCCACGGTGGCGGCGAGTTCGAAGGCGCCCTTGTAGCCGTGGCGGCGCATCGCCTCGATCCAACGGGGGTTGACGACCCGGGCGCGGAAGACCCGGGAGGTCTCCTCCACCAGCGTCCGGGTGCGGACCGTCTCCGGGCGGGTCGAGTCGCCGATGTACGCCTCGGGGGCCTTGCCCTTGAGTGCCTTGACGGTGGCGACCATCCCGCCGTGGTACTGGAAGTAGTCGTCGGAGTCGGCGATGTCGTGCTCGCGGGTGTCGGTGTTCTTGGCGGCCACCGCGATGCGCTTGTAGGCGGTCTCCATCTCCTCCCGGGCCGGGCGGCCCTCCAGCCCGCGCCCGTAGGCGTAGCCGCCCCAGACGGTGTAGACCTCGGCGAGGTCGGCGTCGGTGCGCCAGTCGCGGGAGTCGATGAGCTGGAGCAGGCCCGCACCGTAGGTGCCGGGGCGGGAGCCGAAGATCCGGGTGGTGGCGCGGCGTTCGTCCCCGTGCGCCGCGAGGTCCGCCTGGGCGTGGGCCCGGACGAAGTTGCCCTCGGCGGGCTCGTCGAGAGAGGCGACGAGCCGCACCGCGTCGTCGAGCAGGCCGATGACGTGCGGGAACGCGTCGCGGAAGAAGCCGCTGATGCGGAGGGTGACATCGATGCGGGGACGGTCGAGCTCGTCGAGCGGGATCGCCTCCAGGCCGGTGACCCGGCGCGAGGCGTCGTCCCACACGGGCCGGACGCCGAGCAGCGCCAGCGCCTCGGCGACGTCGTCGCCGGAGGTGCGCATCGCGCTGGTGCCCCACAGGGACAGGCCCACCGACTGCGGCCAGTCGCCGTTGTCGTCGCGGTAGCGGGCCAACAGCGAGTCGGCGAGCGCCTGTCCGGTCTCCCAGGCGAGCCGCGACGGCACGGCCTTGGGGTCGACGGAGTAGAAGTTGCGGCCGGTCGGCAGGACGTTGACCAGGCCGCGCAGCGGCGAGCCGGACGGGCCGGCCGGGACGAAGCCACCGTTCAACGCGTGCACCGCGTGGTCGAGTTCGGCGGTGGTGGCGGACAGCCGCGGGACGACCTCCCGGGTGGCGAAGTCGAGGATCGCGGCGACCGCCTCCGGGTGGCCCTCGGCGACCCGGGAGACCGCAGCCGGGTCCCAGTCGGCGTCCTCCATGGCCTGGACGAGGCCGCGGGCGACGGCCTCGGCGTCGTCGGCCGCGGTGCGGGTGGCGGCCGACTCGTCCAGCCCGAGCGCCTCGCGGAGCCCGGGCAGCGCGGAGGTGCCGCCCCAGATCTGCCGGGCGCGCAGGATGGCCAGGACGAGGTTGACCCGGGCCGCGCCGGCCGGGGCGGCGCCCAGCACGTGCAGGCCGTCGCGGATCTGCGCGTCCTTGACCTCGCAGAGCCAGCCGTCGACGTGCAGCAGGAAGTCGTCGAACCCGTCGTCCTCCGGGCGCTCTTCCAGGCCGAGGTCGTGGTCCAGCTTGGCGGCCTGGATCAGGGTCCAGATCTGCGCGCGGATGGCGGGCAGCTTGGCCGGGTCCATCGAGGAGATCGCGGCGTACTCGTCGAGCAGTTGCTCCAGGCGCGCGATGTCGCCGTAGGAGTCGGCGCGGGCCATCGGCGGGACGAGGTGGTCGACGAGGGTGGCGTGCACCCGGCGCTTGGCCTGGGTGCCCTCGCCCGGGTCGTTGACCAGGAACGGGTAGATCAGCGGCAGGTCGCCGAGGGCCGCGTCCGGGCCGCAGGCGGCGGACAGGCCGGCGTTCTTGCCGGGCAGCCACTCCAGGTTGCCGTGCTTGCCGAGGTGGACCATGGCGTCGGCACCGAAGCCACCGTCGGCGGCGGGCGTGGCGATCCAGCGGTAGGCCGCCAAGTAGTGGTGGGAGGGCGGGAGATCGGGGTCGTGGTAGATCGCGATCGGGTTCTCGCCGAAGCCGCGCGGCGGCTGGATGAGGATCAGCAGGTTGCCGCGGCGCAGGGCGGCCAGCACGATGTCGCCCTCGGGGTTCCGGCTGCGGTCGACGAACATCTCGCCGGGCGGCGGGCCCCAGTGCTCCTCCACGGAGTCGCGGAGCTCCCGCGGCAGCGTGGCGTACCAGCGGCGGTAGTCGGCGGCCGGTATCCGGACCGGGTTGCGGGCCAACTGCTCCTCGGTCAGCCACTCCTGGTCGTGGCCGCCGGCCTCGATGAGGGCGTAGATCAACTCGTCGCCGTCGCCGGACGCCAGGCCGGGCACCGGCTCGGTGCCGAAGTCGTAGCCCTCGGCCCGGAGGCGGCGCAGCAGCTCGACGGCGCTGGCCGGGGTGTCCAGGCCGACCGCGTTGCCGATCCGGGAGTGCTTGGTGGGGTACGCCGACAGCACCAGCGCCAGCCGCTTCTCGGCGGCCGGGATGTGCCGCAACCGGGCGTGCCGGACGGCGATCCCGGCGACCCGGGCGGCCCGTTCGGGGTCGGCGACGTAGACCGGGAGGCCGTCCTCGTCGATCTCCTTGAACGAGAACGGCACGGTGATCAGCCGCCCGTCGAACTCGGGCACGGCGATCTGCGAGGCGGCGTCGAGCGGCGAGAGCCCCTCGTCGTTCGCCTCCCAGTCGGCCCGCGACCCGGTCAGGCAGAGCGCCTGGAGGATCGGCACGTCCAGGCCGGCCAGCGCGCCGGCGTCCCAGGACTCGTCGTCGCCGCCCGCGGACGCCTCGGCGGGCTTGGTGCCGCCGGCCGCCAGGACGGTGGTGACGATGGCGTCGGCCGCGCGCAGCTCCTCGATCAACTCCGGCTCGGGGGCGCGCAACGAGGCGACGAAGAGCGGCATCGGGCGGCTGCCGGCCCGCTCGATCCGGTCGCAGAGGTCGTGGACGAAGCGGGTGTTGCCGCTCATGTGGTGGGCGCGGTAGTAGAGCACGGCCACCGTCGGGCCGGTCGCCTCCGAGGCGGGGCGCTCCAGCGGGCCCCAGGACGGCGCGGCCGCGGGCGGCTCGAAGCCGTGGCCGGTGAGCAGCACGGTGTCGCTGAGGAACCGGGCCAGTTGGTCGAGGTTGGCCGGGCCGCCGTGCGCGAGGTAGGCGTGCGCCTCGGCCGCGATGCCGACCGGGACCGTGGACGCCGCCATCAACTGGGCGTCGGGGGCCTGTTCGCCGGTGAGGACGACGACCGGGCGGTGCTGGTCCGCGGCCAGCAGCACGTCCAGGCCGTCCTCCCAGGCGCGGATGCCGCCGAGCAGGCGGACCACGACGAGGTCGGTGCCCTCCAGGAGCCCGGGGAGCTCGGCGACGTCGAGGCGGGCGGGGTTGGCGAGCCGGAACGGCACGGGACCCGTGGCCGCGCGGGCGCTGAGCAGATCGGTGTCGGAGGTCGACAACAGCAGGATCACGGCGCAGCCCTTCCTCGGGGATTCCACGCCCCGGGTGGTCGTATGGACGGCGGGAGTTCCTGGCTCACCCGGCGGTGGCCGGGTTCACAGTGGCGGGACCGCGCCGGATTCTCACCGGGCTTCCTCCCTTGGCGCCGTCGCTGGCGTCCGGCGGGTCAGCCGACCCGCCGACCTGCATAGTAAGGGCTGCGGCCGAGCCGCGGGAGCCCGCCTGGAGGGGCCGCCCGTACGCCCCCCTCACCCCGGTTCCGGGATCCGACGCGTAGGTATGCTCGCCGCCATGCCGCCCTCCCCCTCTCGACGCCCCGACCGGGCCGGACCGCCCGTACGGGACCGCGGTGACGCCTGCCCGGGAGCGCTGCGACTGCATCCCGCCGCCGACGGCGAACTGGCCCGAGTCCGGCTGCCCGCAGGGGACTTGACGGCATCCCAGGCCCGCGCGCTGGCGGACGCCGCGGAACTCCTCGGCGACGGCCACCTCTCGCTCACCTCCCGCGGCAACGTCGAACTCCGCGGCCTGCCCGACGACTGCGGCGGCCGCCTGGCCGCCCTCCTCACCGACGCCGGGCTGCTGCCGTCGGTCCGTCATGAGCGGATCCGCAACGTGCTGGCCTCGCCGCTGGCCGGGCTGGACCACCACACCCCCTCCGACGTGCGGTGGTGGGCCCGGAGCCTGGATGCGCTGCTGTGCGCGAGCGAGCCGGCGACGGCCCTTTCGGGCCGTTTCCTGTTCGTCCTCGACGACGGGCGGGGCGATGTGGCGGGGCTCGGCGGCGATGTGACCTTGCTCGCAGAATCCGGCCGACGGGCCCCGGCGGGCACCGCGTTCGCCCCGGGGGCGGCGTCCGGGCACGGGGCGCTGCTCCGCGTCGGCGAGGACCCGGCGGCGCTGCGGATCGCGGCGGACGACGTCCCGCGGGCGGCGCTGATCGCCGCCGAGACCTTCCTGGCCGCCGCGGCCGAGAGCGACAGCGGCGCCTGGCGGGTCCGCGAACTCCCCGCCGCGCGCCCGCTCACCGTCCACGACGTGCGGGGTGCGCTGCGGGCCGCGGGCATCACCGCCGAGCCCGCCGCCCACGCGGCGGCGACCGGCCCGCGGCCGGCGGTGCCGTACGCCGATGCCGCCGTCCCCGGCCCGGTCGAGGGCCCGGGCGGCCGCCGCGCGCTGGTGGTCCTGGCGCCGCTCGGCCGGCTGACCGCGGGCCAGTGGCGGCTGTTGGCCGAGGTCGCCGCGGCGGACGGCTCCGGCGCGCTGCGCCTCACGCCCTGGCGCGGCATCGTCGTCCCCGGCCTGCCGGCGAGCGCGGCGGACCGACGGCTGGGCGAGTTCGCCGCCGCCGGTCTGGTCACCGACCCGGCCTCGCCGTGGCGCGGGGTCACCGCCTGCACCGGCCTCCCCGGCTGCGCCAAGTCCCTGACGGACGTGCGGAGCGATGCGTCGGCCGCCCTCGCCACGGGCCGGCCCGTCCCGGCGGGCGACTCCGCCCCGCCCGTCGGCCCGCCCGTCCACTGGTCGGGCTGCGCACGGCGCTGCGGTCATCCGCACGGCGCCTGGATCGACGTCCTGGCGACGCCCGACGGATACCGCACCACCGCCGTGCGCTCCAACTCCACGGCCCCGGCGGATGTTTCACGTGAAACGCCCCGACCGAGCGCCGTTTCACGTGAAACACCACAAGGTCCGGCTTCTTGCGTACGGGCCGAACCGGCCCCTGGCACACGGGACTTGGCACCCCCCGCCGACGCCCCACACCCCTCTTCCACCCCTCAACCCACGACCCCGAGGCTCAAGTGACCGCGTTCGACTACGAAAAGGACGGGGCGGCCATCTACCGCCAGTCCTTCGCCACCATCCGCGCCGAGGCGGACCTGTCCGAACTGCCCGCCGATGTCAGCCGGGTCACGGTCCGCATGATCCACGCCTGCGGCATGGTCGATCTCGTCCGCGACCTGGCCTTCACCCCGGGCGTCGTGGCCAGTGCCCGGGCCGCGCTGCGCGCCGGTGCGCCGATCCTGTGCGACGCCACCATGGTGGCCAGCGGCGTGACCCGCAAGCGACTGCCCGCGGACAACGAGGTGCTGTGCACCCTCGGCGATCCGGCCGTTCCGGAGCTGGCCGCCCGGATGGGCACCACCCGCAGCGCCGCCGCGCTCGAACTGTGGCGGGACCGGCTGGAGGGCGCCGTGGTCGCCTTCGGCAACGCCCCCACCGCCCTCTTCCGGTTCCTCGAAATGATCGAGGAGGGGGCGCCGCGCCCCGCCGCCGTCCTCGGCATCCCGGTCGGCTTCATCGGCGCGGCCGAGTCCAAGGACGCGCTGATCGGCCACCCGTCGAAGCTGGAGCACATCGTGGTGCGCGGGCGGCGCGGCGGCAGCGCCATGGCCGCGGCGGCGCTCAACGCCCTGGCGAGCGAGGAGGAGTGAGCGTGCGCGAGCAGCAGTCCCCCAGCGGTGCGCCGGACCAGCCGGCCGCACACTCCCCGCGGCACTCCACCGGACGCCTCTACGGCGTCGGCCTCGGCCCCGGCGACCCGTCCCTGATGACCGTGCGGGCGGTGGAGGTCATCGCCGAGGCCGATGTGGTGGCGTACCACAGCGCCCGGCACGGCCGTTCCATCGCGCGCTCCATCGCCGCCCCGCACCTCCGCCCGGACCACATCGAGGAGGCCCTGGTCTACCCGGTCACCACCGAGTCGACCGACCACCCCGGCGGCTACCGCGGCGCCCTGGACGAGTTCTACGAGGCGGCGGCGGCGCGGCTCGCGGCCCATCTCGACGCCGGCCGCACGGTCGCGGTGCTCTCCGAGGGCGACCCGCTCTTCTACGGCTCGTACCAGCACATGCACAAGCGGCTGGCGCACCGCTACCCCACCGAGGTCGTGCCCGGCGTCACCTCCATCAACGCCGCCGCGGCCCGGCTGGGCACCCCCCTCACCGAGGCCGACGAGGTGCTGACCGTCCTCCCCGGCACGCTGTCCGAGGAAGAGCTGACGGCCCGTCTGAGCGCCACCGACTCCGCGGTGGTGATGAAGCTGGGCCGCACCTTCCCCACCGTCCGCCGCGCCCTGGAGCGCTCCGGCCGGATGCCGGAGGCCCGCTACGTCGAGCGCGCCACGATGGCCGGGGAGCGCACCGGCGCGCTGTCCGACATAGACGCCGACAGCGTTCCGTACTTCTCCGTCGCGGTCGTCCCCAGCCGCATCGCCACCGCGGCCGAGGAGCCGGAGCCGGCCGCCGCGGACGCCGGCGAGGTGGTCGTGGTCGGCACCGGGCCGGCCGGTCCGCGCTGGCTCACCCCGGAATCCCGCGGCGCCCTGGCCGCCGCCGACGACCTCGTCGGCTACGCCACGTACCTGGACCGCGTCCCGGTACGCCCGGGCCAGCGCCGGCACGCCACCGACAACAAGGTCGAGTCCGAGCGCGCCGAGTTCGCCCTGGACCTGGCCCGCCGGGGCCGCCGGGTCGCGGTGGTCTCCGGCGGCGACCCGGGCATCTTCGCGATGGCCACCGCGGTCCTCGAAGTGGCGTCCCAGGAGCCCTACCGCTCCGTCCCGGTGCGGGTGCTGCCCGGTGTCACGGCCGCCAACGCCGCCGCCGCCCGCGCCGGCGCCCCCTTGGGCCACGACTACGCGGTGATCTCGCTCTCCGACCGGCTCAAGCCCTGGGAGGTGATCGCCGAACGGCTGCGCGCGGCGGCCGCCGCCGACCTCGCACTGGCCCTCTACAACCCCGGTTCCCGCAGCCGCACTTGGCAGGTGGCCAAGGCCCGGGACGTCCTGCTGGAGCACCGCGCGCCGGACACCCCGGTCATGCTCGCCCGCGACATCGGCGGCCCCGAGGAGTCGCTGCGCACCGTCCCGCTCACCGACCTCGATCCCGCCCAGGTCGACATGCGCACGATCCTGCTGGTCGGCTCGTCACAGACCCAGCGAGTGCGGCGCGACGACGGTACGGAGGCGGTCTGGACGCCGCGACGGTACCCGGAGCGCTGACCGCTCACGGGGCGTCAGCCGAGCAGCGCCCGCACCCACTCCACCGCCGCGGCCGGTTCCGCGGCCACCGGCACGCCCTCCGGAACCGGTGGCCGCTGGACGACCACCACCGGCACCCCGGCCTCCCGGGCGGCGGCCAGCTTGGGTGCGGTCGCCGCGGCGCCGCTGTCCTTCGTCACCAGGACGTCGATGCGGTGGCGGCGCAGCAACTCCCGTTCCCCGTCGAGGGTGAACGGGCCGCGGTCCAGGAGCGCGGTCATCCGGGGCGGGTGCGGTGCCTCGGGCGCGTCCACCGACCTGACCAGGAACCACTGGTCCGTGAGGTGGGCGAAGTGCGCCAGACCCATCCGGCCGGTGGTCAGGAAGACCCGGCCGCCGAGCGCGGGCAGGGCGGCGGCGGCCTCGGCGAGGGTGGGGACCGGGTGCCAGACGTCGCCGGGTTGCGCGCCCCAGCCGGGGCGGCGCAGCGCCAGCAGGGGAACATGGGCACAGGCGGCGGCCCGGGCCGCGTGGAAACTGATCGTGCCGGCGAAAGGATGGGTGGCGTCGATGAGCGCGTCCACCGCGTGCTCCCGCAGCCAGCGGGCCAGGCCCTCGGGGCCGCCGAACCCACCGATCCGCACCTCTCCGGCGGGCAGCCGCGGCGCCGCCACCCGACCGGCCAGTGAACTCGTCACCCGCACCGCCGGCTCCGTCACCAACGCCGCGGCCAGCCGGCGGGCCTCCGTGGTGCCGCCGAGGATCACCACATGGCGGACGGGGTCATGGACGGGTGCGGACGACATGAGCGGCGGGAACCTCCGTGGGTGAAACGCAACCGAAGGGTACGGGAGGCCGCAGCGCACAGCTCGCGCACACCGGGCTGCGGCACGGGTGGACCACCGGGGCGTGCGCCACCGCGGCCGGCACGGCCGCCTACACCGCGCTGTTGAGCGGCGAGTTCCCGGACCCGGTCACCATCACGCTGCCGAAGGGGCAGACGCCGGCCTTCGCGCTCGCCGTCGAGGAGCTGACCGCCGCCGGAACGGGACCCGCCACCGCCATGGCCGGGGTGGTGAAGGACGCCGGGGACGATCCCGACGTGACGCACGGGGCACTGGTGCGCGCCACGGTGCGGGCGCTGCCGACCGGGAGCGGCGTGGTCTACCGGGCAGGTCCCGGCGTGGGCACGGTCACCCGTCCTGGACTCCCGCTGGACGTCGGCGAACCCGCCATCAATCCCGTACCGCGCCAACTGATCCGGGAGCATCTGGCGCGCGTCGCGGAGGCGCACCGGGGACCCGGCGCGACCGCGGACGTCGAGGTCACGATCTCCGTCGACCACGGCGAGGAGATCGCGCGCAGCACCTGGAATCCGCGCCTGGGCATCCTGGGCGGACTGTCGATCCTGGGGACGACCGGGATCGTCGTGCCGTACTCCTGCTCGGCGTGGATCGACTCGATCCGGCGCGGGGTCGACGTGGCCCGGGCCGCGGGCCGGCGGCACGTCGCCGGCTGCACCGGCTCGACGTCGGAGAAGGTCGCGGTCGCCCTGCACCACCTGCCGGAGGACGCGCTGCTCGACATGGGGGACTTCGCGGGGGCGGTGCTCAAGTACATCCGCCGCCATCCCGTCGACCGGCTGACGATCTGCGGCGGCTTCGCCAAGCTCTCCAAGTTGGCGGCCGGGCACCTGGACCTGCACTCGGCGCGGTCCCAGGTGGACAAGGGCTTTCTGGCCGAGCTGGCCCGGCGCGGCGGTGCCGACGAGGCGCTGGCGGAGGCGGTGGCCGGCGCCAACACCGGCCTCGCGGCACTCCAGTTGTGCACGGCGGCCGGCGTTCCGCTGGGCGATCTGGTGGCGGCCACGGCCCGGGACGAGTCGCTGGCCGTCCTGCGCGGCGCGCCGGTCGCGGTCGACGTCATCTGCATCGACCGGGCGGGACTGGTGGTGGGCCGGGCGGAGCCACGGGGGCCGGGTGCCTAGCACGGCCGGCGCTGGAGGTTTCACGTGAAACCCGCGCCGGCCGGCCAGGACCCGGCCCCCGCCGTACGCCGCTCGTCACATCCGCGGCAGCATCTCCCCGGTGCCCAGGCCGTCCTCACGGCCAGCGTCGTTGGCACGCCCCATGTCGTCCGCGCGCCCGGCGCCGCGACCGAGCTTGTCCTTACGCTGCCCCTTCCGGCGTTGGTCCTCGCGGGCCCGATCCATCCGGTCCCGCACACAGTTGGCGTCTCCGCCGGTGAGCGAGCCCAGTGCGGTCCCAAGGGCACAGGCGACCATCTGGATGGGGCTGTCCTTCATCCGGGGCGGGTTGTCCTTGCCGTTGGCGCTGGCGACAGTGCTACCGGTGAGGGTCAGTAGGGTCGCGGCGACGACCGCGCCGGCGGCCATTCTGGTACGCATCGTGGACGTGCTCCTTAGCGTCGGTCCCCCTGGGTGTCGACGCTTCCTTACCGGCGTCCGACGTCAGGAAAACAGACTTTCACCCCGATGCGGTCATACAATTCAGTCGGACAGGCCTGGTGCGCACGACTCTTGACGTCTTCTCAGGCGCCCTCGCCGCACGGCGTGTGCGGCCGCTCCCGCTCCGGCGAATAGAGGTGGCTGTCGCGGAACTGCTCGGCCCCCAGCGTGCGGCCGACCATGATCACCGCGGTCCGGACCACCCCGGCGGCCTTCACCTGCCCGGCGATGTCGCCGAGCGTGCCGCGCAGGACGAGCTCCTCGGGCCGGGAGGCCATCGCCACCACGGCGGCCGGGCAGTCCGCGCCGTAGTGCGGCAGCAGTTCGTCCACGATCCGGTCGACGTACATCGCCGCGAGGTGCAGCACCAGCAGCGCGCCGCTGCGGCCCAGGGTCGCCAGGTCCTCGCCGTCCGGCATGGGCGTGGCGCGCTGGGCGACGCGGGTGAGGATGACGGTCTGGCCGACGGTGGGCACCGTCAGTTCGCGCTTGAGGGCGGCCGCCGCCGCGGCGAACGCCGGCACGCCCGGCACGACCTCGTAGGGCACCCCCGCCGCGTCCAGCCGGCGCATCTGCTCGGCCACCGCGCTGAAGACGGACGGGTCGCCGGAGTGCAGCCGGGCGACGTCGTGGCCCTCCTCGTGCGCGCGGACCAACTCCGCGGTGATCGCGTCCAGATCGAGCTGCGCGGTGTCGATCAGCCGGGCCCCGGGCGGGCATTCGGCGAGGAGTTCGCGCGGCACCAGGCTCCCCGCGTAGAGGCACACCCCGCAGGAGGCGAGGGTGCGGGCGCCGCGCAGGGTGATCAGGTCGGCGGCGCCGGGGCCCGCGCCGATGAAGTGAACGGTCATGCTGTCGATCTCCTGGGGAGGTTACGAGGGGTCCTGGGGGCGGGACGGCACGGCGGTCCCCCGCGGGCCGGGCTCCATTGCACCGGGCCGCGCGGGCTTCACCGCCGACCACTGGGTGACCGGCATCGCCTGCCGCCACCCCGTGAAGCCGCCGACCGGCACCGCATGGGCGACCGCGAGCCGCACCAACTCGCCGCCGTGCCGCCGGTACCACTCGGTCAGCAGCGCCTCGGACTCCAGCGTCACCGTGTTCGCGACCAGCCGGCCGCCCGGGGGCAGCGCCTCCCAGCAGGCGTCCAGCAACCCCGGCGCGGTCAGCCCGCCACCGATGAACACCGCGTCCGGCGACGGCAGTTCGGCCAGCGCGGCGGGCGCCGCCCCGTGCACCACCTGAAGGCCCGGGACGCCGAGCGCCCGCGCGTTGCGGCCGATCCGCGCCGCCCGTGCCGCGTCCCGTTCGACGCTGACCGCCCGGCAACTGCGGTGCGCGCGCAACCATTCGACGGCGATGGAGCCGGAGCCGCCGCCGACGTCCCAGAGGAGTTCGCCGGGCGCGGGGGCGAGCGCGGCCAGCGTGGCCGCCCGGATGTGACGCTTGGTCAACTGGCCGTCGTGCTCGTAGGCGTCGTCGGGGAGTCCGGGCACGACCGGCAGCCGCGGGGCGTCCGGCTCCCGCGCACAGTCCAGCGCGATCACATTGAGCGGATCGCCGGCGGGCGCGTCCCACGCCCGCGCGGTGCCGTCGACCAACCGCTCGCGCGCGCCGCCGAGTTGCTCCCACACCCGCATCCGGCTCGGGCCGAAGCCCCGCGCCCGCAGCAGCGCCGCGACCTCGCCGGGCGTCCCGGCCCCGGCCGACAGCACCAGCACCCGCCGCCCGTCGTGCAGCGCCCGCACCAGGTTCTCCGCGGGCCGTCCGACGAGCGTGACGACCTCGGTGTCCTCCACCGCCCAGCCCAACCTGGCGCAGGCGTACGCCACCGACGACGGATGCGGCACCACCCGCAGCGGTCGCCGTACCACGGGGTCCTCCGCCATCACCTCGGTCAGGGTCCGCCCGATCCCGTAGAACATCGGGTCCCCACTGGCCAGCACGCAGACCCGCCGCCCGGCGTGCGCGGCGAGTAGCCCGGGGACCGCGGGTCGCAGCGGCGAGGGCCACGCCACCCGCTCGCCCGTGCACTCATCCGGCAGCAACGCCAACTGCCGCGCCCCGCCGATCAGTACCTCGGCCGCACCCAACTCCCGCCGCGCGGCCGGCGCCAACCCGTCCCAGCCATCGGCCCCGATACCAACGACGGAGAGCGGAAGCGGGGGAGTCACGGCGGGGTACCTCGGGGCGCGAAGGGACGGGGCTTGCGGAACGGAGCCCGTCGGGGGACGGGTGCCGAACTCTACTGACCGGCCGGGCCGCCGCGGCTTCCGGGGAGGCCCCACGCGCCGCGGCACGTTCCGGTGCGCCCACCCCGCGCCCTCCTGCACGCGATGCGCAATTACTTGCTATTACTGTCCGGGGGCCCGGAACGAGGCGGGCCCGGCCATGGACCGGACAGCGCGCGAGGGGGATCCGCGCGCTGTCCTCTTTTCTTCCCACCCGCTCGCCGGAATCCCACCGCACCGCGGGCCGGTCGCCGCCGCCCGTGAAACCGCACGCATGTTTCACGTGAAACCGGGTGTCTCCCGCAAAACGCCGAACGCTCCCCTCCGGGACAGAATCCGCCGCCGCTCGCGCGCTCCCGCAACACACCGCTCTGACCAGGCACGATAGCCCGTTCGACGGTAATGACAACGGTCACCGGTGCAGCCTTTGGATCTTTTCCCGAAGTGCGGTTTGCTTCGCAGCGACGAGCAAGGTGGAGCCGAGAAGGAGCGCGCCATGACCGAGCACGCCCACAGTGGACACAGCCATGCACACAGCCACGCCCACGGGGTCTCCCCCGACGCCGACCGGCGCTGGCTGCGGGCCGCGCTCATCCTGCTGACCGCCTACATGGCGATCGAGGTCGTCATCGGCTTCCTGGCGCAGTCGCTGGCGCTGATCTCGGACGCGGCCCACATGCTCACCGACGCGGTCTCGATCGTGCTGGCCCTGGTCGCGATGCGCCTGGCCGCGAAGCCCGCGCGGGGCGGCTACACCTACGGCCTCAAGCGCGCCGAGATCCTCTCCGCGCAGGCCAACGGCATCACCTTGCTGGTGCTCTCCCTCTGGCTGGCCTACGAGGCGGTCCAGCGGTTGATCTCGCCGCCCGAGGTCACCGGCGGCCTGGTGGTGATCACCGCGCTGTCCGGTGTCGTGGTGAACCTGATCTGCACCTGGTTCCTGTCGAAGGCCAACCGCTCCAGCCTGAACATCGAGGGCGCCTACCAGCACATCCTCACCGACCTGTTCGGCTTCATCGCCACCGCGATCTCCGGCCTGATCGTGCTGACCACGGGCTTCGCCCGGGCCGACGCGATCGCCTCGCTGGTCGTCGTCGCGCTGATGCTGAAGGCCGGCACGGGGCTGGTGCGGGAGTCCGGCCGGATCTTCATGGAGGCCGCCCCGGCCGGGATCGATCCGGACGCGCTGGGCGACCACCTGGTCGCCGGGGAGCAGGTCGTGGAGGTGCACGACCTGCACATCTGGCAGATCACCTCCGGGCAGCCCGCGCTGTCCGCGCACATCCTCGTGGCCCCGGGTGGCGACTGCCACAAGGTCCGCCGCAGCCTCCAGGAGCTGCTGCGCACCGAGTACGGCATCACCCACGCCACCCTCCAGGTCGACCACCTCGGCGAACAGGACGAGGACGAGCTGCTCACCCTGGGCCCCGGGCCCGGCCCCGTGCAGCCCTCCGGCAGCCACTGCGACGACTCCCACGGCCCCGTCCACCGCCCCGGACCGCACCGGCACTGACCCCACGCCCCTCCCGGGTTCGCCCCACTCGGCTGAACCCGGCCCGGGCACGGGCCCGCACGCCGTCAACCGGCACCGCCGCGGTGCTCGGACGACGGCGCACGGGAGCGGCCCGATGGGGTGGACAGTGATCGCCCTGGCCTGCGCGTTGTCCGCCCCCAGGGTGGTCCGGGCGGTCCGGCGCGGAAAGGCCCGACGGTCCGGCTGAGCACCGCGCGAGCGCCGTGCCGTCGCGCGTCCCCGCGGTCACCCGTTGGCACCGGCCCCGCTCGCGACCGCCCCCCGCACCGACTTGCCTGGAGGGTGGCAGCAACCGCCGGGGCAGGAAGGACCGCGACGCGATGTCAGCGAGTGCACCCGCACGCGCCGACGGCCGGGAGGCGGAGGCGCGTTGCTCACCGGGACGGCCGCGCCGGGCCCGCTCGCTGGCCGGCGGAGCGCTGCTGGTGATCGGAGCGCTGCTGCTGCCGTTGAGCCTGGCCGCCGTCTGGGCCCGCGCCGAACTCACCGACACCGACCGCTATGTGGCCACGGTCGCCCCGCTCGCCGGCAACCCCGCCATCCAGGACGCCGTCGTCCACGACGTCACCAACGGCGTGATGCCCCACGTCCGGCTCGACGGGCTGCTCAAGGCCGTCCCCCGCGCCGAACGACCGGCGCTACGACGGAAGTTCACCCTCGGCATCCGCGAGTTCGTCGACAAACAGGTGCGTCAGGTCGTCACCGCCCGCACGTTCCCCGCGCTCTGGACCGGGGTGCACCGCACCGCCCACCGGACCCTGGACGGCACCCTCGCCACCTCCGGCAACGCCCCCGTCACCCTCGACCTCGCACCGGTCCTCGCCCGCGTGAGGCACCAACTCACCGGGAACGCCCTGGGCATTGACATCGTTCGCCACGTGCCGCCCACCGGCACCTCGATCGTGCTGCTCAAGTCCCCCGACGTGCCCCACTTCCGGACCGGATTCCGGGCCGCGCGCACCGGTGCCCGGCTGCTGCCGCCGGCCGCCGCGCTCTGCCTCCTGGCCGGGCTGCTGCTCGTCCGCCGCCGACGCCGCGCGCTGGTCGGCACCGCGCTCGGCTGCGCGCTGGCCTGCGCCCTGCTGTCCGCGACGCTGGCGCTGCTCCGCGCCCGGCTCCTGAACGCCCTGCCCACCGCGGTCTCCCGCCCCGCCGCCGACGCCTACACCGACGCCCTGACCGCCGCCCTGCGCACCGGTGTGTGGAGCACGATCGGCGCGGCCGCGCTCGTCATCGCCCTCGCCACGGCCGGCCCGCTGGCCGCCCGCCTCCGCCGCACGACGGTACCCAAGCACCGACCGCGGACGGTGCCGGGCCCCGAGGCGACGCCCTAAGGACCGTTGATCCGTTGGACAGGCCCTAGCGGGGCGAACTGGCTCAGATCGCCAGGACGGTCTTCCCCTGCGCCCGCCCGGTGCGGCTGGCCGCCAGCGCCTCCGGGGCCTGCTCCAGGGGGACTTCGAGGCCCACCAGGACCGTGAGGCGCCCCGCGTCGAGGTGCCCGGCGAGGATCTCCAGGAGTTGGGGGGAGGGGCGGTTGACGAAGTTGAAGCCGCGCAGATTGTGTTCGGTGAGGACATCGGCGTCGGCGGCGCCGATCAGCGAGACCGCCACCCCGCCGTCCCGCACCGCCCGGGTCATCTCGACGAAGCCCTTGGCGTCGCTGGTCATGTCGATCAGCACGTCCACCCCTTCCGGGTGGGCCGCGAGGACCTGGTCGGCGATCGGGCCCGCCGTGTGGTCGACGGTCTCCGCGGCGCCCAACGTGCGCATCAACTCCGCCTTGGCGGGGCGGGCGGTGGCGATGACCTCGGCGCCGCGACCGGCCGCGATCTGGGTGGCGAAGGTGCCGACCCCGCCGGTCGCACCGACGATCAGTACCCGCCGTCCCTCAACGACCCGGGTCTCCTCGACGAGGTTGTACGCGGTCATCCCGGCCGTCGGCACGGCCGCCGAGGTCGCGTAGGTCACGCTGCGGGCGGCCAGCGCGATGTCGCCCTCCCGGGCCGCGGCGAACTCGGCGTAGGAACCGCCGCCCCGCTCGGGCCGCTGGAACTGGCCGAACACCGGATCCCCCACGGTGAACCGCCGCACGCCACTTCCCACCGCGACCACCTCCCCCGCCCCGTCCGCGCCCAGCACCAGAGGAAAGGTGGCCTGCATGGCTCCGAAGTGGCCGTCGGCCAGCTTCCAGTCGATCGGGTTAAGGCCGGCCGCGGCCAACCGCACCAGGACCTCACCGGGTCCCGGCTCGGGCTGCGGCAGCTCCATCAGTTGCGGGTCCTCACCGAAGGCGTTGATTGCTACGGCTCTCATGTGGCGTTCCCTTCCACCCTTCCGAGGAGGCGGCCGAAGTGGATCGTAAGCACGCCGAACGGGCCGGGCGCGGGAGGACGAGAGGCGGTGCCCCCGAAGCACTCGTACGGCCCCCGCCGCCGTTCCGTTTCCCCACTCGATTGCCCGCATGACGGGAACGGCGACGGGGCGCGGGATTCAATGGCGCAATGATCCGGTTCGAGTCGGTCACCAAGCGCTATCCCGACGGGACGACGGCCGTCGACGACCTCTCCTTCGAGGTCGGCAAGGGCGAGTTGGTCACGCTGGTCGGTCCGTCCGGGTGCGGGAAGACGACGACCATGATGATGGTGAACCGGCTCATCGACCCCACCGAGGGCCGGATCCTCGTCGACGGTGCGGACGTCTCCGGAGTCGACCCCGTGCGGCTCCGCCGCCGGATCGGCTACGTCATCCAACAGACCGGCCTCTTTCCGCACCGGACCGTCCTCGACAACACCGCGACGGTGCCGGTGCTGACCGGCTGGAAGCGGGCCAAGGCGCGGGAGCGGGCCGCCGAACTCCTGGACCTGGTCGGCCTGGACCCGGCCGTCTACGGACCGCGCTACCCCGACCAGTTGTCCGGCGGGCAGCGCCAACGGGTGGGGGTGGCCCGCGCGCTGGCGGCCGATCCGCCCGTGCTGCTGATGGACGAGCCGTTCGGCGCCGTCGACCCGGTCGTCCGGGACCGCCTCCAGAAGGAGTTCCTGCGGCTCCAGGCCGATATGCACAAGACGGTGCTGCTGGTCACCCACGACATCGAGGAGGCCATCCGGCTCGGCGACCGGATCGCGGTCTACGGTGCCGGCCGGATCGAGCAGTTCGACACCCCGGCGCGGGTGCTCGGCGCGCCCGCGACGCCCTATGTCGCCGAATTCGTGGGCGCGGACCGGGCGTTGAAGCAGCTCTCGGTGACCTCCATCGACCGCGACGACCTCGAACGACCGCCGTTCGCCCGGCTCGCCGAGCCGGCCGCGGAGGCGGTGACCCGGCTGCGGGGCGAGGACGCCCGCTGGGCGGTGGTGCTGGACGCCGACGGTGCGCTGCACGGCTGGGTGGGCACGGAGCGCCTGGCGGGCGCGGGCGGGACCGTCGCGGACCACGCCCGCCGCATGGAGGCGTGGATCCCGGTGACCGGGACGCTCAAGGACGCGTTCAGCGAGATGCTGAAGCACGACGCCGGGTGGATCGCGGTCCTGGACGGCCCGCGGCTGGTGGGCGTCCTGACCCCGACGACCCTGCACGAGGCGCTGCGCCGCACCATCGCCCCGGAGGTGCGGGGGGTGTCGCGGGGGCGGCCGGAGGTGGATTCCGTCCCGACGGAGTGAGTCGGGCGCGGAGCGGACGCGGTGTTTCACGTGAAACGGCGTACGCAGCACGGTGTTTCACGTGAAACGCTCTCTCGGGCGGCGTCAGCCTTTCCTCAACAGCCCCTTTTCCATGAGGTAGTTGTGGGCGACTTCGGCGGGGAGTCGGCGCCAGCTATCGACCTGTTCGTTGAGCCGAGCCAGATCCTCGGTGGTCAGCACCGTGTTGAGGCGGTTCAGCGCGGCGGCCGGGCGGGCGCCGCCGGCCCGCGCGCGGTTGACGACGGGGACGATGTAGTCGGCGTTCTGGAGCTTCCGGTCGTCGGCGAGGACGACGAGTCCGAACTGGTCGAGGGTGGCGTCCGTGCTGGTGGTCAGCACCATCTGGTCCTGACCGTTCTGCACGGCCTGTTTCGACGGTGTGGTGCCGACCCCCTTCGGATCCACGGCGGTGATGTCGATGCCGTAGGTCTTCCGCAACCCGGGGGCACAGAAGGGACGTTGGACGCACTCGTCACCGGCCGCCAGCCGCACCGGCAGCTTGGCGCGACCCAGGTCACTGAGGGTGCGGAGGCGGTGCTCGGCGGCGTAGGAGGCGCGTACCGCGAAGGCGTTCTGGTCGACGGCGCGGCCCGGCGGGAGCACGGTCAGACCGCGCGGCGCGGCGAGCCGGCGCAGCGCGGCCATGGTGACGTCCAGGTCGGGGGAGGCGACCGGAGCCGCCTCGGGCCCGTGCTCCTTGGCGTTGAGCCAGTCCGCGAAGGTGGCGGCGTATTCGGGGACGACGTCGATCTGGCCGGCCTCCAGCGCCGGTTCGTACAGCTCGCGGTTGCCGACGGTGAGCAAGTGGGTGCGGTAGCCGGCCTGCTGGAGCAGCGTCGCGTACATCTGGGCGAGCAGCTCGCTCTCGGTGAAGCCGGCCGAGCCGATGGACAGTTCGTGACTGTCGCCGGGCTCCGCGGTGATCGCCCCACGGTGCTCCAGCGACGGCCCACCGATGCAGGAGGCCAGCCCGGCCAACACGACCAGGGCCACCAACGCGGTCCGCGGGCCGCGGTACGGGCGGCGCGGGACCGGCGTCGGGCGGGCCGCGCTCACGGGGTCCGTCCGCGCGCCCGGGCCGGCGCGTAGCGCTGCACCAGCTCGAACACTCCCTCCATCAGCAGCGCGAACACCGCCACCACCACCGCACCGGCCACCACCTGCGGGGTGCTGGCGAGGTTGAAGCCCGCGGTGATGATCCGGCCGAGCCCACCGCCGCCGACCAGCGCGGCCAGCGTGGCGGTGGCGACGAGTTGCACGGCGGCGATCCGCACGCCGGTCAGCACCAGCGGCAGCGCCAGCGGCGCCTCCACCCGCCACACCAGTTGGACCCCGGTCATCCCCATGCCCCGCGCGGCCCGGACCACGTCCTGGTCCACCCCGCGCATCCCGACATAGGCGTTGGTGAGCAGCGGCGGGATGGCGAACAACACCAGCGCGATGATCGTCGGCCACTGCCCGTGCCGCCCGATCGGGGTCAGCAGGAGCAGCACGAGGACCGCGAAGGTCGGCACCGCGCGGCCGACGTTGGCCAGGTTGACCGCAAGCGCGCCGCCGCGGCCCAGGTGTCCCAGCGTCAGCGCCACCGGCAGCGCGATCAGGGCGCTGAGGACGAGGCAGGCGAAGGTGAGGACGACGTGTTGGGCGAGGCGGTGCCAAATGCCGTTCTCCCCGGACCAGTTGGCGGCGGTGGCCAGCCAGGCCCAGACCGCGGCGAGGGTGCTCATGCCCGCCGCCCGGAGGCGGCCGACAGCGCCCGCCCGCGGGCCGGCCGGGGGCTCCGGCCGGCCCGCCGCCAGGGCGTGAGCAGCCGTTCCGCGCCGAGCAGCAGCAGGTCGAAGGCGACCGCGATGAGCACGCAGAGCACGGACGCGGTCAGCACCTGCGCCTTGAAGAAGGAGTTCATCCCGGCGTAGATGAGGTTGCCCAGCCCGCCGTACCCGACGATCGCGCCGACGGTGGTCAGGGCGACCGCGGAGACCGTGGCGATGCGCAGCCCGGCCATCGCGGCGGGCACCGCCAACGGCAGCTCCACCGTCAGCAGTTGCCGCATCGGCCCGTACCCCATGCCGCGGGCGGCCTCCTTGGCCTCGACGGGGACTCCGCTCAGCCCCGCCAGGATGTTCCGGACGAGCAGGGTGAGGGAGTAGAGGGCGAGGCCGACCACGACGAGGGCGGCGGAGAGCCCGTAGGCCGGCAGCAGCAGCGAGAACATCGCCAGCGACGGGATCGTGTAGAGCACGGTGGTGAGGCCGAGCACCGGGCCGGCCATCCAGCGCCGTCGGCGGGCCAGCAGCGCCAGGGGGAGGGCGATCACCAGCCCGAGCCCCACCGAAACCACCGTGAGCTGCACATGCTGGCCGACCGCGTCGAGCAGGATCTGGCGGCGGGAGGTCAGGTAGTCGCCGCAGATCCAGTCGTTGCGGGCCAGGCAGTCGTCCGGCGGGGCGGTCACAGCAGAAGTCCACCGCGGGCGCGACGGAGTGTCGCGCGGAGTGCGCCCGATCGGGCTGTCACCAGGCTCACACCACCCTTCCCACACTTCTATACACATGGTGTGTACCTGGTCTGTATAGTCGCTGAAGTCCGTTCGACAGACGGTCGGCGCACCGGGCCACGACTCCGTCCGCGCCCGCTTCGTCGTGCCCGGAAAACGGGTCGCGCGCGCTCCCGGCCACCGCCGGCGAGCACCGGGCCACGCGGAAGAGCGCCGAAAAAACCACAGCAGCCAGCGAACGACTCCAGGAAAGATCTCGCATGTCGAAGCAGATATCCGCGGCCCGCCGCTCGTCCATAGCCGGGCTGCTGACGGCCGCCTCCCTGGCCCTGGCCCTCAGCGGCTGCGCCTCCTACGACGTCAC